>DATCUC010000069.1:0-15009 GCA_036567625.1 Anaerolineaceae bacterium | reverse complement strand
CATCTGGTACACAGTCGCGCTGGTGCTGCTGCTGGCGGGCATCCCCTGGCCGTTCCTGCCCACCGCCCGCCCCTGGCTGCGCCTGCCGTTCTAAACCCACCCGAACCCATTGCGCAACATTAACAAAAAACCGCATCTCCGGCGATGCGGTTTTTGATTCTGGCACGGGCGGCGTTAATTATTCATCACCCAGTTAAGCGCGTACTGCGCATCGCCGTAGCCGGGGCGGGCTTCGAGCGCTTTTTGGAACGAGGCGATTGCCTCATCGCGCTTGCCCTGGCGGTAGAGCGCCCACCCCTTCCACAGCAGCGCTTCTTCCGCGTTAGCGGTGATCTGCAAGGCGTAATCGGCCAGGGTGCTCAGATCGTCGATGCGGTTAGTGTGGAAGTAGGCGATAAACGGTCCAAACTGGTAGCGCAGCATGCGCTGCGGCAGGTTGAGCTTGCGCGCCTCGTCATACGCGGCGGCAGCCTCAGTGTAGCGCTCAAAGTACGTCAGGTTACTGCCCAGGTTGAACCAGGCAAAACCGTTTTTGGGGTCTTCTTCGGTTTCGCGCTGCGCCGTTTCCAGCGCATTCTGGCGGTTGACATCCGCATCCCAATCCTCGCCGAGGATCTCGCGCACGGTTTGTTCTTGCTCCGGCGGGTAGACGTAGATATAAACGCGGTTGAAGATCTGCCAGTCGCGGTCTAGCTGGTCGTACGTCTGGCGGATATTGGCGCCCTTTTCCGAATCCTGGGTGATGAAGGTCTGGGTAGCATCATCGTAGCCGGTGAGCAGCAAGTAATGGCCTACCCAGCGGTCGTCATTAGCCCAGAAGGTTTTTTCCACCTTGAACCCCGATTCGACCATGATGGGGATTCCGGCGGCAATAAAGCGCTTGAGCGTTTCCGTCGTGCCGCCCACGCGGTAATCCGACAGCAGCCAGCCGCTGCGGTTACGCGCGTAAAACATCAACTCTTCCACGTTGACATTGCGGTCGGCGCGGATGGGCTTGATCTCGTCCGAAATGGTTTTCTGATCACCCTTCCAACCGTAGAAGCGCAGGTACATGGAAAGCGTAGCCGGGCCGCAGGCGTTCAGGTCTTCTTTTTCCCAGGTCGGCGGCTCCAGTTTTACCGCCTCAGGCACGGCCGTGGGGGTCAGCGTGGGCGTGGGCGAGAGTTCGGGCGTGGGCGTGGCGGTGAATTCAGCGGTGGGGGTGGCTGCCGGCGGAGTGGGCGTCGCCGCGTCAACCACGGCCAGCGTGGTGCTTTCCAGCGGGGTGGGCAGCGCGGTGGGCATTGCCTCAACCGGGTTGAACCAGCTTTTCACGTTGATCAACGCGTATTCCACGCGCCAGGCCACTTTTTCATTGATTTGCGGGATCTGGTACAGCACCCAACCCAGGATGCAGAAGCCAGCCAGCGCGAGCGCCATGCCCAGGAGCAGGCTTGGTACAGATGACTTTCGGTGATACATAGTCGCAATTTTACCATGCAAAAACCGGAATGGCGCGCATCGAAATTGGTGGTAGAAAAGGCCCCTACCTTCGGTGGAAGATAGGGGCCAGGAAATTCGTTTTGCCGTGACGCGCGTGTGCCGGTTAGGGCAGGGCGTCCAGGCTCATGGGGATGAACTTGCTCCAGTAGTCGAACGTGTCCTGACCAACAAAGCCGTTTTGCAGCGAGTAAGCCGGGGCGTTCTGGAGTACGCTCAGGTCGACCAGCAGCACCAGCACCGGGCGGTCGCTGTTGCCAGGGGTCTGGTCAATGCGCTTGCCCGTATCTGGGGTACCGGCGGCCGGGGCAGCCGGCGTCTGCGTGCCGGAAGCAGCCTGGGTGCCATTCACGGCCGTGGCCGAAGGGCTGGCCGCATTACTGCTGCGCACCCAATCGGTGCCGTAGAACAGGTTGACCGCGCCTAACGGAACGGCTACCATGTTGCCGTTGGCGTCCTGCTGGTTGCCGGCCACAAGCTGGACGATCAGATAGTACACCGAGCCAGTGGTCTTCAGTACCAGGGCATCACGCACCTTGGCGACCATGTTATTGCGCGCGTCCACCACGTTGATGCCAATCAGGTCGCTGGCAGTAGCGAGCTTGTAAACATTGGTGCGGTCGGCCGGAACCTGCGTGCCAGTGGCCTGCGTCGCGCCAGGCACGAGCGTGCTCGGGGCGGTGGGCGTGGTCTGCAGCAGCACGCTGCTGTAGCCGCTCAGGGCCACCGGGGTTTCGCTGGGAGCCACTTCGGTAGCTTCCGGCGAAGCGCTTGGAGCGATCAGCGTGGGGCTGAGGGTAGCGCCGGGCACCAGGCTGGGCACCAGGCTGGGAACAGCCGTACCGCCGCCGGTAGGTACGTTGCAGGCGCTGGTCAGGCTAATGGGGATATTCTGACGCCAGAAGTTGATCACGGCGCTGTCCCAGTTAGCCGATTCGAAATCCACGCGGTTGAGGTCCACGGTCGGCACGCTGCCCAGCAGGCTGGCGTCAAAATTGACCACCAGTTCATCCGCGGCGGCGTCATCCGGGCGGTTCTGGTTGAGCGAAACCGCCTCGTAAGGAATTAATACCGCCTGGCTGCCGGTGCGCGCATCCAGGACAATGTACAGGATGTGGGCTTCGCAGGTGTTGACGATATAATCGCGCACCACGCCCAGCTCATTCCCGGCATTGTCTACCACGCGGTAGCGCAGCATTGCCGAAAGGGCTTCCAGGTCACCGCCGGTAGGCGGAATGCCCGGCGCGCCAGTCGCCGACTGGGTGGGCTGTTCCATGGTGGCAACAGCCGTATTGGCCGGTTCTTCGCTCATCACGGGGGTTTCACTCACCGCTTCCGTGGCCGTTTCACGCATCATCTCGGTAGGGAACAGGGTTTCCTGCCCGACCGTGGGTTCCAGCGTGCTGCCGGTATTGGGGATAAGGGTTTCAACGCCTTCCGTAGCGTTGACGTCTGAACCGGCTCCGGCGCAGGCTGAAAGGATCATCATCCCGGCTACGATAACCGGGAGAAACATGCGTAACTTTTTCACAGTATTACCTCCAAAGAGCAACTTACTACCAATATTGTGCCTGCTTGAGGATCTTCCCCTTTTTCGCAGGCTATCCTATTATGGCGAGCGCGCTCGGGCGGCTCAATCCGGTATATCCCTTGAATTTAGCGGGGGGGATTCCCTCGGGTCATGGGTAGATATATCCCCCCAGGCAGGCCGGGCAGTGACCGGGTGAGAGGATAGTTTCACGGCGAAAATTCGGACACGAAAGGGTTAATTAATCCCCCGGGATGCTGTTATAATTGCGCGCATGAAATACCATGTTTGGACCGAAGGCTGCCAGATGAACGTGGCCGATTCGCAGCGGGTGTCTTCGGCGCTGGAGCACCTGGGCTACCAGAGCACATCCAACGCGGATGAGGCCGATGTGATTGTTTTGAACACCTGCGTGGTGCGCCAGAGCGCCGAAAACAAGGCCTACAGCCGCCTGCAGCAGTTGAAGCCGATTAAAGACCGCCGCCCGGGTGTGGTCATCAACCTGATGGGCTGCCTGGTTGGCGTGAAGGGCAACGAGATCCTGCGCAAGCGCTTCCCGTACGTCGACGTGTTTTCGCCGCCTTCCGATCCGGGGCCGCTGGTGTCGTTTTTGACCCAGACCGAAGTGCGCGCGATGGAAGAAGCCGAAACCGCGCAGCGCTTTGCCTGGCAAGACGGCGATCTGGTGCTGCCTTCGCGCGATTTGGGCCGCACGGTGACGGCGCATGTTCCGGTGGTGTTGGGCTGTTCGTTTGCCTGCACCTATTGCATCATTCCTTACAAGCGCGGCATTGAGCGCAGCCGCCGCCCGGGGGAAATCCTGGCCGAGGCCAACGCGCTGGTGCGCCAGGGCGTCAAAGAGATCACCCTGCTGGGGCAGATCGTTGACCGCTACGGCAAAGATAACCCGGAATTCCCCACGCTGGCCGGGCTGATGCGCCGCCTGCACGAGATCGAGGGGCTGGAGCGCATCCGCTTTTTAACTTCGCACCCCAACTACATGACCGATGAATTACTGGACACGGTGGCCGAACTGCCCAAGGTGATGCCGCACATTGAAGTGCCCAACCAGGCCGGTGACGATGAAGTGCTGGCCAATATGCGCCGCGGTTACACCGCCGAGCAGTACCGCCGCCTGATCGAGCGCATCCGCGCCCGCATCCCCGGCGTTTCCATTGCCACCGACATCATCGTCGGCTTCCCTGGCGAAACGGAAGCGCAGTTCCAGCACACCTACGACCTGCTGGCCGAGTTAAAACTGGACGTGGCTCACCTGGCGCGCTATTCGCCCCGCGCGGGCACGGTTTCAGCCCGGCGCATGGCGGATGATGTGCCCGCCGAGGAAAAGAAGCGCCGCTTCCGCCTGCTGGAAGATTTGCAAGAGCAGGTGGCCGCGGAGATCCACGCCCGTTACCTGGGCGAGCGCGTTCCCGTGTTGTTCGAGGAACTGGTCAAAGGCCGCTGGAAGGGCCGCACGCACACTAACAAGCTGGTGTTTGTCGAGTCGGACAGCGACTTGCGCGGCGCGGTGCTGCCGGTGACGATCACCTGGACGGGCCCGTGGTCGATGCAGGGCAAGCTGGCCGCGACCGCGGCGCAGTAAGAAAGCAGCCTGCCGATGCGTCGCTGGATTCTGCTTGGGCTGGCGGCAGCCGCGCTGGTAGGGCTGGGCGCGGCGTACTATTTGCTGCGCGGCATGGTCTACACCGCGCCGCGTTCTGTGCGCCTGGGAGATTGGTTCCGTAACCAGCCGGACCACGCGGATTGGATGCTGCGCGCCGGGAGCGCCTGCGCGGATGCTCCGCTGCGGTTCTTTCCGACCGACGGCTACATCGGTTTTCTGTGGGATGATTCCTGGCGGCCAGGTCACCGCCACCAGGGGATTGACATCTTTGGGCCGACAACCGAGCCGGGCGTTACCCCGGTCTACGCCGCCTACGACGGCTATCTGACGCGTCTGGCAGATTGGCAGTCGACGGTCATCATCCGCGTGCCCGATGATCCCCTGCAGCCGGGGCGGCAGATCTGGATGTATTACACTCACATGGCCGACCCGGACGGCAATTCGTTTATTGCCGCCGATTTTCCGGCGGGCAGCAGCGAGATCCCGATCACCGCGGGCACGCTGCTGGGCTACCAGGGCAATTTCTCGGGTGATCCCAATAACCCCACCGGCACGCACCTGCATTTTTCGATCGTCAGGGATGACGGCACGGGCCATTTCCTCAATGAGTTGAAGATCGAAAATACCATCGATCCATCGCCCTACCTGGGGTTGACGTTGAATGGCAAAACGGCCGGTTCGGCTGTGGTGATCTGCGCGGATTGATGCGTTTCCATGCTAAGCCCCACCCCCGCGCGTTGAGCGAGGGTATAATTATCCAGAGTTACCTGTATTTTGCGCACTTCTGATACCTGAGGGTTGCGATGGACTGGTTTACTGGGCTTTCCCCCACGATGATGGCACTGCTGGCCACCCTGTTTACCTGGGGCCTTACCGCGCTGGGCTCGGCGATGGTGTTTTTCTTCCGCACCATGAACCGGCGCGTGCTCAACCTGATGCTGGGCTTCGCCGCCGGCGTAATGATCGCGGCTTCGTACTGGTCGCTGCTGGCCCCGGCCATTCAAATGGCCGAAGAAATGGCGCTGCCCTCCTGGCTGCCCGCGGTGGTCGGCTTTCTTGCGGGGGGCATCTTCCTGTGGGTGGTCGACCACCTGATCCCGCACCTGCACCTGGGGCTGCCGCGCGAAGACGCGGAAGGCATCAAGACCAACTGGCAGCGGTCGGTGCTGCTGGTGCTGGCCATCACCCTGCACAACATCCCCGAAGGGCTGGCGGTGGGCGTGGCGTTTGGCGCGCTGGCTTCTGATGCTTCGTCTGCTTCGCTGGCCGGGGCAGTTGCCCTGGCGCTGGGTATCGGCCTGCAGAACTTCCCGGAAGGCGCGGCGGTTTCCGTTCCGCTGCGGCGCGAGGGCCTCACCCCGTTCAAGAGCTTCTGGTACGGCCAGCTTTCGGGCATGGTCGAGCCGGTCGCCGGTCTGGTGGGAGCGCTGCTGGTAGTTTGGATGCAGCCAATCCTGCCGTACGCGCTGGCGTTCGCGGCGGGCGCGATGATCTACGTGGTGGTAGAGGAGTTAATCCCTGAAGCGCAGATCGGGCAGGAGACGCACCTTTCTACTGCCGGTTCCATGCTGGGTTTCGCGGTGATGATGATTTTGGACGTCGCGCTGGGGTAACCCCACCTTTCGATTCCGGTAGGCGCGCGGGCGGGTGTTGGACGGGGGTTTCGTCGTATAATGGGGAAAATCAACCAAGAGAAACCCACCCATGATTTCTTACCGCGACGTAATCAATGGTTTTAAGGCACTGAATATCGAGACGGACCGCCCGGTCATTGCGCACGCCTCGCTTTCATCCTTTGGCGAGGTGCGCGGCGGCGCGGATACCCTGCTGGGCGCGCTGGTCACGTCCTTCGCCGGGGTGATGATGCCCGCTTTTACCTATAAGACCATGTTGATACCGGAAGAAGGGCCGGAAGAAAACGGCCTGCGTTACGGCAGCGGGCGCGATGCCAACCGCATGGTGGAGTTTTACCGGCCGGATATGCCTGCTGACCCGCTGATGGGCGTGGTGGCCGAAAAACTGCGCCAGATGCCGTCCGCGCGCCGCTCGGGTCACCCGATCCTGTCATTTGTGGGCATTGGCGTAGACGACGCGCTAGCGGCGCAGAGCCTGGACGAGCCGCTGGCTTCGATTGGCGAACTGACGCGGCGCGGCGGTTGGGTGCTGTTGCTGGGCGTGGACAACAGCGTCAACACCAGCATCCATTATGGCGAGCGCCTGGCGGGGCGCAAGCAGTTCTTGCGCTGGGCTATTACCCCACAGGGCGCGCGCGCCTGCCCGGGCTTTCCCGGCTGCTCGAACGGCTTTGAGCAAATCACCCCGGCCGCGGCCGGTTTTGCCCGTACCGCGCGGGTGGGCGGCGCCCAGGTGACGGCCATGCCACTGCGCGATCTGCTGGCAACGGTGCAGCAGGTGGTGCGCGAAGATCCACTGGCGCTGTTGTGCGGGCGCGAGGACTGCGAGCGCTGCGTCACCGTGCGCAAGGCCGTACGCTCCGCGTACAATTAGTGGATGCCGGTATGAATATGAGGCGGCGGTACTGCCATGGATGAGAACCGGGGGATCTTTCAGGACAGCACGCGGGCATCTCTGACCCTGTTGTATAACATCAGCCGCGAACTGGCCAGCATTACTGACCTGCGTACCACTCTGGCGCGCGTGCTGCTGCTGGCTGTGCAAACCGTGGGCGCTGAACGCGGCAGCCTGGTGGTTCTGGATGCCCTGGCCCAGCCGGTGGATGCGGCGCTGGTTTACAAAGGTAAGGTACTGCCGCATACGTTTGAGCAGTTGCAAGATATTCTGGAAAAAGGGCTGGCGGGGCAGGTGTACCGCCGCCGCGAGGCGGTGCTGGTGCGCGATACCCGGCATGACTCGCGCTGGCTGCTGCGGCCGGATGACGCCGAAGAGCAAAGCGGCGCGAAATCTGCGATTTGCGTACCCGTATTGGAGAAAGACCTGCTGCTGGGCGTGCTGACCATCGTCCACCCCACGCCGGGCATCTTTACCGAAGAGCACCTGGCCCTGGTGCAGGCAGTGGCAGACCTGGCGGCCATCGCGGTGCGCAACGCGCAGTTGTACGATTCGCTCAACGAGGCCCGCCGCCGCTACATGGAATTATTCGAAGACAGCGTCGACCCAATCTTTATCACCGATTGGACCGGGCATATTGTGGAAGCCAACCGCCAGGCCGAAAAGGTGACCGGTTACAGCCGCGCCGAACTGCGCCTGCTGCGGGTGTACGATTTGCACCCACCGGCCAGCGAGAAATCTACCGCCCAGTACACCGAGCAGGTGCGCAAAGCGCGGCCTGGCGAAGTGCTTTCGTATGAAAGCCGCCTGGTGGCCAAAAACGGGCGCATGACCGATGTGCAGATGCACGTGCGCCAGGTCAATTTTGAGGCGCAGCACAACTTGCAGTGGTTCGCGCGCGATATCAGCGAGCGCAAGCACTTTGAAGCCCTGCAAGAAGATTTATCTTCGATGATCTATCACGATCTGCGCTCGCCCCTCTCAAACGTGTTTTCCAGCCTGGAAATGCTGGAAAACCTGCTGCCCAAAGATGCCAACCCGGCGCTCAACCAGGTGGTGAATATTGCGCTGCGCTCGACCGAGCGCGTCCAGCGGCTGATCAACTCGCTGCTCGACATCCGCCGCCTGGAAGCCGGGCAGCCGATTGCCAGGCCGCGCCAGGTGGAAGCAAGCAGGTTGTTCGATGAAGTCGTTGCCTTCATTCAGCCCGCGCTGAAGAACAAAGAGCAGCACCTGGTGCTCGAATTTGACGGCGGCGACGGGCAAACTACTTTTCAGGACTTTCCCCCAGTTTGGGTAGATGGTGATATGATACGGCGCGTGCTGGTGAACTTGCTGGAAAATGCCGGAAAGTTCACCGCCGAAGGCGGAACCCTGTATGCCGGGGCGCGCCTGCGGAAAGACGATATCTTATTCTGGGTACGCGACACTGGAGCTGGAATTGCTCCGGAAATACAAGAAAAGATCTTTGATAAGTTTGTCAGCGTGCAGACGGGGAATACCGGTCACCTGCCTTCCATGCCCAAAGGGCTTGGGTTGGGGCTGGCATTTTGCCGGCTGGCAGTGCAGGCGCACGGCGGCAAGATCTGGGTTGAGAGCCAGTTAGGCGCGGGGAGCACGTTCTTCTTTACCCTGCCCACCAACTCAGCCCCGGTTGAATCCTGATCCGCGGCCGTTCCCCCTGTTCTGGCGAACACACCCCTCAGGAGAAGTTATGCAAGAGATTTCCCCGCATGTTTACATTGACACCTCGTATGCCGGGGTAACGCTGGGAGCTATCAGCGGCAAGCACGGCCTGATTATGATCGATTCGCCCCTGCGCGCCGACGATATTCGCGCCTGGCGCGCCGCGCTGCTCAACCTGGGCGGCAGCGCCGCCGACCGCCTGCTGATTAACCTGGATGCGCATTACGACCGCACCCTGGGGGTGCGCGGAATGGAATGTACCGTGGTGGCGCACGAAAGCACGGCGGAGATTTTTCGCAACCGGCCGCTGTTATTTAAGGCCCAGGGTTTTGAGACCGGTTCCGAGTGGGAGATGTATAATGGTTTAGGCACCATTCGTTGGGCCGCGCCCGACCTGTCCTTTACCGACGTAATGCACATTCATTGGGATGACCAGCCGGTGATGCTGGAGTACCACCCTGGCCCGGCCAGCGGTTCGATCTGGGCTGTGCTGCCCGAGGCGCATGTGGCATTTATCGGCGATACGGTGATGGACGGCCAACCGCCGTTTCTCGCCGGGGCAGATATTCCCCAGTGGCTCGAAACGCTGAATCTGCTGCTGTCGCCGGAATGGGCTGGCTACCTGCTGGTCAGCGGGCGGGGTGGGCTGGTGGGGCCGGAAGAAGTGCGCGAGCAGATCCGCCAGTTGGAAAAGATCAAGGCCGTACTCGACCGGCTGGCCGAGATCAAATCCAGGCCTGAAGATACGCACGCGCTGGTTCCGGAACTGATGAATGGCCACAATTACTCGGATGTATTGGAAGCGCATTATATGCAGCGCCTGCGCTGGGGTTTACAGCAGTACTTTGCCCGCAATTACCGCAGGATGAACGTGGAAGTCGATGCCTGAGTGAACGCTTGAAATCTTTTGCCGAGGGAATGGGATGAATACATCGCAGTACCAACCAATGGTGGAAGTCTGGCGCGGTCCGCTGGTAGAATCGCTCCATTTTGGCGCGGCCGTCGTGGTTGACGCGCGCGGCCGGCTGGTTGCCAGTTTTGGCGACCCGCAAACCGTCACGTTCTGGCGCTCGGCGGCCAAGCCGTACCAGGCGCTGCCCTTTCTGGAATCCGGCGGCGCGGAAGAGTTTGGCCTGACCGACCGCGAGATCGCGCTGATCTGTTCTTCGCATTCCGGAACAGATGAGCACGTGCGCACGGTGCAGGGCATTCAGGCCAAGACCGGCGTGGTTGAAGGCGACCTGATGTGCGGAACGCATATGCCCTACGATCTCTCCACGCAGGTGCGCCTGATCCGCAATGGCGAAGAGCCAACCCCCAACCGGCATAACTGCTCGGGCAAGCACACCGGCATGGTGGCCAGCGCTATTATGCAGCACCTGCCCAAGGCGGATTACATTAACCCCAACCACCCGCTGCAGCGCGCGATCTTGAGCGCTTTCGCGCAGATGTGCGGGCTGGAAGAAAACCAGGTGGCGCTGGGCATCGACGGTTGTTCAGCCCCCAATTTTGCTACGCCGCTGTTTAACGCGGCGCTGGCTTTTGCCCGCCTGGCCGACCCATCGCCTGACCTGCCCGACCGCCGCGCCGCGGCCCTGACGCGCATTTACCGCGCCATGACCGCCAACCCGGATATGGTCGGCGGCCCGGGGCGCTTTGATACGCGCCTGATGGAAGTGATGGACGGCGCGCTGCTGACCAAGGCCGGGGCCGAAGGCTACCAGGCTGTGGCGCTGCGTCCTGGCGCGCTGGGCGCGGGCAGCCCGGCGCTGGGCATCGCGTTAAAAATCGCGGATGGCGATGCGGCCAGCCGCGCCAAAGTGACCGCGGTGATGGAAGTGCTGCGCCAGTTGGGCGCGTTGAACGCCGGACAAGAAACCGCGCTGAGCGAGTTCAGCGACCGGCGCATGTACAACTTCCGCAAGCTGGATGTGGGCGAAGTGCGCGCCGCGTTCCGGCTGGAAATGCACCGCTAGAGGCAGCATGGCCGACCCACGCGCCGCGTTCATCTATCCGGAAGGCCGCCTGGAACAGGCCGCGGCCGTTCACGCGCGGCTGCTCGAGTTTTACGGCTGGCCCGATCTGAGCCAGCCCTCGGCCCCGCTGGATGAACTGGTGTGCACCATCCTGTCGCAAAACACCAACGACCGCAACCGCGACCTGGCCTACACCCGCCTGCGCGCGGCGCTGCCCACCTGGGAAGCCGTGCGCGATGCCCCGCCGGATGCGGTAATGGATGCCATCCGCCCGGCCGGGCTGGCCAACCAGAAGGGGCCGCGCATCCAGTCGGTGCTGCGCGAGATCACCGCTGAGCGCGGCGATTTAAGCCTGGAATTCTTGCGCCAGATGCCCGCGGAAGAAGCCCACGCCTGGCTGGTCAAGTTCAACGGCGTGGGGCCGAAAACCGCGGCGATTGTGCTGGTCTTTTCGCTGGGCATGCCGGCCTTCCCGGTGGACACGCACGTTCACCGCGTCACCGGGCGGATCGGTTTGCGCCCCGAAAAAATGACCGCTGACCAGGCGCACCCGTACCTGGCCGGCATGTTTCCCCCGGCGGAATACGGGCCGGCACATTTGAACATTATCCGGCTGGGGCGCGAGATCTGTCACGCCCGCGGCCCGCGCTGTGAGATTTGCCCGGTGCTGGATCTGTGCGATTTCGGACGCGCCGCCATCACCGGAGCTTGACCGGTCTGAGCAGGGTGTTTGTGAAGGTGGGGATATGGACAACCAAAAACACGATTACCGCCGGGGTGGATGGTTCTTGATGGCAGCGACGGTTGTCGCGATTGTTTTGGCAACGACGCTCGAGGCGCCAATCGCGGCATTAATCGCGATCGGCGCGTTTGGTTTTGGCGGCGGGATCGTGCTGATCGCCTTGGGCGACCGGCGGGAAGACTAAGGCGGCTCTTACGGGTGGTTCTGCATCCATTCGAGCAGCGCTCGCGCCGCGGCTTCGGGGCCGCTGCGCTCTTGCCCCGGCCGGCCTAGCTGCGTGCGGATCTGCCCTACCGGGATGCCGCGCTCAAAGAAGGCATTAAAGAATGTTTGGGCCAACGGTTCGTGCATTTCCTGGTACTGCTCCGGGCCAAAAACGTTGGCAAAGTACGTGCCTACCAGCCCGGTGGTTGTGGTGGTGCCCTTGCTCATCACCTTCCCCGCGCGGAATTCATCCAGCGCGGCCTGCGGGCTGGCAAATGGCTCGATGATCGGGTGGCCCGCGTCCACGGCTTCGTAGTTATTGGCGTACAGCACCAGGTTGGGGGCGCTGCCTTTCATGATGGCTGCATAGGTGGTGACCGGGATCACCACCCGCGCGTTGACCTGGGTGGCGCTCATCAAAATCATGCGGTCGATCTGCCCAAAGGCATAGCCGGGCTGCAGGTCATCCAGGCGCACAAACGCGCCGGTTTCCGTGCCGTAACCAACCAGGGCGCCGCCGGCGCGGCGTTCAAGCGAGCCCATGTCATCGGCGATGATGGTGATTTCCGAGACGTGATCGCCAGCGATCGTGCGCAAGGCTTCCAGCGTTTCAGATTTGCCCGCGCCGGTATCGCCCAGGATCAGTATGGTGAAATCGCGCCGGTCGTGCAGGGTGAGGGTGACCATTGCGCCGTGGAAGGGCAGGCGACCCAGCTTCATCATCTTAATATTGTGCAGGGTGAGGATCATCTTCTTGAGGTAGCCGAAATAGCCAAACTCGGGGCTGTCGGGCACCGCGCCCACCAGCACCCCGTCCGGCGTGCCGTCGTCATAGAAGATCGTCTGGCTGCGGCCCAGACGCGGGAACTGCGCGGCGGGTACGCCGAACAGGTACACGGCATCCGGCCGGCGCTGCAGGTCTTCGTCGTCCGCCAGTTCGAACAGGTTGCACAGGGCAAAGCCCAGCTCGAAGTAGTTGAGGGTGAAATATACCAGCACCACCAGCGGGCCAACTTTGGCCGGGTAGCACAGCCATTGGTCCGCTTCCAGGTTGACGAAGTCCAGCGGGTTGTGCTGCACGCGCTCAAATACGCCCGAGCGTTTGTTCATCGGCGGGTTGAAAATCAGCGGCGGGTAGATCAGCACCTGGCGGATGATGGCAATCCCATTCAGGTGCTTGAAACTGCCGTTGGGATAAGGAATCTCCTTGGGCAGCGCAATGGCGGCAATCTCCGCGCCGGCGCGCACCTGGCGGTAAATGCGCGGGTGGCTGCCGGTGATATTCTCCTGTATGTCGCGGTAGGTGGAGCGCACCAGGTGGGTGAGGCTTTCGATGGTGTTGTTGAACGTGTGGTACGGGCGCTGGTCGTAAGCTTCGCCCTGCGAGTCGCAAATGATCAGGCGCTGCATCGCGCGCCAATCGTTGTAAAGATACTCGACAAAAGCGTTGAACAGGCCGCGGTCGCGGAAGAACTGCGCTGAGCCGGGAACGACATGCGGAACCAGGTCGCCGCTCAGCCGGGTGAGCATTTTGAGCGTATCCACCAGCAGGCACAGGCTGGTCGTGTTCACCGCCTGGGGCTGTTCGAAGATATCCAGCAGGCGCGAATTGCGCCGGGCCAGTTTTGCCACGCTGTGCTCCAGCATTTGGAAGAACAGCCCGCTGGAAAGCAGTTCCAGCGCCGAATCACAGATACGATCTTTGATGCGCAGGACGGCTTTATCATCCTGAAGCCGGTACGACCCATTGACCATGATACACCTCTGCCGGGTAAAATTCCCGCTATTGTATCACAGCGGATGCATACCGGGAGAATGTTGGTCGATATCCTCTAAAAAACGATCCCTGACAGGTTTGCCAGGGATCGGCTGCAAGCATAAGGCGCGGGTCAGGCCGGTGGGGCAAAAAGCTCGGCGCGAAAGACGGTGACTGCCTGGCCAAGAATGCTGACGCGCTCGCCGTTGTTTTGCAGGCGCAGGTCACCGCCGCGCTCCGACACCTGGCGCGCGCGCAGCTCGGTTTTGCCCAGCTTTGCGCTCCAATACGGTGTGAGGGCGGTGTGCGCCGATCCGGTGACCGGGTCTTCGTTGACACCGACCGCCGGGGCAAAGAAGCGCGAGACGAAATCGCAGCCAGAAAGATTGCCGCGACTGGTGACGATCACCCCGCGCACGTTTTCCACCGCGTTGAGGGCGGCAAAGTCCGGCGCAACGGCGCGCACCGCGGCTTCATTTTCCAGTTCGAGCAAGAAATCGGCGCGGTTTTTGCCACAGTACAGCGGCTCATCCGGCAGGCGCAGCGCGGCCAGCAGGCCAGGCGCGGGTTCTTGCTGCGCAGGCGGCTGCGCCGGGAAGTTGAGCGCAATCCAATCCTTCGCGCGGCTGGCGGTCAGCAGGCCGGAGAGGGTCTGAAAGCGCGCTTCGGCGGACGGGGCGAGATAGCCTTGCTCCCACAAAATATGCGCGCTGGCCAGGGTTGCATGGCCGCACAGGCGCACTTCGGCCTTGGGCGTGAACCAGCGCAGGTGGTAGCCGTCTTCGACCGGAACGAGAAAGGCGGTTTCCGAGAGGTTCATTTCGCGCGCCATCGCGCGCATCCAGTCTTCTGGGGCGGGTTTTTCGAGCACGCACACCCCGGCCGGGTTTCCGGCGAAGGGCGCGCTGGTAAAGGCGTCGACCTGGTAGATTTTCATGCGCAGTCTCCTGGGTGGGATGAATAGAATTATAGCGCAAACACCAACAGCCTGCCCCGGCGCGGTATCGCACGCCGGGGCAGGCTGCCGTGGACCTGTGAGCCGGATGAACTACAGGACTTTGATCGTATCCACGCGCACGTTTTCTTCCCCCACCAGCCCGGTCAGGTCGCGCAGCAGGTCTTGGGTCAGCCCGGTGGTGTTGTTGGGGAACTCCATCAGGTAGCTGTGACCTTTTTCGTAAATCAGAAAAGCGAAGCGGTCTTTACCGGGGTGCGACTGGAGCATACCGTGGACGCGCTTGATGCGCCGCGCATCACGCGGTTTATCGCCGGTGGCGCGCAGCACCACGGTGACCATGCGCGGTTGGCCGCTGTCGCCTTCGGGGCGCTCAGCGTTGGGCGGCATGATGTACGAGCTGATCGGCACAAAGGCGGCCGGTTTGGGCGGCAGAGCGTATGACTGGACGCTGCCGGTGTTGGCCGGCGGAAGGCTGCTCGCGCCCGCGGCCGGGTTTTCCGGTTCGGGCGAGTTGACTTCCGCGGCAG
>DATCUC010000068.1:0-15292 GCA_036567625.1 Anaerolineaceae bacterium | reverse complement strand
TGACCCGCTTTTTCGAGGGACAGTCCGCCGAGGATGGCGAAGTGCATTCGGCGCTGGATAACACCCTTGGCCAATCCCCGGAGCAGCAACCATGAATGCGAGCAAACCCCTGACTCACCGCGAACGACTGGAATTGACCCTCGCCGGCCAGATGCCAGATCGCGTCCCCGTGGCTTTATGGCGGCATTTCCCGGTCGATGATCAGACGCCAGGCGGGCTGGCAGCGGCAGTGACGGCCTTTCAACGCCAATTTGACTTCGATTTGATCAAGGTTACGCCTTCTTCCTCGTTCTGCCTGTATGATTGGGGTGTTCAGGATCGCTGGGCCGGCAACCCCGAAGGCACGCGCGAGTATCTGACGCCGATCATCCAGCAGCCCGAAGATTGGGCCCGGCTCACCGTGCTGGACCCGGCGCGCGGCCACCTGCGCGGGCAGATCGAATGCCTGGAGCACCTCGCGCGCGAATTCAATCCCCATACGCCGCTGCTGCAAACCATTTTTAGCCCGCTTTCGCAAGCCAAAAACCTGGTGGGAAAGGCCAACCTGGCCGCGCACCTGCGCCGCTACCCGGACGCGCTGCACGCCGGGCTGGAAATTCTCACGGAAACCACCATCCGTTTCCTGCAGGCCTGTAAGCCCAGCGGTATCGCGGGGATATTCTATGCCGTGCAGCACGCGCAGTACGGCATCCTTTCCGTCGACGAATACAACACTTTTGGCCGGCCCTACGATTTGCGCATCCTCGAGGCCGCGCAAGACCTGTGGCTTAATATGCTGCATTTGCACGGCGAGCAAGTCATGTTTGCCGAGCTGGCCGATTACCCGGTGCAGGTGATCAACTGGCACGACCGCCAGACTCCCCCCGATCTGCCAATCGGACAGCAAATCTTTCCCGGCGTGGTGTGCGGTGGCTTGCGACAATGGGAAACAATGGTGCTGGGTACGCCCGAAGCGGTCCGCCAGGAAGCCGCGGACGCACTGCGCGCCACCGGGGGGCGGCGTTTTATCCTGGGCACGGGCTGCGTGCTGCCCACCACCGCGCCATACGGCAATATCGTCGCTGCCCGGAGCATTGTGGACGCATGAGCACACCACGCATCATTTCTGGCAAGGCACGCGGAATCCGGCTGAATGACGTGCCGGGGAATGTCACCCGCCCAATCACCGATATGGTGAAAACCGCGCTGTTCAACATCCTCGGTGAGGATATTCTCGACAGCACCATGCTCGACCTGTTTGGCGGCACGGGCAGCGTGGGGATTGAAGCCCTGAGCCGCGGCGCGAAGCATGTGCGTTTTATTGATCTCAATCACGGCGCGGTGGCTACGATCAAAGCCAACCTGGAAAAAACCCGGCTCAAAGAAGGCGCGGAAGTGTTCCTGATGGATGCCTACGCGCACCTTCGCCAGCACCCAGATCACAAATTCGACTATATCTATGTGGCCCCGCCCCAATATAAGGGCATGTGGCAGCGCGCGCTGGAAGAATTGGATAAGAACCCAGGCTGGATGAGCGAAGGCGCCTGGGTGGTGGTGCAGATCGACCCGGTGGAACATGAGGAACGCGAATTTACGCACTTCAAGAAGTTCGAAGAGCGCAAGTATGGGAATACGCTGTTGATTTTCTACGAACAGGGCGAAGGCGAACTGCCGGATAACGAATAGTACTACGCGGGCGCGACAACCACCCGCAGCCGTTCTTTCTCATCGTAAAAAGAACGCGCATAAAACGGCGCTTCGCCGGGCTGTGTCTTTACCACCAGCGGCAGCAAGACCTTGAGATCGTCAACCAGCGCCAACCCGTTGAGAGCGTCAACGCGGTGCCATTCCAGCGCGCCTTCCGCCGAGGCAACCGGCATGATCAACTCGCCTTCAGAAAAATCACAGCGGAACACAAAAATGCTGATGCCGGTACTGTCACTGGCATCCACCATCACTGTGCCGCACAGCCACAATTTGCCCCCAGTCAGACCGGTTTCCTCTTCCAACTCGCGCCGCGCTGCTGAATGCACGTCTTCTCCGCGCTCGATATGCCCGCCTATGCCATTGTAGCGGTTGGCCCACAGGCGCTTGGTCGGCGCGCCTTTCAGCAGGAGAATATTGCGGCCTTGCACCACAAAGATCAGGCTGCGCGGGATGACCTGGTAACGATCGGTTGATACACCCTGGTCTGATTTGGGCATGCGAGTGTTCTCCGGTGCGGAATATTCATGCTTTTTCGATCAATCGGGGCGCACCCAACTGCTGTGCGCCCCGAAACGGTCAAATCATGTTTTGAACTGCGGCGAAGGAACTTAGCCGACCAGCTCGCGGAGTTCAGCCAGTTGGCCCGCGCTGCCCAGTTTATGGTTCTTGCTGGCGATGAACTTGGCGTATTCAGCCATGAACACCTTGCCCGGATCGCGCAGATCGAACTTCTCCGGGTGATCGCGGAAGAACTCGCGATGCACGCGCGTCCACACCAGGCGGCCGTCGGTGTCGATGTTGATCTTGGTCACGCCCAGCTTGGCCGCGCCGAGGAACTGGTTGTCATCCACGCCTTTGGCGCCTTTCAG
This sequence comes from Anaerolineaceae bacterium, assembly GCA_036567625.1. GTDB lineage: Bacteria > Chloroflexota > Anaerolineae > Anaerolineales > Anaerolineaceae > CALDSL01. Next base: position 12,737 of record DATCUC010000068.1, on the reverse strand, counting down.
CAGGCCGCCGGCCAGGTTGATGCGTTCCACTTCTTCTTGCGGCACCGAGCTGGAGCCGTGCATTACCAGCGGGAAGCCGGGGAGGCGCTGCTGGATCTCGGCCAGCACGTCGAGGCGCAGAGCCTGCGTGCCCGAGAATTTGAACGCACCGTGGCTGGTGCCGATGGCAACTGCCAGTGAATCGCAGCCCGAGCGTTCGACAAACTCGCGCGCCACGGCCGGGTCGGTCAGCTTGGCGTTGGCTTCATCCACCGCCACGTGCTCTTCCACGCCGCCCAACTGGCCCAATTCGGCTTCAACCACGATCCCGCGCGCGTGCGCGGCATCCACCACGCGCTTGGTCGTGGCGATGTTGTGTTCAAAATCTTCATGGCTGGCGTCGATCATCACTGAGCTGTAGAAGCCGGATTCGATGCAGTCGTAGCAGGTGGCCTCGTCGCCGTGATCGAGATGCACGGCAAAGATCGCTTCAGGGAAAACCTCGGTGGCGGTGCGAATGATGGCCTCGAGCATGCGCTTGTCCGAATACGAGCGCGCGCCTTTGCTAATCTGGATGATAAATGGAGCCTGGCTGTCGATACAACCGCGGAAGAGGCCCATGGTCTGCTCGAGGTTGTTGATGTTGTAAGCGCCGATTGCATACTTTCCGTACGCATGTTCAAACAACTTCTTGGTCGTAACAATCATTTTGCCCTCCTACCCATGTACTTCTTATTATTCCATCATTTTAGCTTAAGAACATCGGAACGCCCATGAAATCGCGGATCTTCGGGCGGTAGTTCTCGATGTCGTAGAACGCGGCAACGTCAACGCGCTTCTTGCCGGCCATGATCATCTCAATCGGCACGGTGGAATATTTGCCACCGTGCAGGGCGACCATCTTGCCGGTTTCGCCGCGGCGAATGAGCTGCATCGCCAGGTTGCCAAACGACATGGCCACCATGCGGTCGAGCGAATCCGGCGCGCCGGAGCGCATCATGTATGCCAACTGCTGGTACATAATGTCCTGGCCGGTGCGGCGCTTGATTTCCTCAGACACGAGCTGCCCAACGCCGCCGAGTTTGCGGTGGCCGTATGCATCTTCTTCACCGGTTTCAATCACGTCGCCGCCTTCCATGATGGCGCCTTCGGAGATGGTGAAGATGGCGTAATTGGACGGGTTGTTGCGCTTGTCTTCTTTGATAAATTCGGCCAGGCGCTGGATATCAAAGGGAACTTCGGTGATGATCGCGCGGTCAACGTACGACAGGTAGGCGCTGATCAGGCTGGTTTCGCCGGAATTGCGGCCAAACAGCTCGACAATGCCGATGCGTTCGTGTGAGCCAACAGACGAGCGCATGTTCGTGATCAGCTCCACGCTACGGGTAACCGCAGTTGAAAAGCCAATGCAGTAATCAGTGCCGAAAACGTCGTTATCCATCGTCTTAGGGATGGCCACGCAAGGGAAGCCTTCTTTGTGCAGCCGGTGCGCATAACTCAGAGTGTCATCGCCGCCAATCGGCACGAGATAATCGATCCCCAGGTGTTCCAGCACTTTGACCACGTACGACGTGTAATCAATTTTGTCTTCCGGCCCGGGTTTCCCAAATGACGTACTCTTCAAAAAATCCGGCACGTTGCGCGGATTAACCTTGCCCGGGTTGGTGCGCGAGGTGTGCAAGAAAGTGCCGCCGGTGCGGTCGATGGTGCGCACGTCTTCGCGGTGCAGCTCGCGGATATAGTAATCATGGGTAGATGGCTCGTCGAGGTTGTACTGGAGCAGGCCGGCCCAACCGCGGCGAATACCCAACACCCGGTAACCCATTTCGAGCGCGCTGAGCACAACCGCTTTCATGGCCGGGTTAAGGCCGGGGACATCACCACCCCCGGTCAAAATACCGATCGTCTTCGTCATGAATACATCCTCCAAAACATGTATGAATTAAGCCTTCAAGCCAGCGGGAGTGCTGTCTGGCGTTGCCACCTGGAACGTCACGCGGCATCCCTGGCCTTCTCTTGCATCCACTTCAAAATAACCGCCCAGCATTTCAGCGCGATCACGGATGAGCTTCAATCCCAGGCCACCTTTTTGAGCGACGGCCTCAGGATCAAAGCCCTTGCCGTTATCCGAAACAATCACTTTCACCAGGTTCTCTTCGATGGTAAGCTGCACGTTCACCTGGATCTTGACCGGGTTGTCGGCGTTATGACGCGCTGCATTGCCCATCAGTTCCTGTACAGCACGGAAGATCATCACTTCTACATATGGCTCAAAACGCCGTTCCGCGCCCTTGACCGCCAAGTTGCAGTCCAGACCGGTCTGCTCTTTGAATGTATCCATGTAACGGCGCAGCGTAGGCACCAGGCCCAGGTCATCCAGCATCATCGGGCGCAGGTCAAAAATAAAACTGCGCACCTTCTGGAAGGTTGCCATCGCGGATGTCTTCAGGTTGGCAAGTTCTTCCTTGGCTTTGGTCGGTTCCATATCAAACAGCCGGTTGATGATCTCAGCCTGGACGATGAAATTGGAAAGCGCCTGCGCCGGGCCGTCGTGCATCTGGCGTGAGAGGCGCTGGCGTTCAGCTTCCTGGGCGTTGATCACCATTTCCAGCGAACCGCCGCTGTTGCCAGTGCGCGAGCGGCTCAGGTTTTCGCCAAGCATGCGGTTCACCTTTTCCAGCGCGCCAATGTAGCGGTTCAGCGCGGCATGGTCGCTTTGCAGCTTTTCCAACTGACCGCGCATCACCAGCAAACGCTGCTGCGAATCCAGCGCGGCGGTGTAGGCCATGCGGATATCTGCGCGTGGAAGCTGCTCTAACTGTGACTGCACCTGCTGTAAATGCCCGGTGACTACCGCGTTGCGCTGCGTCAGCCGGGTCAATTCGGTCTGGCTTTGTTCCAGCATCGAGGTGACTTCCCGCAAAGACCGGCGGGATTGCTCGATTTCCACCTCTACCTCATGTTGGAATTCATCCCACGGATTGGGTTTTTTGTCCTGCGCCATGCTGCTCACTCCTGGAAGATATTCCGATCGTTGTCCAAACAGGAAGAATTTACCGCGTGTAAGTATAGCATAAACCAGTTCAGGGCTGCAGGGTACGCGGGCCGAATACCTTACAATTTCGCCAATATTCCTCAGACGATAAGCCGGAATCAGCGCTGGTCGGGCATACTGATCCAATCAAACCATACGTTTGGCGGCTGGATGGCCCACCAGCGCACCCAGTAGAGAGTGATAATCAAAAACGCGGGCAGCGGCAAGAAGAGCAGCGGGTTGAGGGTTTGCGTTGGGCCGAATGCCGCGGTGGAGAGGTGCAAGAACCAAATGCCAATCCCCAGGCCGAGGATGGAAATCACCGTCAGCGCGTGACCCATGCGCCGCCAGCGCTCTTCCCAGGTAGCAAAGACCAACGCGGTCGCCGGAAGCAGCACCACAAAGTTGGTTGGCGAGGTAGGCACACCCACCCACTGGCTGATGGTAAGCGTAAACAGCGCCGTCCATAACATCCCCCGGAACTCCGCGCGGCGGTTAACCCACCACTCGGTGACCAGCATTCCCACCAGCACGCCGTACATAATGCGCGCGATGCGCACACCCATGGCCGGGAAAGAAAAGGTGATTACCGCTCCCAGGGTGGCCGGCGGATCACTGAGCGGGAACTGCACGACTGCGATCAGATTTTGCCAGATCCAATCCGGCATCAGCAGCATGGCTGCCAGCGACAAAATGAAAACGCTGGCGGAGAGATAGGCAGCCAGCGTCCTCCGCCCAGAAACCAGCGACCAGATCATCAGGTAGGCCAGCAGCAGCACTACGACGTTGGGCTTAATCGTCGTCAGCGCCAGCAGAATCCCGGCCAGGGCATCTCCGCCGTTTTTTAGCGCCAGCAGCGCGGCGGCGATCAGCATTGCCACCAGAATGGCCACATTACCGTCGATCAGCGGTTGGATGCTGTGAAAGCCAAACAACACCAGCGCCAGGTAAAGCACGAATTCCAGCGGCGAAATGCGCCAGCGCACCAGACGGATCGAGAAAAACAACAACAGCAGCAGGCAGATCTCCAGCAAGGTGTTGTATACCGCCCGCGCCGTGGTAAATTCGGGGATCAGCGCGAAGGGGAAGAACAATGCAATCGAGTACAGGGGATAAACCATGCGCAGGGTTGGCTGGCCGGTCTCTGCCGGGCCGCCATATGCCTGCAACTGCGTCCGCGCGGTTACCTCATCCCCATATGGATTGGTCCCGTCCATTAAGAACATGCGCGTGCTTTCCCAGTACACCAGAAAATCGTTTCCTCCCCGATTTTCCAGCGCGTAGCGGTAATTTTGCCAGCCCAGAAAACCGATACCGGCGACAATTACCACCAGGAGCATGATCCATAATATGCTCGTATTTCTTCGATTTCTCAAAACGACCTCTTTGACCTGCGGCGGTGGAAAGTTGACTTGAACGAAGCAGCCCGCCACAAACCGGGGCTCTTTCGAATTGGGATACATTATAATTCACATCATGGACCTGCAACTATCTCTGGCGCAAATGAATCTATCCTTGGGCAATGTGGATGCCAACCTGCAGACTGCGGCGCGGTTTGCCCGCGATGCAGCCTCTGCGGGCAGCCATTTCTTACTGCTGCCCGAATTATGGTCCAGCGGCTACGACCTGGCAAATGCCGCGCGGTATACCCGCGCCAACCAGCATGTGTTGGAAGAGGTGCGCGGCCTGGCGTTGGAATACCGCATCAGCATTGGCGGCTCGCTGCTGCTGGAAGGGCCGGGTGGAACCTATAACAGCTTTGTCATCATCGGCCCGGATGGGCAGGAAAGCGCGCGGTATAACAAGCTGCACCTGTTCCGCTTAATGCAGGAAGAGCAGTTCCTGCAGCCCGGAGCAAACCCGCAAACAGCGCAGACAGCCTTTGGGTTGGCCGGTATGGCGGTTTGCTACGATCTGCGCTTCCCAGAGTTGTTCCGGCGCTACGCGCTGGACGGCGCGCAGGTTATCCTGCTTCCCGCCGAATGGCCGGCGCGTCGCATCGACCACTGGAATACCCTGCTGCGCGCCCGCGCAATTGAAAACCAGTTCTTCGTCGCCGGAGTAAATGTCACCGGGAAAATTGGCGGCGATATCTACGGCGGCTGCAGCGCAGTGATCTCGCCCTGGGGAGAAACGCTGGCCGTCGCCGGTTCGGAAGAAGGCTTGATCCATGCCAGGATCAACCTGGAGCAGGTCAATGCCGTGCGCGCGCGCATCCCGGTTTTTACTGACCGCCGGCCGGAAGTCTACGGAACCGATGATTGACCTTTGCCAGCGGCGGTGAGGTTCATCTCCGCCGGGCGCACCGCGCGCGAAAGATGGTAATATACTTCAAAATCGCCAATTTGCTGTTCTTTCCACGTCACGCCCAGCTCTTGTAGCCCCGCGCGCAGAGTTTGCGACAGCGCGGGATTTTTGGTCACAATGTATGCGGTGGTTGGGCTGGCTTCGACCAGGGCATCATACGGCGCGTAACGGTTATCCCGCGCAGTGTAGCGAAGATCGGTGTGATACGGCAGCGCAGGGATGAAGATCAACTCTTCGTGCGAACGGAACGCCAGCGGATAGGCCACCCAGTAATTAGTGTAACCGCGCGTTTCTCCCTGGCTGCGTAGAAACTGCATAAGTTCGTCATCATAACCGTGATCAACCACGCTGGGCGCGTAGAATTGAGTGGTCAGGCCTGGCGATCCAGGCATGGTTACCGATTGAATCGTGCCCCACGCGTGGAAAATGAGCAGCAGCGCCACTGCTCCATTCTGCAATCGCGGACGTGGTACGGCATGGACGATCAAATCCGCGGCGAACAGCGCAAAGGGAATGCACATGGGTAAGAAGTAACGCCCCGAAGGATCGACGCCAAAGGGCGTGAACAGGAAACCCGCGCTGACTACCAACAGCACGCCCAACAACAGCCAGCGCCCCGCTCGATCTTCGCGCGCCCGGGCAACGCTGCGCGCCATCCATCCGATAACGCCCAACCAGAAGGCCAGGGCCAGCGGCAGCAGCGGCAGCGCCAGCCAGGTGACATCCCACGGTGGGCGCAAGCCAAACAGCGCAGTCAGGCCAAACAACACAAAGCTGACCAGGTGCTGCCCCACCTGGGCCAGCCAGGATGCGCCTTCCACCGCCACGGCGTTGCCAAATAGTTCGGTCAACACACCCTTTGCGCCGTTTTGGAGCGCGTAGATCCACCAGGGCGCTGCACCGGTCAGCACACCCAGCGCAATCAAGGCCAGGGCGGCCCAACGGCGGGCTGCCGGCTGCCGGTCACGCCACAATGACCACAGGATCAACAACCCCGCTGGCGCGCTGAACACCAGAGTCAGGCCGTTGGCCCACAGGCCCAACCCGGCCAGAACCCCCCAGGCCATAAACCGGCCAGCCTGGCGCTTCCCCTGCGAAATGTTCAGGCTGAGCAAGAGCATCAGGTTGCCCAGCAGCAGTGCCTCGCCGTATCCGCCCAGGCTGACGGTGGTGTAGACCGTGGTGTTCACCGCCGGGACGGCCAGCAGCAAGCCCGCAACAAAGCCTACCCGGCGAGATTGAAATATCACCTCGCCCAGCCGGAAGGTAGTGGCTACCACGCCCAGGTACAGCAGCGTCTGCACCAGCCGGATTACCCATACCTGCTGGCCGAAAATCAAGAAACCGCCGGCCACCAGCCAGGCATCCAGAGCGCCCATGTATGCCTGCCCGTAGAAAAACACCGGGCGCTCGCCCTGCAAAATATGACGAGCCATCAACGCCACAATCGCCTCGTCGCTGTTAAAAGGGAATTTATCGAACAGCAAAAAGATCAGCTTCCAGCCCGTGCTGAGGAGCAGAAGCAAAATGAGGGATAAAAAACGTTTTCGCGGTTTTTCCATGCGGCGTCTGTTCGGGTAGGATGCTGCAATTGTAAACCGGGCTGTCTTGCAATGGGATGGATTTGACCCAACGGTTTTGTAATCTTCCTGGCGGCCGGAATACCGGCGGGAAGGATACAATCATATAGAGACCCTATGCACATGCAGCGCAGCACAACCCTCTTGTTGGTGATTATCCTGCTGGCGGCCAGTATTTTGTATCTGGCCGGCATGGCAACCGTGCCGTTTCACCCGGACGAAAGTACGCAGCTTTTTATGAGCGCTGACCTGGAAACGCTGTTCACCAACCCGGCGGCCCTGTTTTTCAACCCGCAAGCTACGAGCGATCTGCGCCAGCACTACCGCCTGATGGATGCGCCCCTGCCGCGTTATTGGATCGGTTTGGCGCGGATGTTGAGTGGCCAACCGGCCCTGCGCAGTGATTGGGATTGGTCTTTGAGTTGGGACGAAAACGCGGCGCGCGGGGCGCTGCCCTCCACCGGTCAACTGCTGGCTGCGCGCAGGTTGCTGGCGCTGCTCCTCCCGTTTTCGCTGTATTTCATGTACCGGTTGGGACTGCTGCTGGCCGGGCCGGCGGCCGGGTGGTCAGCACTGCTGCTGACCACGCTCAATGCGCTGGTGCTGCTGCACACGCGCCGCGCCATGGCCGAAGGGCTGCTGCTGTTCAACATTACTCTCAGCCTGTGGCTGCTGCTGCGCGGTGGAAAGCGCCCCTGGCTGGCAGCTGTGCCGCTGGCGTTGGCTTTCCTCTGCAAGCAAAGCGCGGTGGCGCTGCTGCTTCCGGCCGGGCTGGCGCTGCTCACGCCGCTGGGCGGTATACGGCGCGCGTCAACCCGCTGGCGTAATACCATGCTGGCCGCGGGGATATTTCTGGCGCTGGTGCTGCTGCTCAACCCGGTATTCTGGGCTAACCCTGCCCAGGCAGTACCGGCGGCCTTGCGGGAACGCAGCGCGTTTGTTCAGGCGCAGGTGACGGCGCACACCAAAGCCGGCGGCGCGCTGCTGGCAAACCGCCTGCCGGAACGGCTGGTCGGGATTGTGGCGCAGTTGTACCTCACTCCCCCAGCAGTGATGGACGTGGGCAATTACCGCGCGGCACTGGCCTGCGCGGAAAGTGAATACCTGGGCAATCCGCTGCATACACTTCTGCGCGGGTTTGCTGGGGGCGGCCTGCTCCTGCTGCTGGCGATATTCGGACTGCTGGCCGGAAGCCTGCGGGCGATTAAGGAAAAGCAGCCCGGCGGCGCATTCTGGCTGTTCACCCTGGCCGGGCTGGCGCAGGCGGCAGCGCTGCTGCTGGTACCCGTGCCATTCCAACGCTACTCAATCGCGCTCGTGCCGTACGCGGTGCTTTTCGCCGGGATCGGCATCGCGCTAATCTGGGATGCGCTGCGTACACGAGGGATAGAAAAGCCCCCCATCTCCAAAAATGAACATGGGGGGAAGCAGAGTGGGAACGCTGGTTAGATCTTCTTGTGAAAGATCCGGTGCTGCTTGTAGGGAATTGCCCCGACGGTGATAATGTCTTTGCGCACCTGAACCGCGGTTTCGGCCATTTGGGTTAATTCGGCGTGCTCGAACCCAAAATCGGTGATCGTGCGGCGGATTTCATCATACAGCAGTACATTGCCGCCGCGCCCGTGATATTCGGGCAGTACGCCCACGCCGTTCAACGATACCCAGTTGGTGCGCTTGAGCGAGATGGCCATATCAGCGATGCTCCACGGCGTGAGGCGGCCTTTGCCGCGCTGCATGGCCGGGGTAATATCCGGGAAGCCAAACAGGAAACCCACAACCGCATCTTCGTAGGTAATGATCTTGATCAACTGCGGCACGGCCACGCTGAGCACACTGTCAACCGCATATTTAATCTCGCGCTCGGTCTGGGGATAATATTCCCAGTTGTTGATGAACGCATTATTATATGCGGCGCCAATCTTGGGGGCCCAACTGAGCAGTTCCTTACGGCTGGCAAAATTCTTCACCTGGAACTTCCCGCGCTTGCGAATGATATCAATCACCTTATTGATCTTCTCTGGCAGCACGAAATTATCGCGGTGAATATAGCAAGACACAAAATCGACTTCCTTCTCAAACCCCATCCCGTTCATCAAGTCGATGTAATAGGGATAGTTATAATTCATCATGGTCATCATGCAGTGATGCTCGTACCCCTCAGCCTGGATGCCATAACCGTCAAACCCGCTGAAGCCCTTGGGGCCGACAACCTCGGTAAGGCCGCGAGCATGGCACCATTCAAACGCACGATCGAACAGCGCTTGCACTGCCTCGGGATCGTTTTCGGCGTCAAACAGATAGAACTGGGCTTTCGTTGTTCCGTGGTATTTATTGAACGGCTTATTCTCCATGGCCGCGATGCGCGCCACCAGTTTACCGTCGCGTTTGGCAACAAAGAAATCAGCCTCGGAATGGTCATAATAAGGGTGCTTATTCGGGTCCAGCATCGTCTTCACATCCGAAATGAACGGCGGGACCCACTGTTTGCTGTCTTTGTAGAGCCGGAAAGGCAGCCGGATGAATTCGTTGACTTGCGCTTTATTGCGAACGTCCAATTGCTCGATCTGCAGCATATGAAACCTCTTGAGGCTCGAGATGAAAGATAATCGGTGACTGCTGTACGACTGGCTTAAGTTCCCTGCATGAATGAATTGAGTATACACCGCTTTCGGTGAAACTCACCTCATAAATAAAACCCGCGATGCGGGCGTCCGTTATGATTGTCAGAACCAGCTAACGCTCGTATACTGAAGGATGCATACAAAATACAAGAGACAAGGGGCAAATTATGTACGATTCGATCCTCGCGCGAGAAATTCATGAACAGCCAGATGTTGTCCGCACCCTGCTGGAGATGGAAAGCGAGAATGTCGCGCGCATCACCGCTGACTTGCGCGGTCGATTTCATTATGTGGTTATTGCCGCACGCGGAACGTCGGATAACGCTGCGCGGTATGCGCAGTACCTGTTCGGCGCGCACAACCAGCTCCAGGTGGCCCTGGCCACGCCTTCGCTCTTTTCGCTCTATAACCGCCCGCCCAACCTCTCCGGCGCGCTGGTGATCGGCATATCCCAGTCCGGCCAATCGCCCGATATCGTTTCCGTGCTGGCGGAAGGCAAGCGCCAGGGCTGCCCGACCGTGTCCATCACAAATGACACCGCCTCGCGCCTGGCGCAGGCAGCGGATTACGTGATCCCCTTGCACGCCGCGCCCGAAACGGCCGTGGCGGCGACAAAGTCCTACACTGCTTCGCTGGCCGCCCTGGCGCTGATCTCCGGAATGTTTGCCAGTAACCAGGATCATTTACACGATCTCGAACGCATCCCCGCCTTGATGGAATTGACGTTCGACGCTCAGCAGGATGCCATGCGCCACGTGGAACGCTATGTGTTTATGGAACACTGCGCGGTGCTTGGCCGCGGCTATAACTACTCGACCACCTTTGAAGTGGCCTTGAAGATCAAAGAACTCAACCGCGTAGTGGCCGAACCATACTCTTCTGCGGATTTTCGGCACGGGCCGATTGCCACGGTTTCCAATGGTTTCCCTGTACTCCTGGTAGCCCCGCGCGGTGCTATCTCCGAAGACATTGCCGACCTGGTAGCTCGCCTAAAGCGGCTTCAGGCTGAAATGATTGTAATCTCCGACGATCAGGCGCTGCTGCGCCAGGCCAATCTGGCCCTGCCCATCCCCGAAGGCATCCCGGAATGGCTGACCCCACTGGTGGCAGTGCTGCCCGGCCAGATGTTTGCCATGCAGCTCACCAAAGAAAAGGGATTGAACCCCGACCAACCCGAAGGGCTGACCAAAGTCACCGAAACCTTGTAATGAATAACCTTGAGCCGGTCAAAAATGACCGGCTCAATTTATAATTTGCTATAATTATCACATATATTGTCCACTTTGCATCTGTTCTTGTGAAGATAGCCCCGGAAAGTAACCTGTATGCCAAACCGCCTGATTGATGAAACCTCACCCTACCTGCTCCAGCATGCCAGCAACCCGGTTGACTGGTTTCCCTGGGGCGATGAGGCTCTGAATAAAGCCCGCAAAGAAAACAAACCGATTTTTCTCAGTATTGGGTACGCCGCCTGCCACTGGTGTCACGTGATGGAAAGCGAATCCTTCACCGACCCGGAAACCGCGGCGATGATGAACGCCAATTTCGTCAATATCAAAGTCGACCGCGAAGAACGGCCAGATCTGGACAGCATCTATATGACCGCGGTCACTGCCATGACCGGCAGCGGCGGTTGGCCGATGAGTGTATTCCTTACGCCGGAAGGCCGTCCATTTTACGGCGGTACGTACTTTCCGCCCACCCGTCGTTATGGGATGCCGTCTTTCAAAGAAGTGTTGTACAGCGCGGCGCGCTCATGGCAAGAAGCCAAGGGAGATATTTACCGCGTAGCCGACCGGCTGACGATGCACCTGCAACAGACTGTAGATTGGGGCGCGGGAAGCGGCGATCCGCTGGAAATATCCACGTTGGAAAAAGCAGCCGAAGACCTGATCAACAGTTACGATTGGGAGCACGGCGGTTGGGGCGGTGCGCCAAAATTCCCCCAACCCATGGCGATTGAATTTCTCTTCCAGCAGGCGGCGCGCGGCAATACCCACGCGATCAAGCCCGCGCTGGATGCGCTGCGCGCCATGCAGCGCGGCGGCATTTACGACCTCGTCGGTGGTGGCTTCCACCGATACAGCACCGATGACCGCTGGCTGGTGCCGCACTTCGAAAAAATGCTGTACGACAACGCCCAACTGGCCCTGGTGTATCTGCACGGCTATCAGATCACCGGCGATGAAGCCTTTCGCCGTACCTGCGAGGAAACGTTAGATTTTCTGCTGCGAGAAATGAGCGATGCGCAGGGCGGTTTCTTCAGCAGCCTGGACGCCGATTCGGAAAATGAGGAAGGGTTGTTTTACCTGTGGGGTAAGGCGGAGCTGGAGCATTTTCTTCCGCAAGACCTGGAGTGGGAAATCTTTCGCGATGCGTACGGCGTGACTGACGCCGGGAACTTTGAAGGCCGCATGGTGCTCCAGCAGCAGATTGACGATGAGCGGTTGGCGCAAAAGTGGAATTTGACGGCGATTGAGACGCGCGAGAAACTGCGCGCCCTGCGCCAGCGGCTGTTTGATGTGCGGCAAAACCGCGTGCGACCGGCCACCGATGACAAAGTTCTGGTTTCGTGGAACGCCCTGGCGCTCATTGCTTTTGCAGAGGCAGCGCGGGTGCTCGACCGCGCGGACTACCTGCTGCGCGCGCGAATGAACGCCGATTTTCTCCTGACCAGTATGCGGCAAAACGGCCGCTTGATGCGCGCCTGGCGCGCCGGGCAAGCGCGGCATAACGGCTTTCTCGAAGATTATGCCGGGTTAGCACTGGCGCTGTTAGCGCTGTACCAGACCGATCATGACCCGCGCTGGTATGCCGCTGCGCGCGATCTTGCCGGTGAAATGGCAGCCGCGTTCAAAGACCCCGCCGGGGGGTTCTTCAACACCCGCGAGGATCACGGCGCGCTGGTCATCCGCCCCAAGGAAATCCAGGATAACGCTGTGCCTTCGGGCAATGCGCTGGCCGCAATGGCGCTTTTGCAGTTGGATGCATACGAGGAAAATGGCTCCTGGCGCGACATGGCCGAACAAGCGCTGCGAAAAATTCAGGGCTATGCTATCCAGTACCCGATGGCCTTTTCGGCATGGCTGCAGGCCATGGATTTTGCCCTGGGGCCGGTGCATCAGGTGGCGCTGGTTGCCGAGAAAGACCTGGCCGCCCTGAATGCGCTGCTCCCAACCCTACAGCAGAGCTACCGCCCGCGGATGATCAGCGCGG
>DATCUC010000067.1:0-1920 GCA_036567625.1 Anaerolineaceae bacterium | reverse complement strand
CAGCATCCGCCGCCCGCGGGTGATCTGGGTTGGCGTGGAAGCGCCGCCCACCCTGGCGGCGATGCAGCGCGCGATTGAAACCGAAACCGTGCGCCTGGGGTACGCCGCCGAAGACCGGCCGTTCTCTCCACATCTCACATTGGGGCGCGTGGCGCACAATGCCTCCCCCGATGAAGTGCGCAAAGTAGCGGATACGCTGGTCAGCGTGAAAGTTGGCGAGTTGGGGCGCGCCACGGTAGATTCGGTACGCCTGTTTCGCAGTGATTTGCAGCCTGGCGGGGCGGTGTATACGCCGCTGTTCACCACCTACCTTGCCCGTTGAGGCGCTTTACATTGGCGGAGTTTGTGCTACAATTTTGAAAATTTTGCTGCCGCACCCAGCGGCTTGCAAGGCATTTATCTTATTCAAACCATGAGGTGAAACCTGAGTACAATTGAAACCGCGCGCGCTATTGTGAACACACTCGAAGAGAAGAAGGGTGAAGACATTGTTTTGCTCGACATCCACGAAATCGCGTCCTTCGCAGACTACTTTGTCATCGCCAGCGGCACCAGCGACCGCATGCTGAACGCCCTGGCCGATGCGGTGCAGGAAACGGCGAAAAAAGAATTCGGTCTGAATGGCCGCGAAGAAGGACAGGCGCAGTATGGCTGGCTGGTGGTAGATTTTGGCGACATTGTCGTCCACCTGTTTTCCGCTGAGCAGCGCGATTACTACCGTCTGGAAAACCTGTGGGAAAAGGGCAAAGTCCTGGTCCGTTTGCAATAGGCCGTTCTGAAATTAAGAGACCGCAAAAGACGCCTGACCGAGGCGACCTTTGCGGTCTTTTCGTATCTATTTGAGGCGGCTTAGATTAACACGTCAATTACCAGCGCCAGGAACAGCAGCATCAAATACATGCTGGTGTATTTGTACATGCGCCAGGCGATCTTATTGCCGTCATCACGCAGCACGCGCCAGGCAGAATAGATCAGGTACGCGCCCAGCACCACCGCGGCAACCAGGTAAACGCTGCCGGTGACGTGGAAGAAGGGCATCAGCAGGGTCAGCCCAACCAGTTCGAGCGAGTAAATGAAGATCTGCAGGCGGGTAGCGCGTTCGCCGCGCACCACCGGCAGCATAGGAACGCGCGCGCGGGCGTAATCTTTACGGCGCACCAGCGCCAGCGCCCAGAAATGCGGCGGCGTCCATAAGAAAACAATGGCGAACAGCAGCAGCGCGGGAATATCCAGCCCGCCGGTGGCCGCGGCCCAACCTACCATGGGCGGGATCGCCCCGGCCCCACCGCCGATGACAATATTCTGCACCGTCAGCCGCTTGAGCCAGATGCTGTAGATGAGCACATAGTACACCATTCCGGCGAAGGAAAGCAGCGCAGACAGCAGGTTGACAAAGCTGGCCAGCACGAAGAACGCCGTGAGACATGCGGCAACGCCGTAGGCCAGGCTTTCCGCGGGGAGCAGCCGTCCGGCAGGCAAGGGGCGGCGGGCGGTACGCTGCATTTCACCGTCAATGTCGCGGTCGATATACTGGTTCAGGGCGCTGGAACCACCCGCGGCCAGTGCCCCACCCAACATCACCCAGAAGGTGAGCGCCAGGCCGGGGATGCGCTGCCCGCCCACAACCATCCCGGCGTAGGTGGTGACCAGCAGCAGCAGGACGATAATGGGCTTGCTGAGCATCAAAAAATCGCGAACGCGCTGGCGCAGAGAAAGCTCTTCGGCTTCTTCAATGCTTTCTTGCGCCTGGGTGCGGCCCGCCGCGGCCGCCGCGCTGACCAGAACCACCTGTACCGCCCACAACGCCGCCGAAGTGGCCGCGTGCAGCCAGACCAGGTCTGGGGGGAAGGCGCGGGTTACTTTTAACGCGCCTACCAGCACCTGCCCGGCGGTGAGCACCAGCACGGCGGTGGCCGCGGT
>DATCUC010000066.1:0-6341 GCA_036567625.1 Anaerolineaceae bacterium | reverse complement strand
CGGCAGTATGCGCGGCAGCAGCAACGCCAGCGCGGCCAGCAGCCCCGCCGCGGCCAGCAGTGGCAATGCAAAAGCGTTGAGCGCCGCGGTACAGGCAAAATAGACCGCCAACGCCAACAAAATGCACTGCCACCACGCCAGCCGGTACGCCAGCCAAAAATACACCAGCGAAAACAGGCATACGCAAGCCTGCCCGGCCAGCGTCCCTGCCGCCGCGCGCGCGGCAAAACCCGGCCCCTGCTCCACCGCCATCACCAGCGAAATCGGCGCGGAAATAAACGGAAACCCGATCAACCAACCGCTGACCGCCGGCCCCCAGCGCCGTCCGGCCAGGGTGGCCGCCGCCATCAACGCCGGCGCCAGCAGCAACTTTAAGAAGAAAATCATGGAAGCGAAGCTCCGTATGGCCGCAAGTGGAATTGGTTGTATTGTACCAAATCACGCCGCGCAAATTAGACCACCCTTCTTCGCAAGATGGCGATTTTAACCAATGGCAATCGCAGGGGGGTAAAGGATGGTTGTGTAATTTCCCACTTGACAAAATCGTAAGAACTCTGTAACCTATCACTACATAAAGGTGTATATCAACTTCTATATCACAAATTTCGCACACATCTGAATAGCGCGCATCGTCCTGAGGAGAAATGTACAAAGCTGCCTGGAGCATTTTGCTTGCGATCGTGATGAGCGTACAGAGCATTGGCCCACGAGCATATAGCGTTGCGGCCATCTCGAATGATCGTCCAGCCGCATCGGTCCGCTACCAGGAACCGACCAGCCTTCCATCCGATACGCCCACGCCATTCGAAACCCCAACGCCATCAGATACCCCGCCCGCAACCGAAACCGCGCAGCCTTCCGAGACCCTCACGCCATCAGATACCCCGCCCGCAACCGAAACCGCGCAGCCAACCGAGACCCCGCTTGCCACCGAAACCCCCGCCGCCAGCGATTTTTTCAGCGAACCCGAAGCCATGCCGGAAACTAGTTTCGAGATTTCGGAGAGCGGTGAACTCATCCTGCAGGGCGATGACGTAGAAGTGGAAGTCCCCGAAGAAGGCGCGAAACTGTCCGCATTCAAAGGCCAGATCAAACTGGATTTTCCCAGGGCCGCGCTGGATCAGGCCATGCGCGTGCGCATCCGCAAAGCCAACCCGGACGATTTCCCCTACACGTTGAGCAGCAGCCCATTTGAGATCACCGCGCAGGGCAAACGCACCGAAAAGGCGATCAAGAAATTCAAAAAACACTTCACCATTCAGGTCAGCTACATTCCCGAATGGATCATCGGCGAAGAAAAAGACCTCACCCTGTTCTACTTCGATGAAGACAGCCAATCCTGGCTGCCGCTGCGCTCGACGGTCGACCTGGAGGCGCATACTATCACCGCCGAATCCGACCACCTGACGGTATTCGACTTCGACACCGAAAACTGGCAGCCGGGGCTGCTGCCCAGCGTCAAAGAATTTCAGGTATCCGATTTCACCGGCGCGGCCAACTATACCTACCCGCTGGAACTGCCCCCCGGCCCGGGCGGGATGTCCTATCCACTCGCATTTTCCTACAGCAGCCAGGTTATCGATGAAATGACCACTAACTCGCAGCCAGACTGGGTAGGCGCAGGCTGGTCATTCGATACCGGTTATATTCGCCGCAACACCTACGGCACGTTTGAAGTCACCACCGATGACTCATTTTCACTAAATCTAAATGGACAAAGCTACCCGTTATGGAAGAGCTATGGCGGGCTGTACCACACGGAATCAGAGAGTTTCTTGAAAATTGAAAAAATTAGTAATCCGGATCGGTTTATTGTCCATGCTACCACCGGTTTTATCTACTACTTTGATAAAACTGCCGCTTACCCCTACTTCCTGTATCCCAATACACCCGCGGAATGCGCCTACGACCACGATATTACCTGGCAATGGTCATTGACCAAAGTCATCAATCCCCAGGGGAAAGAAATTATTCTTACCTATACCACCGATATTCGCAATGTGGACGATATCTGTGGCGGCAGCACCACCTACCCGATGGGGATCGCTGTCTACCCGGCCACGATCACCTATCCAAATAATCGTTACCAGATTCAATTCGACATCCGCCCAGATCGACTGGATATCAATAATAGCTGGGTTAGTGGCAATCGCGTTTTTTATAAGCGCTACCGGCTGGTGAATGTCCGCATTATGCACGCACCCGCAGCGGGGAGCTTCACCGAATTGATCCGCCGGTATGAACTGGCCTATGCCGGGGATGTGGGACAGGAAGAAGATTATATTTTCCCCGGCCACTTTTTTGATAAAGGCGCGCACCCCTTAACTCTCAAGAAGATTCTGCGCTATGGCGCGGATGACACTCTGTTACACGCTGTAACCTTCGCATACGACGGAATGCATCTCGTGAGCGCCACCAATGGATATGGCGGATCAATCCATTATACATATGCCCCCTGGAGCGAAGAAGAGACCAGCGCCGGGCGTTCCTGGACGGACAATATTGGCGTTACATATTCATGTTATGATGGCGTGTCTGAACAACACGTATGGGACGATGATGATCTGGGTGGAGTGTATTGTATTGATGATGAGCTCCGCATTGGTTCGCTTGCCTATAAAAAATTTACGCGGAATTACGTTCGTCCGGGAAGCGTCTATCGCTTCAATGCCAGCTTTTCGTATAATAGCAACAACGTGACTTTTGGCATCCTGGTAAACGGCGTGGAATATCTTGCCAGTACTCGGCTTTCCGATACCGGCGTCGAGGCGGTCATCCCCATGCCGGTGGATGCTGGCAAGGAATTTACCTTGCGCATCCACTGCTGGGATTGTCAGATGACCAGCTTCCGCATGACCATCTTTCCCACCTACTATCGTGTAACAGAAAAAACGGTCAATACTGGCGAAGATAGCAACGCCTATCAATATGCCTATGATGCTGCGGCAACCAATACGGATCGCAATTCTGCATTAGGGGATCATCCCTACACGCCCCGCTACGGAGAGTTTCGCGGGCACGCCCGCGCTGACGTGATTGAACCGGAGGCTGGGGGCTTCATTTCGGCCCATAGTACCTGGTATCACCAGACGAGTGTGCTCAAAGGTAAACCGCAGGCGCAGGCCAGTTACCGACTCCTCTTCCGGGAAGATTTTGAGGATGAGAATGCGTTTGACCCCACGCAGTGGGAATCGGCGTCATCCGGCGCGCAATACCAGATAGAACCACGTGAGGGCGATCTTGCGCTAAACATTTATACCACCAGCACACCCATTTCCCACCCCATGCACGCCGCTGCGCGCGCGGTTCTGTTCCAGTTTCGTTTGAACGGCGGCAGCAATACCGATTACTTTATCGCCCAGGGCGAAAACTCGGTAGGCGTGTGCGCCAATTGGAGCAGCGGAAACTATGATTTGCGTCTATACCTGGACGGTTGTACCGGCAACAGCTTGCTGTCCGGTTCAAACGTGCGCGTGGGTTACTGGTATACTGCTCTCATCATTACCGGAGAAGCTCAGTCTTCGGTTTGGGTATGGGGCGAAGACCGTTCCACCCCCGTGGGATGGAAGGCTGTGGCGCTGTCGTTTGCGCCGGGCGGCGCATTCGTCATCCAGACCGCTGAAGCGACTATCCTGGATATTGATGCCTATCGGGAAGGAGTTGTACACAGCCTTTCGACATACACCTATGGCTATACCACCAGCGAGCTTAGTGTTCCTACCAGCGGTGATATCACCTACACCGGCATGGGCATTTACTGGACGTACATGCAGAACGAAAACCACTTCACCTTCGAAGATAGCGGCTATTTCCTGGGCGTGCAAAAGGCATACGAGTACAACCCGGAGGATCAGCGCAACGCTTCTAGTGTTCCATCTCAGTATGGCAACCTGACGCGCACTACAGAATCAGTTTACCAGGATTGCGGAGGGCCGGAAGGATGGTATCCGCATCGGCTGGCGGTCACCAGCTTCCGCCCCAACGATACAAGCAGCGTGTACCTGGTAGCGCTCCCGGCGCGTGAGGCAGTCTATACCCGTGTCGGTGGGAATTTATGCGCCGGTGGAGCACTCAACGTACTGCAAAGCGAGACGCTCTACCTGTACAATGGCGCTGGAGATTTCGACCGCTCGCCAGCCTCGGCTGTGCTAACTGGTAAGCGCGTTTTGGTCGAAAACAATCCCGGAAAGAAATACAGCGACGAAGACTATGCATACGATACTTGGGGCAATCTGGCTCAGGTCACCCGTTACACCGACTATGGCAAGGTTGGTGTTCCGGCGTATTATGGCGAGCAAGAAACCCGCTATTGCTACGGTGTGCTGAATGGAACGACCTGCGCCAGCGACGGCTACCATACCTACCTGGGCGGAGAAACCAACGCGCTGGGGCATTCGACGCGCATCAGCTACAATTACCGGCTGGGCGTGCCGGAGACCGAGACCGACCCCAACGGCAATACCACCACCGCCACCTACGATGCGCATGGCCGCATGGCAACCCTGGAACGACCCGGCGAGACACTCGGCCCAGACGTGGTGCTGTGGTACGGCATTGGGAACGGGTACGACGTGAACATCCAGCAGCGCATCGACGCGGGAACGATCCTGGATATTGACCGCCATTATGACGGCGTGGGGCAGCTACGCTGGAGTATTATTAACGATGCCGTGCTGGAAGACAACGAGTGTGGGCCGGATGCAGACGCCGATGCGGATGTTTGCGATGTGCGCGTAGACTACACCTATGACGCGCTGGGGCGGGTGATCGATCAGACCACGCCGTATTCCAACCCGGCCAACGTGGGGCATACCCTCACCACCTACGACGGGCGCGGGCGGGTGCTGCAAGTGATTGCCGCCGACGGAACCACAACCCGCACCGCTTACACTCTGGAACTACACGACGGCGAAGCCCATGCCGTGACCCGCGTGAGCGATGATCAAGACCAGGTCACCACCCAGGTGAGCGACGCGCGCGGGCGGCTGGTAGCCGTCATCGCCCCCGAGAGCCTGCTCAGCAGCGCTTATGCCTACGATGAGGCCGGGCAGTTGACCGCGGCCACGGTGGGCGGCGCGACGACCCAGATCAGCTACGACCTGGGCGGGCGCAAGACTGGGATGCTGGACGCGGACATGGGCGCGTGGAGCTATGCCTACGATGCCCTGGGCAACCTGAAAGAGCAGACCGACGCGCGCGGCTGCATCGTTTCGCTGTATTACGACGGGCTCAACCGCCTGAATACGCGCGTCTACGCCGGCGCCTGCGCGGGTATGCGTTCGGTCTATTACCACTACGACCGCTATCTATCCAGCCACTACCGCGCGGAACTGGAACAGAATATGGTGGGGCGGCGCACCGAAATGTCCGACGCCAGCGGGCTGACCACCTGGTATTATGATGAGCGCGGACAGGCGATTGGCGAATACCGCCAGGTGAGCGGGGTAGGGCTGTTCGCCGCGGCGTGGGACTACAATGACGCCGGGCTGGTGAGCCAGATGTGGTATCCGGGCGGCAGCCAGGGACAGTTGGGCGAGGCTGTAACCTACACCTACCGCAAACAGCAGGCATTGAACACCATCACCGGGTTGGACAGCTACGTGACCGGCAGCAGCTACGATGCCGCCGGGCGGCTGCGGCAGCGCAACCTGGGCAGCAGCACGCGTATGGTCACATCGCGCGAATACCAGCCGTGGAGCAGCGGCGGGCGGCTGTACCGGCTGGGCGCGGGCAACCTCGACACGCCAGAAGCCTTTTTCTACCTGCAATACAGCTATGATCCGGTGGGCAACATCACCGCCATCGACGATCAGGCCAATCCCAGCCTGACCCAGAGCTTCACCTATGACGAGCTGGACCGGCTGGTGACGGCCAGCGCCACCGGCAGCGGCAACTACAGCGAGAGCTACAGCTACGACGCGAACGGGCGGCTGGCCACCAAAGCCGGGGTGACCTATACCTACAACTCCGGGCATTACCACGCGGTGAGCGGGCTGTCCAACGGCAACGCCTACGGCTACGATGCCAACGGCAACATGACCGCGCGCAGCGTGGGCGGGGTAAGCTACGCGCTGGAATACGACGCCGATAACCACCTGGCCCGCCAGGGAGTAGTGGACCAGGATGGCTACCGCTACGTGTACGACGGCGACGGACAGTTGGTGGTGAAGATCGACGAAGCCAGCGGCGAGCGCAGCGTATACCTGGGCAGCTACGCCGAGGTGACCTACACCGGCGCGGCGGCGGCAACACCCACGCCTTCCGCCACACTCAGCCCGACGGCATCACGCACGCCGCTACCCAGCCGCACCAGCACGCCCGTTCCCACCCAAACGCGCACG
>DATCUC010000065.1:0-3141 GCA_036567625.1 Anaerolineaceae bacterium | reverse complement strand
CCCAGGCCAATGCGCAGGAACCCACTGCTATGCCGCCCGCCCTGGAGCCGACCGCCAGCGAAACGCCGCGGCCTGCTCCCACTGCCACGCCCGCGCCTACGATCGAACCGCTGCCGGCGGCGCAGTGGGATTATACCCCCGACCTGTGCGCCAGTTTTTACCGGGTGCAAAACGGTTTTTCAGACGGCGATCTGCTCTTTGCCTGCAAGCCGGTGAGCGGCGGCTGGTACGACGCCGAAGAGGTGGCGGTGCAGGGTAATGTTGGCCGCTACAATCACCTGGTGTTTGGCGCGGATCAGACCCCTTTCATCAGCTATTACGACCAGACCAGCGGCATGTTGATGCTGGCCTGGAAGGACGGCCGCGAATGGGTCAACCGGGTGATCGACAGCGGCGAGGTGACCGGGCTGTTCACCGCCAGCGTGATGGGGCCGGACGGCTGGCCGGTGATCGCTTATTACAATGAAACCCAAGGCGCGGTGATGCTGGCCCGCTATCAGGACGGCGTCTGGCAAAAGACGCTGGTCGATCCGATTGGCCGGGTTGCGCCGTACGAGTTCCGCATCGCGCTGGCCGCCGCCCCTGACGGCGCGTATTACCTGGCCTACCGCGACTATCTGCAAAATCGCCAGTTCTCGGTTTCCAAAGTAATGGGCGATGAAGTCACGCTCTTGCCTGCGGTGGATAAGACCCCCGGCACTGGCGGGTTTGCCGGGATCGCGGTCAAGCCTGACGGCACCGTCATGGTCGTCTATCAGGATATGACCGTAGGGCGCACCACGCGCTATGCCGAGTTCAACGGGCAGACCTGGAAGCATGAAACCATCGATCCGGCCGCCACCGACTCGGGATCCTATCTGTCGCTGGCGCTGGATCCGGGCGGCGCGCCGTATGTGGCCTACCTGGACGAAGTGCGCGACAATCCGCGCCTGGTGCGGCGCACTGCCAGCGGCTGGCAAACCTACTGGCCGGATACCACCCCGCGCCAGGGCAGCTTTACCGCGCTGGCTATCGCCGCGGATGGGCGCATTGCTCTGGCCTACACCGGCACCAAGGAACCCTTCTACCTCAAGCTGGTGCTGGGCGCGCCGGGAAACTGGAGCCGGTATACGGTTGGCGGAACCGACGAATACGCGGAGTTCCCTTCGCTGGCCTTCCCATAAATTCAAGGAGGATTGTATGCGCTGCCCACTCTGCCAGCAAGAACATCCTGATGGAGCCCGCTTTTGCCCGGTGACCGGCCAATTGATCCCCGCGGCTGTCGAAACCGGGATGCTCTGCCCGCGCTGCGGCCAGCCGGTGCAGCCGCAATGGGCCGCCTGCCCGTATTGCCACCTGGCGCTCCAGGAAAAACGCGAGCCTTCTTTTCCCTGGGTGCTGATTCTGATGGGTCTGGGGATGGCGCTGCTGGATATTGGAATCGTGCTGCTGGTGCTGCAGGCTGCCAATAACAGCCAGGCCATTTCCCGCTGGCAGCAGCAAACGGCGCAAGTGCAGTACGGCACCCAGACCATGCAGGCGCAGCGAGCCGAACGCACCACCCAGGCCGGGGTAGCTCTGTATGCCACCCAGCAGCAGCAAATCACACGTACCGCGCGGGCCTGGGCGACCCGGCAGGCTGTTCGCGCCGTGGAACCTACCCCCAGGCAGACCGAGAAACCTACTCAAATTCAAATGCAGCCGGTGGCGACGGTTACCCCCCGGCGGCTGCCCACTGAAGCGCCTGCCAGCCGCCAGGTGATCCTGTTCTCGCGCGGCAAGGACGGTGACGGGGAAATCTATGCCCTGGACCCACAGAGCGGTGTAGAGCACCAACTGACCAGTAATATCTACCAGGATGAAGGCCCTTCCGCTGCGCCCGAAGGCGACCGGATTGTATTCAGCTCGTTTCGCGGCGGGAGTTACCAACTGGTGACAAAAGATTTGCGCACCGGCGTTGAACGCCAGATCACCGATGTTGACGGCAAAGCTCTGTTCCCCGACTGGTCGCCGGTGGCCGGGGATGACCGCATCCTCTTTGAGTGGGTCAACGCCGACAAATACTCGGCGGTTGGCGTGGTGAACGCTGACGGTTCCGGCCTGAAAACCTTGACCCGGTTTGGCGCCGACTCGCGCCCGCATTGGTCGCCGGATGGGAGCATGATCCTGTTTGCCCGCGCCCTGCGCGACAGTTATAACGACGGCAAGATCACCGCGGCGGATTATATGGATCTGTTTCAACTCAACCTGGCCAGCGGCGCTGAAACCCAACTCACCGATACGCCGGATTTTGACGATTATGACGGCTGCTGGTCGCCGGATATGACGCGCATTGCCTTTGGCAGCGTGCGCGGAGATGCCAACAGCGACCGCTTTATCAACCTCGACGACGCCAAAGACCTGTTCATGCTTTCCGGGTTCGGCGTGGAAAAGCGGATCGACCTGGGCGGCCTGCGCCCGTTCAGCATGGACTGGTCGGAGGATGGGCGGTACATTGTCTTTACCGCCGACAAGGGCTCATCCACCGATTTATGGCTGTTGGAAGTAAGCACAGGCCGCACCCGGCGCTTGAATGCCAGTGGTGCGGCCCTGCACAGCGAGTGGGGTTATCTTATCCCTTAAACCGGCACGTAGGTGAACCAAACGCGGCCGCCCGGCACGGGCTGCCCGGAAGCGTTGTAAAGCTGCCAGACGGTGGTATGCGGGTCCATGTTCTCCGACCCGAACGCGCCAAAGATGAAGACGCCCTTCTCACCGGGCTTTACCTCGCGGTCGAGCGGGATCACGCGCTGGTTGGTGAATGGCTCGCCGCCCACGTACACCAGCGAATAACCGCTGCCCCAGGTGGTGGTGCCCACGTTGAGCAGATCGAATTCAATGTTGAAAATCTCGTTGGGACGGATCTCGGTATACTGCGGCGGGGCGGTCGTCAGGAACAGCGCGCCGTCACCGACGATCGGCTCGGTGGCTGTGGGAACCGGCGTGCCCAGCGTGGCCGTCGGCTCAGGGGTAAAGGTGGCGGTTGGAACCGGGGTTTGGGTGGCGGTGGCCGTCAGCGTGGGGGTGAAGGTGGGGGTCACCTCGGCGGTCAGGCGGGCATAAATGGTGGCCGCGGCCTGGGTATTGACGGCGGCTACGTCGGGAGTGGGCGCAGGCGGCGGG
>DATCUC010000064.1:0-10977 GCA_036567625.1 Anaerolineaceae bacterium | reverse complement strand
CAATGTTTTCGTCTTCGCGGCCATGCCGGACCAACCTATCCCCGGGCGGGGGTTTCACGTCGTCAACCTTTCGACCTTGCGCGAAAACGACCGGGCCTACACCGCGCGGTTTGACGAGCTGCGCAGCAGTTTTGACCCGGCTGCCACGCTGGTAGTCACTGAAAACTGGCGCCACGCGCAGTATTACTTGCCGGAATATTGGGTGCTTTCCGCGCCGTGCAGTTCGGGGGATGAGGGCGCTGCCGGGCTGACGGGAATGCTGTACCTTTCGCATGGCAGCAGTTACACCGAACTCAATCCCGAAAACGCCGCGGCTGCGCTGCCGGAAGGGACGCGCGCGCTGGTGCTGCTCGATGGCCCGGGCGGGTGCTACTTCCCACCGGAACTGGCCGGGCGGGTGGAAACCGTTTCGCCATTGGGAGAAGATGTATCCTTCGTCCAACTCGATCAGGACGAGCAGTTTGATAACAGCAGCGGCCAACTGCTGATTGAGGCCGTTCCGTAGCGGAATACCCCTTTTGGGAAAGCGCGAAAGGTGTTACCCGGCGAATGGGTGACACCTTTCTGTATTCCCCTGCGCTTCTTCCTGGTTTTCGTCAAGCCGGGCGACTATGCGTTACAATACAGGTTGGATCGACAATCACTTCTGGATTGAGGCAATTTTGCGATGATCTACCTGGTGTTACCGGCGTACAACGAAGAACGAGACCTGGGCGCGCTGCTTGAGCGCGTGGCGGCTGCGCTGCCCCCAGAGAAAGTGAACTATCGGGTACTGCTGGTGAATGACGGCAGTGAGGACGGCACGTTCACCCTGGCAAGAGCCATGGCCGAGCGGATGCCGCTGGAACTGATCGATCACGGCTACAACCGCGGCCTGGGCCAGGCCATTCTGACCGGGCTGCGGCGCGGGAACATGCTCGCCGGGCACGCGGACGTGGTGGTGACGATGGACGCGGATAATACCCATGATCCGGCGCTGATCCCGGCAATGGCGGAAAAGATCGCCAGCGGGTACGATGTGGTCATCGCTTCACGCTATGAAAACGGAGGCAAGGAAATTGGCCTATCGTGGCTGCGGCACGTTTTCAGCGGCGGCGCGAGTTTTTTGCTGCGGCTGTTTTTCCCGATCACCGGCGCGCGCGATTACACCTGCGGATACCGCGCCTACAGTGGCGACCTGCTGCACCGCGCCTTTGCTGCCTATGGCGATGGGCTGGTGCAGGAACGTGGGTTTACCTGCATGGCCGAAATTTTGATCAAGCTGGGCAAGCTGGGCGCGCGCGTCACCGAGGTGCCGCTGGTGCTGCGCTATGATTATAAATCCGGCCCAAGCAAGATGAAGGTGATGCGCACCATCTGGCAATACGGGGTATTGATCACGCGCAGTCTGTTCCAACCCGCACCAAAGATGGGGTAGCCAGCCAGAGCTGGTTGACGAGTACTGGGATCAGGTTTTGCACTGAAAATCCCGGTTTTCACGCGTCTGTCACATTCTTTTCACATTCTTGTCACAAAACCCCCTATTTCTATCCGAATTGTAAGCCAGATGCAAGGAATTGACGGCAGAATCCGTATGCCGGTTCTGGCTATAATGGGTTATCTGCGCGCGGCACTCCGCGCAATTGGGTGGGAATTTGACGATGGAAGGATGGAAGACGACCTGCCATGAACCGCTACTGCACCGATAAGCCGCAGGGGGATGCTGCTGGAAACCGGGATGCCTCCCGGCTGCCGACATTTTTCCATGTTGTGTTGAGCGCTGCCCTGCGCTTGATCCTGGCAGTGGGGTTGATCCTGCCGCTCGCGCTCGCGCCGGGTTCAGCCCGCGCGGTGAGCGCCCAGTCTGCGCCCGACCCGGAGAACTGGCCGATGTATATGGGCGGGCCAACTCATGCCGGGCGCACGGCGGCAACGACCTTTACCAGAGGGCCGCAGTACTTGCAGTGGGCCTATTCGTTTGGCGAGCGGGTTGAGGTAGAGGCCCAGCCGGTGCTGGTGGATGATGTTATCTACCAGGGCGTGATGAACGGCGAAATGCACGCGATCAACGCCCTGACCGGCAAGAAAATCTGGATTGCCAAACCCGGCGGGCCGATCGCGCATACCGCGGCGGTGGCGGACGGGCGCGTGTTCTACGGCGCGCTGGACGGCAAGGTCTGGGCGCTGGATGCGGCCACAGGGAAAACCGCCTGGTCTTTTGCGACCGGCGGGCCGGTGGTTTCTGCCCCGGCAGTAGTGGACGGGCTGCTCTATATCGGCTCGACGGATGGAGCGCTGTACGCGCTGGATGCTGCCAGCGGCGCGCTGGCCTGGAAAGTCGAAACGGACGGCCCGGTGATCTCATCTCCGGCGGTGAGTGACGGCCGGGTATACTTTGGCAGCGAGGATATGCACGCTCGCGCGGCAGACGCGCAAACCGGTACGCTGCTGTGGGAAACCCCGGTCTACGGCCAGGGAATGCGCAACACCCACCCGGTCGTTTCGGATGACGGCGGCGTGGTGATTTTCCAGACGGTCAAACCCGGCGCCACTTCTTACGTGCCCGCCGAGGGCTACCCCAATGTTTCGCCGAATGCGAACCCGGTCGAAACCTGGGCGCGCTTCTACCAGGCGCGGCCAAAATACCGCACGCTGTATTATTTTGATGCCGGAAGCGGCGCGGACCTGTGGAACCCCGGTTCGACCAGCTATGTGCCCCTGCCGATCCCTTACTGGGGGCTGCTCGCGCCGGTGATTGGGCCGGATGGGTACGCCTATCTGCCTGCCCCGGCGGGTTCGCAGGGGAACGCCTTTGAGTTAGACCACGATAACCGCCTGTTCCGCGTTGACCTGTCTACCGGGCAGACCCAGCAGGTGGCCGGTGGGCCAAATCTACCCGAATTTCAGACGCGCATGGATGAGGTTGGCAGGGCGATCTTTAGCGGCGACGATTACCTGTACACCAGCAGCGAAGATCTGTCGGTTTATCATGCTGACGGCAGCATGGAAGTGCTGTTTGGCGACGGCACGCCCTCCAGTCACTTCAACATCGGCTCGCACATGGCTCCGCTTAGCCCGCTGCCTTCGCTGCACCTTTGGCGCTATGGTGGGGTAGTAGCGATGGGCGGCGTGCCAGGCGCATCGATCCCGCTGGTGGCGAACAGCATGATCTACTATTCTTCGTACGGCTGGCTGTACGCGGTTGGGCAAACCGGCAAGAACCTGAATGCGGCCACCAGCTTTCCCAAACGTGACGCGCGCGCCTACGAGCTGACCTATCCGCAGGCTGCGGCGCTGTCCACGGCGCAGATCCGCGCTGAAATTGCGCAGCGCGTGGCGGATATCATCGCCCTGGGCACAGATCATCCGCCGGTGCGGGCGCGCTGGGAACAGCCCGGCGGCCCGATGATGAATTATGACTTCACTTTTGAGGTATATGGGCTGGATTACGAACTGGTGCGCGCCCTATCGGAAGCATACCCGTATGTGGATGGAGAGCTAAAAACCCAGTTGAAGGACTATCTCACCGAATATGTGCGCAAGACGCTGCTGGATCCGCGCGCGTACGAGTACAAACGCGCCTGCCTGTTCTATGGCGAGGATTTTGTGCGGTACGGTGACGAATGCAAGGGTGATGGCCTGGCCTCGCATTGGAATAATGAAAATCCAAACCTTAACTTGCAGCGCCTGTACGGGTTGTGGGCCTATGCCACGGCTACGGGTGACTGGGACAGCGTGAAAGCCGCCTGGCAGACGGTGGTGATGCCGCTCTACAGGCAGTATGCGGCCAGCTACAATGCCAAACTTGGTTTCCTCAACTTCGAGGAATGGCGCGTTGGCCGGTTGAACCTGCCCGCGCAGATTGAGGGTATTCAGGCCATCCGCGATATGGCGGCCAAGGTAGGCGATACGGCCACCAAGAACGGCGCGAAAACGCTGCTTGGCAAGCTGCTCAACGGACGGGTTAATTTGGCTAATCTGGTGCCGAAGTTGTATGACACCGGCAAGCGCAAGGCGGCTCCGCTGCGGTTAAATAAAGATGGCACAATTGTTTATGAGGATGTCATGGGGCCAAACAGCCCTTATAACTCGGATATGATTCCGTATAGCCCCAAGGCGCGCAACCGCACCACGGATCCCAGCCAGGTGAACTGGTGGGACGGCGCCAATTTGCGCGTGGACGCGGGCATGGGCTTCATGCACCTGCAGGCGCTTTCGCAGTATTATCCAATGTCCGCCGAACTGGCGGCGCGGCTGCGCGCGCGGCTGGCGAGCAAGACGGCATATTATGTCAAGTCGTACGAAGTCAACGCCCCGTGGTGGTGGATGACCGACCTGGCGCACCACACCACCGGCTCGGGCGAACACCTGTATAACAGCCCCACGCTGTCGTGGAGTATGTTCCAGGTGAAGGCGAAGGTACAGAATACCAAGTTTGACGTGCTGGTACGGCAACTGCCCATTGCTACCACGTTCAACGCGAAGTACGACCTGTACCGGCTGCATAATTTGGCCACGCTGCTGCAAGTCTGCGCCGCGCAGAAATGCAAGCGCTAGAACGTTTCTGGATAGGAAGTGTACCTCCGTGGTGAACAGCTTGATCTGACCGCAGGCCGGAGAATTTCACCACGGGGGTACAATGTTCGTAAAGCGTAAGGGGGAATACCGCTCTGCACCGGTACGTACCGCAAGGAGCGCATAACGCGGTTCTCGGCAACTTCGGTTTTTTGTGGTAGGCAGTCTATCTGGGGATAGGACGGATCTCGCTCCGGGCGCGCAAGGCTCATAACGAGTAAGGCGCAACCTGTTTTTGAGTGAAATAGATTCTGCGTCCATACGTTATCTATTCCATGAACGGCTCCGATGACGCGGAAGGCAGCCGGAACGAAGAAAGCGATCATCTGGCAACGTGATATTTCCTGCTGGCATCAGGGTGGATTTTCTCATATAATTGAATCAGTGGGAGATACATCAGGCGTGCACCAAAATGCCCCAATAAGGAAAAAACAATGGCCTGGAAAAGAATTGGCTTAACGATTGGTCAGCTGCTGATCATCGGGATGTTATTGACTGCAGGGTACAACCCGGCAAATGCTGCGCCGGTCGAACAAGCTACGCTGAACTGGTCGAAGCCGCTTGCGTTTGATCGCAACGGTTGGTTCCCGGATATCACCGCAGATGCTACCGGCCGGCTGCATGTGGCCTGGTCAAACAGCGTGATTAACGCGATCCAGAGCGGTTCTACGATGATACGCCAGGGCTATGACGTGGTTCTGTACACATCCAGCGCCGATGGCGTCACCTGGTCGCCGATCAATGAGGTGGCGGCGCTGCGGCAGACCACGCTCAATAACGTGGAAGTCACCCGCCCGGCCATGCTGGTTGACCAAAAGGGCATGATGCACATGACCTTTCGCGATATTAATGTGTATTATGCCAAGGCGCCGGTTAACCTCACCGAACAGGCCAATTACTGGACAGAATCGGTGCAGATGAATACCAACGGGCTGGCGTATTTCTCGCGATTAGCGCAGGATTCGCAGGGCCGGCTGCATATGGTCTACACCGAAGATATTCCCACCAGCGACTGCATGATCTGCTATCACGTGATGTACCGCAATTCGGACAACGAAGGCGACGACTGGTCGTCGGAAACCGATATTTCCGTTATTCCTACCGGCGCAGCCAAACCCACGATCCTGGTGGATAACAAAGATAATATTCACGTCACCTGGGAATCTGGTCGCGGCGGCACGCTTGGGCAGCTCAGCGATCCGACGACGGTGATGTATACCGTATCGTATAACCGCGGGCAAAGCTGGTCGACCCCGGTGGAAATTGCTGCTCCAGAGGCCGAGCGCAGCAAGAATATAACCATCGGCCAGGACGGGCGCGGCAATCTGGTAATGGTGTGGTGGTCGCTGCCGGAAGATACGATCTATTACCAGGTTTCAATGGATAATGGCTTAACCTGGCTGCAGCCCACGCTGCTTCCCAACGTGTGGGGTGTGTGGGGAGCGGTGCAATCGCGCCTGGATACGTTCTCCATGGCAACCGACAGCGGCGGCGATCTGCACCTGGTCATG
This sequence comes from Anaerolineaceae bacterium, assembly GCA_036567625.1. Lineage (GTDB taxonomy): Bacteria > Chloroflexota > Anaerolineae > Anaerolineales > Anaerolineaceae > CALDSL01. The sequence goes on along the minus strand of DATCUC010000064.1, from coordinate 4,912 downwards.
GTGGGGCGGCTTTCCGCGGACACCGAGCAGATCTCGCTCATTCACCTCATTTGGGATGGGGCCAACTGGTCTGCGCCGGATCCGATTGTCACATATAACGGCGACCAGCCGGAATGGCCGCGGATAGTGATCACCAATGGCAATGAGTTGAATGTGGTCTGGTTTGTACGCCCCGAGGATTATATCTGGCTCGCCTCAGTTGATTACTACAAGGTATGGTTCTCACGCGCGCGTACCAATGCGCCGTACGTGCCATCCGGAATTTACCCCACGTTGATTCCGCCCACGCCGACCGTGGCGACGGTTGCGCCCACAGAAATCGGGCTGCCAACGGCGTATCCGACCACGCCGCCGCTTAACACTACCCTGGACACCAACCAGGTTGGCCGGGATACATATACTGAGATTGGCCAGTTGAGCATCATGGCGGTGGCGCTGGTGCCAACCATTGCGCTGGTTGGCGTGCTGCTGGCCGTTATCCTCATCCGCAGACGCTAGGCCGGGGAAACCACGATGAAGCCCTTGAATATTCTTTACATCGTTCCCTATGTTCCGAACCTGATCCGCGTGCGGCCGTATAACCTGATCCGCAGCCTGGCGGAGCGCGGGCACTGCGTGACGGTTGCCACGCTGTACGGCAGCGAGCATGAGCGCAAAGATGCCGAGGAACTGCGCCAGTACGTCACTGGCGTACAAGCCTATCCGATCACCCTGGCCCGTTCGTTGACCAATGCGGTGCTGGCCATCCCGCGGCGCGTGCCGTTCCAATCAGTGTACGCCTGGAGCCCGGCCTTCGCACAGGCCCTGGTGGAGCTGGCCGCGCGTGAGAATGGGAAAGCGTTTGACGTGGTCCATGTGGAGCATTTGCGCGGCGCGCATTATGGGCTGCATCTCAAGCGGGCGCTGCGCTCTGGAACCTGCCCGCCAGTGATCTGGGACAGCGTCGATTGCATCACCCTTCTGTTCCGGCAGGCGGCCAGCGGCAGCAAGAGCTTGCCCAAGCGCCTGCTCACGCGCCTTGACCTGGCGCGCACGGAGATGTATGAAGGCTGGCTGGCGCGCCAGTTTGACCATGTGGCCGTCACGTCGCATCTGGATCAAAAAGCGTTGGCAGCGCTGATGCCTTCTGGCAGCCCGATCTCCAGCATTTCCGTGCTGCCCAACGGGGTCGATTTGGACTACTTCACGCCCAACACCGGCGTCGCGCGCGATCCAGCCACGCTGGTGATCAGTGGTAAAATGAGCTACCACGCCAATGTGACCATGACGCTCAACCTGATCGAGAATATTATGCCGATCATTTGGGCGCGCCGGCCAGACACGCGCGTGATCGTGGTGGGCAAAGACCCGACCCGAGAGATCCAGGCCCTGGCGCAGAACCCGAACATCGAAGTGACGGGGACAGTGGATGATATTCGCCCGTATTTATACCGCGCAACAGCGGCGGTAACGCCGATTACCTACGGGACCGGCATTCAAAATAAGGTCCTGGAAGCTATGGCCTGTGCCACGCCGGTGGTATCCACGCCGCAGGCGGTTTCGGCGCTGCGCGTCGCGCCCGGGCGCGATGTGCTGGTGGCGCAAGAACCACTGGCTTTTGCTGAAGCCGTACTGGGCTTACTCAACGACCCACAGCGCCAGAGCGAAATTGGGCAGGCGGGCCGCATGTATGTTGAATCACACCACCGCTGGCCGGAAATTGCCGGGCAGCTTGAAAAAATATACCAGGATGCGATCCTCCGGACGCAATCCGCGCAATCTGAAGACGACTGGAAAGGTGATTTATCATGAAACCCAGAGAATATTTTGCTCCTTTGATCAAATGGTGGTGGTTATTGCTGGTAGCAATGGCTGCCGCCGGGGTGTCTGCGTATTTCACTACCCGGTCGCTCCAGCCAGTATACGAGGCCAATACCACGTTGGTGATTGGCAGCTTGCTGCGCAATTTGAACCCGACCGCGGATGAGCTCTACCTGAGCCAACAGTTGGCCGCGACGTATGCCGACCTGGCCGTGCGCGACCCGGTGAAGAACGCCACGATGGCCGCGCTGGGTTTGAGCGAACTGCCCGATTACACCGCCAGCCCGATGGAAACCGGCCCGTTCTTGCAGGTTTCGGTGCAGTACACCGACCCGGCCATTGCCCAGGCGGTATCGATTGAGCTTTCGCGCCAGTTGATCTTGCTCAGCCCGGCCAATGCGCAAGAGCTGGAAGCCGCGGATGCGACGGCTTTCATCGAAGAACAACTACGCGACGTGCAGGAAAAGATCATCCGTACCAAGAATGAGATCGAGAAAAAGCAAGAAGACCTGGCAACCTTCACCAGCGCGGTGCAGATTGCGCAAACCGAAAGTGATTTGAATGCGCTGGATACCCGCCTGACCTCGCTGCAGACGATTTACGCCAACCTGCAGGCCACCCTGCCGGAAGGCGCGCGCAACCAACTGAGTATTTACGAACCGGCGACGCTGCCGGTGCGCCCGATAGGCCCGAATAAGGTCTTGATCATTGCCCTGGCGACGGTTGGCGGGCTTCTGCTGGCTGCGCTGGCAGCCTATGGAATCGAGGCTCTGGACACAACCGTACGCAGCGGCGAAGAAGCCACGCGCATCCTCGACCGCCCGGTAATTGGCCGCGTTTCGATCATGCCTGGTAACGGTCACCAGAACTGGACCTATGTGGCCAACCAGCCGCAATCTGGCATTACGGAAGATTTTCGTATGTTGCGTACCAACCTGGATTTCTTTGCCGTGGATGCACCACAGCAGATCATCATGCTCACCAGTTCCAGCCTGGGGGATGGCAAGTCGACGATTTCGTCCAACCTGGCGCTGATGACCGGCATGGACGACCGCTATAAGCAGGTGATCCTGGTGGACGCCGACCTGCGCCGCCCGGTGCTGGGCGAAGTGCTGGAAATCGAACAGCTGATGGGCCTGAGTGATGTTATCTCGAATAACCTGGCCGTGAAAGATTTACTGGTTCCATATCCGGATAACCCCCGGCTGAAGATCTTACCCGCGGGAACCATCCCGCCTAACCCCACGGAACTGCTAAGCTCGCAGCGCATGGACCGGGTGATCGCCGAACTGCGCGAACTGGGCGACAAGATCATTTTTGATGGCCCGCCGGTGATGGTAGCGGATGCAACTGTGCTGGGAAACAAGGTAGATGCCATCTTGCTGGTCATCCGGCCCGGGTATTCGACGCGCTCGGCCGTGAATGCTATGCGCGATCAAATGGCGCGGGTAAAGAGCCACGTGCTGGGGATTGTGCTGAACTCGGTCAGCAAGCAGGCCACGTATTACACTTCGCAATACACGCGGCAGCCACGAGATAAAAAAAAGCGCGCAAAACTGCGCGGTGAAACTCGGACGGAAGGCGCCTGATCGGACCGGCGCTGCTGGGCGGCATCGCGGCGAATAAGGGGAAAATGAACATGGAAATATGCCAGACGCAGATACCAGACGTCTTACTGATGGTTCCGAAAGTGTTTGAAGACGCGCGAGGTTTCTTTATGGAAACCTACCGGTTGAGCGAGATGGAAGGGTTGGGCCTGCCGGGCTTTGTCCAGGGTAATCACTCCGGCTCGGTGCGCGGCACGCTGCGCGGCCTGCATTATCAGGTGCACCAGTCGCAGGGCAAGCTGGTGCGTACCGTGCGCGGTGAGGTGTTCGACGTGGCGGTAGATATCCGCCCCGGGTCGCCGACCTTTGGCCGGTGGACTGGGGTGATGCTCTCGGAGCGCAACAGGCACATGCTGTGGATTCCGGCCGGTTTTGCGCACGGATTTTTGACCGTCAGCGATTGGGCAGAGATCATCTATCAGACCACGGATTACTATGCGCCGCAGTGGGAGCGCACGCTGTTGTGGAATGATCCCAGCATTGGCGTACAGTGGCCGCTGGAAACGTATCAGATTGATCCGCTGCTATCTCCGAAAGACGCGCAGGGCAAGCTGCTGGGTGACCTGGACCTGCCGGTTTTGAAATAATTCCGTTCCGCGGCTGATGAAGCCGGCTGTGTGCTGCGTACTGTGAGCTCGGCGAAGGGTACGCAACACACAGCCTTTATTTTTAACCCGTGGCCATCTTGCGGCGCATCAGCAGCCAGCTAACCAGGAACATCACCACGCCGATCGCGGCCAGGCCGCCAATCAGCGCGAGTTGTAAACCGCTGCCGCGCAGCATGATATCCTGCAGCAGCACCGTGCCGTACGTGGCGGGCAGCAGCCAGGAAACGATGCGCACCGGCCCGGCCAGGTAACGCAGATCGAGGATAAACCCGCTGAAGAAAACGCTGAGCAGCAGGGCGATCATGGCGAACTGCACCGCCTGGCTTTCCGTACCGGCTACCAGCGAGATAAAGAAACCAATGCCCAGCGATGCAAACAGCACCAGAAATGCCACCAGGGCAAAGTTAGCCCACGAGCCTAACATGGGAACCTGCAAACCATAGTACAGCAGCAGCGCCAGCACCAGCGCGATAAACGCGCCAAAGATCAGGTAGCTGATGTACTTACCGATCATGATTTGCCCGGAGGCAACCGGAGAAACGCGGAACAATTCCATCATCCCGGCGCGGCGTTCGCGCACAATCGACAGGGCAGCCACGGTGATGGTGATATGCTGTAGCAAGAGCACGATCACGCCGGGGGTAAAGAATGCCATAGGCGTGAATGCCAGGGTAGAAATGCCGTAGACCTTGCTGGTAAAGGGCCGGGTGAGAATATCCGGCGAGATGCTCTGGAACTCGGCCAGTTGGGTTTCGAGTTCCGCCAGGTCTTTTTCCTGTTGGTCCAGTTCGGCGATTTCCGCGCTATAGTTCTCTTTGTCCTGAACATCTTCGGTATTGGTGGCGCTGTTTTGCACGCTGCTTAACAGAGCTGCCACGCTGGATGCGTTGGAGCCAT
>DATCUC010000063.1:0-15434 GCA_036567625.1 Anaerolineaceae bacterium | reverse complement strand
TGGGCTTCCTCTTCCGGCACGATCACGATCAGCTTGCCTTCGTTGGCTACGTACAGTGGGTCAAAGCCCAGCATTTCGCACGCGGCGCGCACGGCGGGGTGGATGGGGATGGCTTTTTCATCCAGCCAGACACTCACTTTACTCTGGCCGGCGATTTCATTTAAGGTAGTGGCTAAACCGCCGCGAGTAGGGTCGCGCAGAACGTGGGTGTGCGGGGCCGCTTGCAAAACCGCCGCGATCATGTGATTCAGCGGGGCTACGTCGGATTGAATGCCGGTTTCAAAGCCCAGTTCGCCGCGCGCGGCCAGCACAGCAATGCCGTGGTCGCCCAACGTGCCAGATACCAGCACGACGTCGCCCGGCCGGGCCAGTTCGCCGCCGGTGCTGACTTCTTCGGGAATCCAGCCCACGCCGGCGGTGTTGATAAACAGCCGGTCGGCCTTGCCTCTTTCCACCACTTTGGTGTCGCCGGCCACGATCTGTACCCCGGCTTCTTCTGCCGCGGCGCGCATCGAATCGAGCACCTGTTCCAGCATGCTAACCGGCAAACCCTCTTCGAGGATAAACCCGGCGGTCAGGTAGAGCGGAACCGCGCCCGACATCGACATGTCATTGACTGTGCCGCACACCGCGAGCCGGCCAATATCCCCGCCGGGGAAGATGAGCGGCGTGACAATGTGTGAATCAGTGGAAATCGCCAGCCGGCCGCGCAGCGCGGCGCCGTCTGGCAGGATCAGGCGGGCAAAATCATTGCCCGCGGCCAGCGGAGTGCTGCTCAGGCGCGGCATAAAGACTTTACGGATCAGGTCGTGGGTCATCCGCCCGCCGCTGCCATGCCCGATGACGATCTGTTCTTCGTGGGCCAGGGGCAGCGGGCAAACCGGCCCTTCCATGCTGGGAAGAGAGGATTCCATACGATCAGACTCCCGTGTTTTCATCCATAGACAGGCGGCTGCGATGGTAGCGGTAATACGCGGCGCAGGCGCCTTCGGAAGAAACCATCGTCGCTCCAAGCGGATTTTCGGGCGTGCAGGCGCTGCCAAAGGCCGGGCACTGGTGTGGTTTTTTCAAACCTTGCAAAATCTGGCCGGCAATGCAAACCGGGGATTCCTGGGTCTGGATATGCCCAACCTGGAAACGTTTTTCGGCGTCAAAATCAGCGAAGGCGTCACTGAGCGCCCAACCGCTGTTGGGGATCATCCCGATGCCGCGCCAGTTACGGTCGCATTCGCGATAGACGGTATTGATGATTTTTTGCGCCGCCGGGTTACCCTCGCGGGAAACCACGCGCGAATAGGCATTTTCCACATCGCAAGTTCCGGCCTCAAGCTGGCGTACGGTCATCAGGATGCCCTGCACCAGGTCGAGCGGCTCGAAGCCGGTAACGACGATCGGGATTGCGTACTGGCGGGCAATGGGCGGGTATTCCCAGTAGCCCATCACCGCGCACACGTGCCCGGCTGCCAGAAAGCCCTGCACGCGGTTGGTTGGCGCGCCTAAAATGGCATGCATGGCGGGCGGAACGCGCACCTGCGATACCAGCATGGAGTAGTTCTTTAACCCTAATGCCCTGGCCTGAATAACGGTCATGGCGTTGTTGGGGGCGGTGGTCTCGAAGCCGATGCCAAAAAAGACTACCTGCTTGTCGGGGTTTTCGCGGGCCAGCTTGACCGCGTCAAGCGGCGAGTAAACCACGCGTACCTGACCGCCCGCGGCGCGGACGGAGAATAGATCTTGCCGCGAGCCGGGCACGCGCAGCATATCACCATACGAAGCCAGGATCACGTTGGGCTGCGAGGCAATCGCCAGGGCTTTATCGATCAATTCCAGCGAGGTGACGCACACCGGGCAGCCGGGGCCGTGCACAAGTTCTACTTCGGGCGGCAGCAGTTCATCCAGGCCGTAGCGCATGATCGAATGCGTCTGCCCGCCGCAGATTTCCATGATGACCCATTTGCGCGTGACGGTGCGGCGGATCTCATGGATGACGCCGTGCACCAGGTGCGCGTCGCGGAAATCATCCAGGTAGTTCATGCGCTGCCTTCTTCTTCCGCTGGGCCGAGTTCGTTTTCGATCAGTTCGCCCATTTCGCGCAGCAGCGCCAGGGTTTCCTGGGCTTCTTCTTCGCTGAGCAAGTTGAGCGCAAACCCGGCATGGATGATGGTGTAATCGCCAGCTTGGGCCTCGGGCAGGGTTTCAATGCAGGCTTCACGAATTACGCCGCCAAAATCGATTTTGCACATACGCAGCCCATTGGCTTCATAAATCTCCGTGATTTGTCCGGGAACAGCCAGGCACATTTTGCACTCTCCTTATCCAAGATTGGCCGCGGGAATATCCATCCGCGCGGCGATCAGCGCTTGACCCAGGGCGACCCCACCGTCGTTGGTCGGAACCTGGTGATGACGCAGCACAATAAAACCAGCCTGTTCGAGCAGGCGCGTGGAGCGTTCGAGCAGCAGGCGATTCTGCCACACCCCGCCGCTGAGCGCAGCGGTGGCGCAGCCGGTGCGCTGGCGCACGGCGCCCGCGGTTTCGAACACCATCCGGACAATGCTATTATGAACGCGCGCCGCCAGCCGCGGCGTGGTTACGCCTGCGCGCCAGTCGTCTAACAGCGCCGTCCAGAAGAGGGCCGGGTCAATTTCTGTCGCGGTGAACTGCATAGGATAATACCCCATCTCTTCGCGGTCTGCCAGGGCTTCCAGTTCGATCGCGGGTTGGCCTTCGTAGGTGGCAGTCTGGCATACGCCGATCAGCGCGGCAGCGGCGTCAAACAGGCGGCCCATGCTGGAAGTCAGCGGGGCGTTGAGCTGCAGGTTGATCTGGGCGCGGATTGCGGTGCGGTCTTCGGCACAAAAGTTTTCGACGGCCGGATACTCAGCCGCCCAATCCAGCCCGGCGGCGGTGAGGTGCGCCAGGGCGGCGCGCCCGGGTTTGCGCACTGCCAGATCGCCGCCCGGCAGGGGTACATAGCGCAGGTGATAGAAGCGCTGGTAGCCGGTATAGCCGCCGTACAAGACTTCGCCGCCCCAAATTGCGCCGTCCGTGCCGTACCCGGTTCCATCAAAGCAAAAGCCGATCACCGGCTCGTCGCTGTCCCAGCCGTTATCTGCCAGAACGGCGGCCAGGTGTGCGTGGTGATGCTGCACTTCGACCAGCGGCAACCCTTCATCTTGCGCGCGCTGCCTCGCGTAGCGTGAAGCCAGATAATTGGGGTGGAGGTCGCAGGCGATCCGCTCAGGCTGGACGCGGAACAGGCGCTGAAAGTGCTGCACGCCTTCTTCGAAGGAGCGCAGAGTTTCGTAGTTTTCCAGATCGCCAATATGATGGCTGAGGAAGGCATAGTTATCGCGCGTCAGGCAGAACGTATTTTTCAGCTCCGCGCCGGCAGCCAGTACGCGCGGCGTAGAAAGCGGCAAGCGGACCGGGTTGGGCGCGTAGCCGCGCGCGCGTCGCGCCAGGTATGGCGCGCCCTGCGCTACACTGACCACAGAATCGTCGACGCGGATATGGATGGGCCGGTCGTGGAGGAGAAAACCGTCCACCAGCGGCGTAAGGCGCTCTTTGGCATCCGCGTCTTCATACGCAATCGGTTCTTCACTCAGGTTACCACTGGTCATCACCAGCATATCCGGGAAGCCGGGCGTGGGTTCGAGCAGCAGCAGGTGCAGCGGCGTATAGGGCAGCATCACGCCCAGCGTGCGCTGGCCTGGCGCGCACCCGCCATAAACCGCGGACTCAGCTTTTCGTTCGAGCAGTACGATGGGGTGCTGCGGCGATTCGAGCAGGTCGCGCTCGGCAGCGCTCACCAGGCAGTGGCATTCCACCGCCGGCAGATCGAAAGCCATTAGCGCAAACGGCTTGTCGCTGCGCTTCTTGCGGCGGCGCAGTTCTTCGACCGCGGATGGGTTCGCGGCATCACACGCGAGATGATAGCCGCCTAAACCCTTGATGGCCAGGATTTTTCCCTGCGCCAGCCACTGGCGCGCCTGTTGGATGGCCGCATCACACTCGGCAAGGCGCTGACCCTGGCTTTCAAACCAGACCTGCGGGCCGCAGGCCGGGCAGGCCACCGGCTGAGCATGGAAGCGCCGGTCGAGCGGGTTATCATATTCGCGCTGGCAGTCGGGGCAAAGGGCAAAACCGGCCATGCTGGTTTTGGGCCGGTCATACGGAATATCGCGAATGATGCTGAAGCGCGGGCCGCAGTTGGTGCAGTTAATGAATGGGTAGCGGTAGCGCCGGTCAGCAGGGTTGAACAACTCGCGGCGGCAGTCGGGGCAAATGGTGACATCCGGCGAGACCGGAAGAAAATCACCTTCACGCGGCTGGCTGGAGAGGATCACAAAATTCGTGTAGCCATTAACCGGCGCGGGCTGGCTTTCCACCGCGTCGATCTGGGCCAGCGGCGGTGGGTTCTGGCGCACTTCGCGCTCAAATGCGGCGATCATTTCCGCCGTGCCGTTGATTTCAATTTCGACGCCGCTGGACGTGTTGCGCACCCAACCGGTGCACTGGCAGCGCGCTGCGAGGGAGTAGATGAACGGTCGGAAGCCGACTCCCTGCACGATACCGCGTACCCAAATCTTTCGTCCAACGACGGATTGCGTCATTTCATCCTGGCTTTTTCGGCGCGCGCCTTGAGCCAGCCGGCCCAGGCATCGATCCCCTCTTGGGTGACGCACGAGACGGGGAAAGTGCGCAGGCCCGGGTTGAGCATTTCCACGCCCTGGCGGAAGTAATCCATGTTGAAGCGCACGTACGGCAGCAAGTCGATCTTGTTGACGATCAGCACTTCCAGGTTGCGGTAAATGTTGGGATATTTGTAGGGCTTGTCATCTCCTTCGGGCACGCTGGCGATGAGCACGTTAGCGTGCGTACCGAGGTTGAAGGCCGCCGGGCAAACCAGGTTGCCAACGTTCTCCACGATCAGCAGATCGATTTCTTCCAGGTTCAATTGTTGAAGGCCGTAGCTGATCATTACTGCGTCGAGGTGACAGTCACCGCCGGTGTTGATCTGCACCGCGGGCATGCCCGCGGCATTGATCTTATCGGCATCGATAGTCACAGGGGCGGTATCGCCTTCGATGACGCCCATGCGCAGTTCGGGCACGAGCGCGCGGATGGTTTCCAGGATCAGGCTGGTCTTGCCTGCGCCGGGTGAGGCCATCAGGTTCACGGCAAAAACGCCGGCGGCGTCCAATTTGGCGCGGTTTTGTTCGGCCACCTGGTCGTTGGCGCTCAAGATCTTTTCAACAACAGGGATACGAGATGGGCTCATGCTACTTTCTCCTCATCGGTTTTCTCAATTTCGATGCTGTCAACCCAAAATTCTTCTCCGGCGGTCACCTTAATCTGAAAACTCCCGCAGCGCGGGCAGGGTTCCAACGCGGTCTGGATGCCGTATTCATTGGCGCATTCCAGGCACAACAATCGGGCCGGGATGCGCTGAAAATGCAGCACAGCGCCGCGGCTGAGGGCGGCTTCCTGGCTGATGATATCCCAATAGAAATGCACGGAATCATCAACGATGCTGGAAAGCTGGCCCAGGGTGATATAGATATCGGTCACTTTGCTGGCGCCGGCCTGCAGAGCATGTTTTTCGGCAATTGATAAGATACTTTCGGTGACGGCTAACTCGTGCATGGCAGGTTAATTCCGAAAAAAGGTGAACTTAGTAAGATTTATTGCCTTTCAAAAACGCTCCGTAAAGGGATTGTACCGGGTATTTTACTGTACAATTCCGCTTCTTGGGGCGTTTCGATTTTCAGGGATGCTTGATCATCACATCCGACAAGACCAGTCGAATATTGAGCATCCGGCTGGCGACCAGGTTAGCGATGCGCCGGTAAACGACAAAACCGATCTCGTGGTCTTCTTCGCAAAGATTACGTAAGGCATCGCCGTCAATGGCGATCAGTAAGGACGGCTGCGCGGCATACGTGCTGCCAAAGCGCTGGCGGATAACGGGTGTAAGTTGATCCCAGCCGATGACATCCAGCGGCTGCGCATCGTAAATGTGCAGCTGACCGTGGGTTGGCACGAGCATTTCCAGCTTGACCTCGCCGTCGAGCAGGATAAACAGAAAATCCTGCTTTCCACATTCCTGGAAAAGCACATCTTTTGCGCCCAACTGCACCAGATGCGAGATTCGGGCGATCTTCTCGATCTGATCGATGCGCAGGTCAACGAACCAGGGCAAGCCTCTGAGTGTATCGGTTAAGTCAACTTGATCAAACATGATGCACCTCGCCTGAATAAACGCCGTCAGGTCGCTATCTTGTTTTACCATGCGGAAGTGAGGCAGGTAAGTGCTATCTTTCCCACGCGTACCGGAAAATTGTCATCATGCTAGAGAACAGATAGGAAATATGTCATTTGACAAGAATTGATGCAAAAAGAGGCGCACAGGGGATGCGCCTCTTTTTGGGTTGTATGAAATCAGGCTATTGATCCAGATATGAGCGCAGTTTGTACTGCGACAGCGGCGTGCGCAATCGGCGCAGCGCTTGCGATTCGATCTGGCGCGCGCGCTCGCGGGAAATACCCAGGCGGCGGCCAACCTCATTCAGCGTCAGCGGCTCGCCGTCCAGCAGGCCGTAGCGCATTTGCAGCACGCGCAGCTCGCGCGCGGGCAGTTGATCGAGGATATCCTGCAGATCCGTGCCTAGCAGGGTCTGGATAGTGGTATCTTCGGGGTTGGGCGTGGTGGTATCTTCGATCAGATCACCCAGCGCATCGTCTTCGTCCTCGTTGATCGACATCTGCAGCGAAAGCGGCTGCTGGATGGCCTTGATCATTTCTTCTACCTTCACCGCGGGCAATTCGAGGGCATCACCCATTTCCTGCGCGGTAGGCGCGCGGCCCAGGCGCTGCTGAAGCTGTGCCTGAACGCGCAGCATGCGGTTCACCTGATCGCCCATATAGGCGGGCAGGCGGATCGTACGGCTCTGGTCGGCCAGCGCGCGGGTAATTGCCTGGCGAATCCACCAGGTGGCATAGGTGCTGAATTTGAAACCGCGGGTGTAATCAAATTTCTTCGCGGCGCGCATCAGGCCAATATTGCCTTCCTGGATCAGGTCGATGAAGGGAACATTGCGGCCAATATACTTCTTCGCCACGCTGATCACCAGCAGCGCATTGGCCTGGATCAGACGTTCGCTGGCAGCCCGGCCGTCTTCTACGAGCCGGCGCAGTTGCTTAATGCGGCTGGGAGCCGTATTGCCCCGGCCAAGTTCCTGCTGCGCCATGCGGCCGCGCTCGATGCGCTGCGCCAGGTCGACTTCCTCTTCGGCGGTCAGCAGGCGCGTGCGCGTGGCTTCTTTGATATACATCTTAACCATATCATCGGTTTCGATGTTTTTCAGATCATCCTCTTCGAGCAGCTCAGGGGCGGGCAGCATTTCCGCCGCTTCGGGCATTTCTTCCTCAGCCTCATCGCTCAGGTCGTTTTCCGCGGCATACAGGGTCTCCAAGTCTTCGTCTTCATCCTGGGCGGCATCATTGCCAAATCCCGCGCTAAATTTCGACAACAGGAAATTTTCGGCATCGCCGCGGCCGTTGAACAACTCCAGCCGAGAAGTATCGAGATCATTCTCGTCATAATAATTCGTAAATCGTTGTTCGGTCATGCTGATATCCTATCCACTTTCACACAAACAGGGCCGCGAGCAGATATCTCTGGCCTGTTGGCGAAAGACAAATGAACAAGAGTTACCATTAACATCGTGCCGGTGCGGGCAAGGATCCCGCGAGGCTGACAACATTCACCACCACGGTGGTGATACGATCCGTTACAAGCCCCAGCAATAATTAAAGAAGGGTATGTGCTCCACTTCTGGTTTCATTCAGGGGAATATCTATGAATATTATATAGATAATTAATTGAATGTCAATGCGTTTGTGGTTTTTCTAACAAAAGGTTAATCTTTAAGATTTGCTTCCGGCCGCGGGTTTTTGGGTAAGGTAACGATGAATGTTGAGCCTTTTCCCGGCTCACTTTCCGCGCTAATCTGTCCATCATGCCGCTCCACAATCCTGCGGCAGATGGCCAGCCCCATGCCGGTGCCGGGGTAATTGCGCCGCGCTTGCAGCCGGACGAAGGGATCAAAAATGCGCTGCAGGTTTTCAATGGCAAAGCCAATACCTTTATCCTGCACGCGCAATTCCACGGTATTGTCATCCAGGCTGCGCCCGCTGATCTGCACCAACGGGGCCTGGCCCGCACGGCGGAATTTGAGCGCGTTGCCGATCAGATTTTGCAGCAGTTGGCGGATCTGCATCGGGTCGCCGTGGATCACCGGCAGGTCACCGACCGTGACTTGCGCGTCGCTGGATTGTACGGCTAATTCCAGGTCGTTGAGCACTTCGTTAACCAGCTGGTTCAGGTCGATCGCGCTGAAGTTGATGGGCCGCGAGGTGATCCGAGCTAAAGAAAGGAGCGAGTCCACCATTTCTTGCATGCGTTTGGCGGAACTGCCGATGCGGGTGAGGTAATCGCGCTGTTCTTCGTTCAACAGGCTGCCAGCATTGAGTTCGAGCAGGCTGGCGAAAGCCTGGACTTTACGCAGCGGTTCTTGCAGGTCATGCGATGCGGAATAGGCGAACTGTTCTAACTCGCGGTTGCTTACTTCCAGCCGCGCGGCGTAATCCGCCAGGGATCGCTCTGCCTGTTTCTGGCGGCTCAAATCCATCGCAAAACATACGTAATCGGTATGCGAGTTTTCCAGCGGCGCGTAACCGACCAGTACGGGAATTCGCTCGCCACTCCTGCGAAAGTATTCCATTTCGTGCAGGTAGCTGCCCGATTCGAGCGCCCAATTCTCCAGCAAGGCGCGTTCGCGTTCAAACACTTCAGGCTGCGTAAAATCCGTCCAGTAGACTGTTCCATTTTCGATTTCCGCGCGCGAGTAACCAACCATGTTCAGGAAGGCATCATTTGCCTCGGTGATCAATCCGCCGGACTGCGCGAAAAATACACCAATAATATTGGATTCCACTAACCGCCGGAAACGCATTTCGCTGGCGCGCAGGGCCTCTTCGGCCATTTTTTGCGCGTGAATATCCGTGGCCGTTCCGAACCAGCGCACCACCTCACCCTGGGCATTGCGCATGGGTACGCCACGGCTCAGATACCAGCGGTATGTGCCATCTGCCCGGTGCACACGGTGCTCGATTTCGTACTGCGTGCCAGTACGGACCGCGTGATCCCACGCAGCGACCGTAGCGGCGACATCCTCCGGGTGCAGAACCGGTGACCATACCCAGGGGCCTTCGCTATCGGCGTTATCCTCCTGCTCCGGGCGGATCCCCGCGAACTCGCGGTAGCGCTGATTGTAATAATCCACGGTTCCATCGGCACGCGCCGTCCAGACCAACTGAGGCATCGAATCTGCCAGCCGGTGAAAGCGGGACTCGCTTTCCTGGTGAGCCATCGCTGCCGCTTCCATCTGGTTCAACAAACGGGTATTCTCAGCCTGTGCGCGCAACACCACCCGGCTGCGCGCCCACAGCCGGATGAGGCGGCGCAGCATGCGCGGATTGACCTCGGAATCGGCGTAACAGGCTGTAGCTCCCGCGGCTTCAAACTGGGCTTCTAAGATTTCATCTTCCTCTGGAATGATGCAGACGCTGGTTGCCTGCCAGCGCTCCTGCCCTTCGCGAATAACGGTGAGCGCCTGGTCGAAGTTGTCCTTCTGTCCCCTGATGAGCACCAGGTCAAAGGGTTGCTGGCGCAGCCGGGCAAGGCCATCCGTAAGCGACGTTGCGCTCTCTGCGGCGGCAGTTATTGCGCCAGCAGACAGCATGGCGGCGATCCGTTCCAGGCCGCTTGGCGTAATACCTGCCAGGAGGATTTTGGGGCTCAGGTTTTCCATATTTGGGGCAGCGCCTTGCGCATGAACGCAGCGAGTGAAACCGGTGATGCACGGTAGACGATCGCGCGATTGCATTTGCCGGAGGATAAGAATAGCGCCATTATACAATTACAATGGAGAATGTCAATATTTATTGCACGAACCTCGGGCCAGGATTTTCTGCCTCCGGACCGGGTCACCCCGGGTTAGGGTAATCCCCAACGTTTTCCACGGTTCTTCCGGATTGCCAATGGATGGCGGATGGTTTACAGTGTCGCTATCAAGATGAGAGACGTACGAAAAAATCGGAGAAAGAACTAAGGAGAAATTATGTCGGAAACCAACAACGACAAAACCCAAATGCCGAACTTCCAGGGCGGCGCATATGATTTTCAAAACAAAAATCAGCAAAAGCAAGATGCCGACAAAGAAGCCTTTGGCAATGACGGAAAAGGCAAAGCGGTACAAGCGAATCCAATCGGCGACGACAAGGAAGATCAAGAACGGGCCAAAGATTACAATCAGCACCGCAATCAGCAGCCGCAGACTCACGATTATGCCCGTAGCATGGACCGCGGCCGAGATATTGATGCGGATGAAAAACGAAATCATGACGAGCCGCGCAATCAGCAGGTGCCATATGCCCCGCACGACTCAAGCGGGGAAAGCAAGGAAAGCCCAAGCGCGCGCGACCAGGAAAAGAAGGCCGAATCCGCCGAAGACAGCCGCGACCAGGGCTGACAAGGTTTCGGATCGCGCGCACAGCGGGGCAGCATCGGTGCGGTGAGCAGGCCGATCTCAACCGAGTTGACAATGGTGGAGACAAAGAAGGGAATGCTGCTAATAGGGAATCAAGCCTGATGGCGAGCCATTCCAATTGAGGGCCTGGATACTCCGGTTGTTAACTGGCGCGGCTTTCATAAAAAAATGACCCCGGCATTGACAGCCGGGGTCTGGGGAATGGGCAACATTCAACCGTGGATTGGGGCAATCTCGAGAAATCAACCCGCAGTTCTCGAGGTTCGGAAATACAAACAGGCTGGCCTAATACTCTTCCTCTTCGTCATCGAGCCAGGCTTCTTCGTCTTCTTCTTCCTCGCCCTCAATTTCTTCCCATTCTTCCAATTCTTCTTCCTCTTCACCCCAATCATCTTCGGACGAGGCTTCTGCATTGGGCGAGTATGTCATGCAGCCCGCATCCGGATCGACCTCAATCGCCGCCGCGGAACAAAATCCATCATCCAAAAATACGCAATCGAGGTAGTGACAGCGGATCCTTGCCATTTTTCCTCCTTGATTATTGCTCGTTCTTATCCTGATTTCCCGCGGCCAGCCGGGCGATTGCAACACCCAACAGACCCAGGATTATCAGCGCAGAAAAGACACAAAACGGACAAATTGCCTGCAAAACATAAATTTCGATATAGGTCAGATAGATTGAATACAGCGTGCCTGCCAGGGCGATACCAAACACCAGAATGGGGCTGTTACTTTTCCAGAACGGACTTTTCGTTTCCAGAAATAAAAGAACGATGATTGCGAGATATGCTGCCATGCCCAGAATCGAAATCGGCACGCCGGCGATTTCGGAGTACTTGCTCAGGTTCACCGACCAGCAATCTCCGATGCCCTGAATGCATAATGCTTTGTTGTTGGATAGTTTAATGATCAGAAGATACAGTGCATCAATAAACCCAAGAAAAGCAAGAACGTACGATGCCCGGCTTAGTTTTCGATCCAAATTGCTCACCCCTCGGTACCGATATGCATGAATTTTACTTCTGCTCCAACAGGGAGCGATTTTACCCCAGACGGCACAATCAGTAAAGCGTTTGCGTGAACCAAAGCGAAAATATTCGCAGAACTTTGGTTTTTTGCCTGCCGGGCATGGTAAACGCCTGATACCAGGTGGACGGTGCCGCGGAGATAGCTCTCGCGGCCATCTGATTCGAGCGCGTCATCCAACACGGCGGTGAAGTGGCGCAAGCTCTGGTCGGGCAGGCCGGCCAGGCGGTGAATGGCGAGGCGCGCAAAAATAAGAAATCCTACGTAGGCGGAAACAGGGTTGCCCGGCAAGCCAATGACCGGGATACCCGCGTATGCGCCAAAAGCCAGCGGCTTTCCCGGGCGCATGTCGACGCGCCAAAACGCCAGGCGGCCCTGTTCTTCAAGCACGGCGCGAACGTAATCGAACGCGCCAACGCTGACGCCGGCCGAGGTGAGGATCAGGTCTACGCCCTGATCGACGGCGGACTGCAGCAGGTTGCGCACCTGCCGCGGATCGTCGGCGGCTACGCCCAGCGATAGTAACTCGGCTCCGCTTTCCCGAACCAGCGCGGCGAGCATAAACGTATTGGAATCATAGATTTTGCCCGGGGACAGCGGCTGGCCGGGTTGGGTCAGCTCATCTCCGGAGGATAACAAGGCAATGCGCGGCCGCCGAAAAACCTGCACCTGATGAATGCCAAGCGCGGCCAGCAAGCCTAAATCCTGCGCGGTGAGCGTGTGGCCCACGCGCAGTACCGGCACGCCGGCCTGCAGGTCAGAACCTTGCTGGCGCAGGTAATCTCCTGGCCGCACCGGTTCGAGGATTTCCACCTGCGCGGACACTCCGGGCGCGGATCGCGTGACTTCCTGCGGTACCACAGCATCCGCTCCAGCGGGCAGAAGCGCGCCGGTCATGATCCGCGCTGCCTGCTGCGGGCCAATGACCGCTGACGGCGCTGCCCCGGCGGGAATCTCGGCCACCAGAGCCAGCGTTACCGGCGCAGATGGGCTGGCGCCGGCCACGTCAGCGGCGCGCACTGCAAAGCCATCCATACTGGAATTGGTAAAGGGCGGCAGGTCGAGCGGAGCAATGATTTCGACGCTGAGCACGCGGCCAAGCGCATCTGCCAGGGGCACTCCAGTCGTGGAAACCGGCGCAAATGCTGCGCGAATGCGGCTTTGGGCTTCACTGACGGGCAACAAATCGGTCACAACGATCCTATCCTCGTATTCCAGGCAGATTGGGTCTTCAAATGCTGATTACCCCGGTTTAAACCGGTGGGCTTTCATCACATTCGGCAGGTTTTCCATCCGGGTAAGTACGCGGCTTAGTTGTTCGATATCACCGACTTCCAACACCATCAGGATAGTGGCAACATTATGATTGACATTGACGTCGATGTCAACCAGGTTTATGCCTTCATTACTCATTACCGTCGAGAGATCAACCAGCAATCCCTGACGGTCAAAGGCTTTGACTTCCACCGTCACCGGGAAGGTGCGTTTGGGTTCGCCCCAGGTGACCTTGACGATGCGTTCTTTGTCGCGCAGACGCAGGATATTGGGGCAGTCCTGGCGGTGAATGGTCGCGCCGCGCCCGCGGGTAACATAGCCGACGATCTCATCTCCCGGGGCTGGGTTACAGCAGCGCGCCATGGTGGTGAGAATGCCTTTCAACCCCAGCACGGTGACCGCGTTGCCCGCGTTCTTCGGCTCCGTGGCCGGCCTGGTTGCCAGGATCGAATCAATCTCTTGCTTGGCTTTTTCCAGGTCGGAAAGCTTGTTGATCACGCGGCCAATGGATACATCCCCGCAGCCAACACCCACGAATAACTCATCAATACTGCGGAAATCAAAATCGTGCGCCAACTGATCGAGGTTAACATCCGGAAGACCCAGGCGGCGGACTTCGCGCTCGAGCAGGATTTTCCCCTGCGCCAGGTTCTGGTCGCGGTCTTGCTGCTTGAACCACTGCTTGATCTTGGTTCGAGCGCGGTTGGTGCGCACCAGGCCCAGGTTGGGGTTCAACCAGTCACGGCTGGGGCCGCCTTGCTTGGCGGTGAGAATTTCTACCCGGTCCCCGGTTTTCAACGTGTGATCCAGCGTGGCCAGCTTGCCGTTGACCTTGGCCCCGCGGCAGCGGTGGCCGACATCGGTGTGGACGTGGTACGCGAAATCAATGGGGGTGGCTCCGGCAGGCAGGTCGATGATATCGCCGCGCGGGGTGAAGGTATACACGCGGTCCTGGAAGACATCAGTCTTCATAATGTCGACGAATTCGGTAGCATCATCGACGTCGCTGCGCCAGTCCATCAACTTGCGGATCCAGGAAATGCGCCGCTCATAGGCTTCGTCGCGCCGGCCGTGCTCTTTGTAACGCCAATGCGCGGCGATGCCGTATTCGGCGTTCTGGTGCATTTCTTTGGTGCGAATCTGAACTTCCAGCGGCTTGCCGTCATCCCACAGCACGGCAGTGTGCAGCGACTGGTAGAAGTTGTCTTTAGGCGCGGCAATATAGTCATCAAATTCGCCAGGGATGGGCCGCCATTTGAGGTGAATGACGCCCAGGGCGGCGTAGCAATCCTGCACTGTATCCACAATCAAACGAATGGCGCGCACATCGCGCACCATTTCAAACGGCCTATTCTTTTCCATCATCTTGTGATAAATGGAATAGATATGCTTGGGGCGGCCGGAGATATCGGCTCGAATAGACTGCTGGGCCAGCACCTCTTGCACGCGCTGGATGATTTGGGTCACTTCTTTTTCGCGGTCTGGGCGGCGCGTGGCAAGGTTTTCGGCGATTTCTTTATACTTCACCGGGTCAACATAGCGGAATGCCAGGTCTTCCAGCTCCCACTTCATTTGCCAGATGCCCAGGCGGTTGGCCAGCGGCGCAAAAATATCGAGGGTTTGCGTGGCGATGCGCTTGCGTTTGGCTTCTGGCATGTAGCCCAGGGTGCGCATGTTGTGCAGCCGGTCGGCCAGCTTGATCAACACCACGCGGATATCGTCGCCCATGGCCATAAAAGTCTTACGCAACGTTTCGGAGGTCATATCGCGTTTGCGACCGCGCGGCGATACTTCCTTATCGTAACCGGAGTCGTCCATCTCCGGCTTGCCCGCGGCTACCGGCTGTTCCGTGCCATTGGCATGCTGGTCGCCGCGAGAAACCCGGGGCAGGTTGGTCAACTTGGTGACGCCGTCGACCAGCGTAGCGACTTCTTCGCTAAATTCATTTTTGATATCGGTCAGGGTTACCGAGGTGTCTTCGACAGTATCGTGCAGCAGCCCGGCGATCACCACGGCGGGCGGCACGCGCATTTCAGCCAGGATGGCCGCTACTGCCACGCAGTGCGTTACGTAAGGCTCACCAGACGCGCGTTTTTGACCGGCGTGCGCTGTTTCCGCAAAGCGATAGGCTTTGAGGATCTTGTCGCGGTCTACCGTGCTGTACGTTTCGGGTAGAACCTCCATTAAACTGTCGATTTTCATATGGTATCCGATCCTGGAGATGACCCAGCATCTGCTGAATAATCAGCATAGTATACCCACGAAATACACTCAAATGCAAGCACCAACCCTGCAATTTTGCTATGAATTACATCCATTTCCCTGCTGTTTCCGGCGTTATTCCTGGGTGATGCATGCCTGCCAGATGCGCGCCAGTTCCTCATCTTTGCCATTGAGCAGGGCGGGGGAGACCGCAGCCAGCCGGTTAGCCAGCGCTGCGCCGCGCAGGTCTGCCAGGGAAGCGGCTTTGACCGGCTTGTCCGCAGGCTGCGGGGCAACCGCCGGACCCTGTTTCAG
>DATCUC010000062.1:0-5560 GCA_036567625.1 Anaerolineaceae bacterium | reverse complement strand
CAGCGGCAATTACGGCGCGGCCGTCGCCTCGCAGGCTGCCCAGCGCCGCCTCAAGTGCATCATTGTGCAAGAAGTTTACGACAGCCGCGGCGTCGGCCAGCCGGAAATCGTCGAAAAGAGCCGCGTTTGTGAAGCCTATGGCGCGGAAGTGCTGCGCCTCACCGTCGGCCCCGAACTGTTCTACGTGCTGCTGCGCACGCTGGAGGAAACCGGGTTCTTCAACTCCAGCCTGTACACCCCGTTTGGCATCCGCGGCGTCGAAACCCTCGGCGTCGAGATCGCCCAACAGGTGCGCGCCCGCTACGGCAAAGACCCCGATGCGGTGGTCATCACCCATGCTGGCGGCGGTAACCTGACCGGTACCGCCCGCGGCCTGCTGGCTGCCGGCTGCGCCAACACCCGCGTCGTGGCCTGCTCCGTTGACCTGCACGGGCTGCATATGGCCTCAGACCACGACTTCAACCGCAAGTCCTTCACCACCGGTCACACCGGTTTTGGCGTGCCCTTCGCCACCTGGCCCGACCGGGTGGATGTGCCTCGCAATGCCGCCCGCTCGCTGCGTTACATGGACGAGTACCAGCTTGTGACCCAGGGCGAGGTGTTTTACGTCACCGAACTGCTGGCCCGGTTGGAAGGCATGGAGCGCGGCCCGGCGGGCAACACCAGCCTGACTGCTGCCGTCACCCTGGCGCGCCAGATGGACCGCGACCAGGTGCTGGTGGTACAGGAAACCGAATACACCGGCGCGGGCAAGCACCAGAACGCGCAGCTTTCCTTTGCTCGTGAAAACGGCATCGAAGTGCGCCGCGGCGACCCGCGCGAGAATGTGCCCGGCCAGAGCATCGTCATCCCCGAGCACCTCAGCCAGGTGTGGGGCGCGGTGCAAGACCTCGACCGGCTGCGCCTGTCGTACCTGAAAAATGCCGCCAAAGCCCACCCGGTGGAGCAGTGGACCGCCGTGGATTACGCCTTCCTGGCCGCCGATGTTAAAAAAGATATAGACTGGGTCAAGCAAGCCCTGACCCTGGAAAATGTGAGGTAACCTCCTATGACTGAAGACCGCATCGCCCGCTTTGAAAAGCGGCAGGCAGAACTGCACCAGATGAGCGACGCCGAACTGAAAGCGCGCTTCTGGGAACTGTGCAACCAGCTCGTCGATCCCATCGTTGACCTGGCGCGCACGCACACCTCGCCCTCCATCGAGCGCTCGGTACTGCTGCGCATGGGAATCGACAGCGTCAGCTCGCACGGCGTAGTTGAGCGCATTTACCGCTACGGCCTGTTGGGCAAAGGCGCGGGTCACGTGCTGCTGCGCCTGGCCCAAAAGAACGGTACCGATGTGCGCGCTGCCGCGGCCGCCATTCTCGAAAACGAAGAAGTGCTCGAAGGCTTGTTCGCCCCCACCTCCGAACAGGGAGGCCAGCGATGAACGATAAACCCTTGAACCCGCAGCAGAAGATGGATATTGAAGAACTGGTCAGCGGGCTGGAAAACTACCACCCGCAGCGCAAAGGCTGGGTCTGGCGCCAGCCCCCCGCCGGCGGTTTCCTCAAAATGGGGCCGTTCACCTACCGCAATATGTCCATGCCGCTCAAGAACAGCATCGGTCTGCCTGCTTCAAAGTATTTTGACCATATCGACCCGCAGCCGTCCTGCGTGGTGACCACCGAGATCGCCTCTGGCCGCTTTGAAGACGACCTGCGCCGCATGCGCATGGCCGCCTGGCACGGCGCGGATCACCTGATGGTCATTCGCACAACCGGGCAGAGCCATATCGACGGCCTGATGGAAGGCACGCCCGAAGGCACCGGCGGCGTACCCATCACCCGCAAGCAGCTGCGCGCCTCGCGCCGCGCTTGCGACCTGATCGAAGAAGAGGTCGGCCGCCCGATCAATTTCCACAGCTACGTTTCCGGCGTGGCTGGCCCCGAAGTGGCCGTGCTTTTCGCCGAAGAAGGCGTCAACGGCGCGCATCAAGACCCGCAGTACAACGTCCTCTACCGCAACGTCAACATGTACCGCTCGTTCGTCGATGCCGCCGAAGCCAAGCGCGTGATGTCCCAGGCCAGTATCTTCCAGATCGACGGCGCGCACAACGCCAACGCCACCGCCAAGGCCGGCTGGCTGGTCATGCCCGAGCTGATGGTCCAGCACGGCATCAACTGCGCTTTCTCCGCGGCTGCCGGTATGCCCAAAGAACTCATCGGCCTGTCCACCGTACCCCCGGATGCGCCCCCGGCGCCCAAGCTGTGGTACGACCTGCCCTACGCCGTGGCGCTGCGCGATTTCTTCTCCGAGTATAAGATGCGCGCCCAGCAGAACACGCGCTACATCGAAGCCGATATCGAAGAAGCGGTGCGCACCCATACCATCGACACCCTGATCTCGATGCTCACCAGCGCCGATATCCAGTCGACCATCACCCCGGATGAGGGCCGCAATGTGCCCTGGCACTACAACAACATCCGCGGCATCCAGACCGTCAAGCAGACCTGGGCCGCGCTGGACGGTATTAAAGAACTGCTGACTCTCAACCTGCAAGGCCCCCTGGGCCAGATGGTGCGCGACCTGAAAGAGCGCGCCGTGGCGTTCCTCGAAGAAGTGATCGAGGTCGGCGGCTACTTTGCCGCCGTGGAACAGGGTTTCTTCGTCGACTCGGGCAAGTACCCCGAGCGCAACGGCGACGGCATTGTCCGCGATGGCTCCGGCGGCGTGGGCGCCAGCAGCATCGTCGCCCGCGACCCGGATTACATGGCCCCCGTCTGCGCCCACTTCGGCGAGAACCACCTGCCTGCCGGTATCGACCGCCCCTGCGATCCGATCGACGGCTGCACGCTGTGCAAACCCGAAAAGATTGTCTACATTGATGAGCTCGACCCCGAAGACACCGCCGGGCGCCGCCTGGAAAGCACCTACCCCTACCGCAAGGGCGGCCTGATCCGCCCCGAGGCTGAATGGGCCGGTGACGGCATTGTGCTGCTGCAGTTTACCATCCCCGAAAGCGAGCCGGTGGCCCGCGAGGCCGCGCTGGAAGTTGGCCGCCGCATGGGCCTGCAAGACCCGCAGGTGGTCAACCTGATGGTGCTGCACCCTGCCGAAGGCTGCTTCGTCGAAGTCAAGGGCAAGGTCGGCTTTGACATCCCCAAAGACTCGCTCAAGATCCCGCCCAAAGAAGAAATGCTGCCCGAAGACGAGATCCGCGCCGCCATCAAGCAGATGGGGCTGCGCGTGGTCGCCGGCACCGTCGGCGAAGACGAGCACAGCGTTGGCCTGCGCGAAATCCTGGACATCAAGCACGGCGGCATCGAAAAGTACGGCGTCAAATACAACTACCTCGGCACCTCGGTTCCGTTGGGCAAGCTGGTCGACGCCGCCATCGAAACCGGCGCGCAGGGCATCCTCATCTCCACCATCATCAGCCACAACGACGTGCACCGCGCCCAAATGCGCAAGCTGAACGAACTGTGCCAGGAGAAAGGCATCCGCGACCGCGTGGTGCTCATCGCCGGCGGCACCCAGGTGACCCGCGACATGGCCGCCGAAACCGGCCTCGACGCCACCTTTGGCCGCGGCACGAAAGGCATCCATGTGGTGGATGCCATGATCAAGCATTTTAAGTCGAAGGGAATGCTGTAAGATCCGCCCTCGCTGATTTCCGCTCCCACCAGGCGCCGAAAACCGCGGTTGGTGGGAGCTGGAGAGGGTCTATCCACGCTCACCCGCAAGCCCATGCCACCATCTTCTTCTACCCACCCGGTTGATATCCTCACCATCGAGGTTGGCTCCACGATCACCAAGGCCAACGGCTTCAGCCGCATCCCCGGCGGCGGCTTTCAGCATGCCTTGCAGGGGTTCGCGCCCACCAGCGTCGCTCAGGGTGACGTGGGCCTCGGCGTGGAGCAGGCGGTGGCCGACCTGCGCCAGCAGGGCGAACTGGCCCCCAACCCGGAGATCTTCGTCAACAGCTCCGCGGCGGGCGGCCTGCGCATGACCGTTCACGGCCTCACCCAGTCGATGACTGCGCGCGCGGCGCGCGAAGCCGCCCTGGGCGCGGGCGGGATTATCAAAATGGTCACCGCCGGGCGGTTGAGCGATTACGAACTGGAAGAAATCGCCGAAATTCGCCCGAACATGATTTTGCTGGCCGGTGGGGTCGACTTTGGCGAAAAAGAGATCATCCTGCGCAATGCCGAAAGCCTGGCCGGGCTGAGCCTGCAGGTTCCGGTGCTGTATGCCGGCAACGTGGCGGTGCGCAAGCCGGTGCAGCGCATCTTTGAAGCCGCCGGGGCCGAAGTACTCCTGGCCGATAATGTCTTTCCGGATGTCGATGTACTCAACATCGAGCCCGTTCGCCGCCTGATCCACGAATTGTTCAACAAGCACATCATCCATGCCCCAGGCATGGCCCGCCTGGCCGACCTGAGCCGCTGGAGCATCCTGCCCACCCCCGGCGCGGTGCTGCTCGGCGCGGAACTCTTCGCCGAGGTGCTGGGCGACTGCCTGATCTTCGATGTCGGTGGCGCTACCACCGATATACACAGTGTCACATCTGGCAGCATGGAATGGAACACACGCAGCGTCGAGCCCGAACCGCGCGCCAAGCGCACCGTGGAAGGTGACCTGGGCGTGTACGTCAATGCCCACAATATCGTCGAACTTTCCGGCGACCCGCTGTGGGAAGCGCGCCTGACCGACCTGGCCGCCATGCCCCACACCGAAGCCCAGAAACAGCTTACCCACTGGCTGTGCGCCCGGGCTGTGGAGACCGGCATCCGCCGCCACGCCGGAGTGGTCACCGACCTGTATACTCCCACCGGCAAAAAGCAGATCGTCAAAGGCAAAGACCTGACCGCCGTCAAATGGGTCATCGGCACCGGCGGCGCGCTCACCCGCGTGGCCGGCGGCGAGGATATCCTGCGCAGCGTCTGCACCGGAGCGGGCAAATACCTGCTGCCCACCCCCGAAGTGCGCATCCTCATGGACCGCGACTACCGCTTCTCTGCGCTGGGTACGCTGGCCCAGGCCTACCCCGAAGAGGTCAAAAAGACCTTCGCCGCCTGGGTCGATTCCGAACTCACCGCCCATCCCGCTCATTCATAAACCAACCGCGCATATTATTAAACTGCTGCGGCATATAGGTAAAGAAATGCCAACCCACCCCTATACTCCCCGCCTGGAAATTTATCCCGACCGCATCACCCACAACGCCCGCGCCGTGACCGCCCTGGCGCATGCCCACGGAGCGCATGCTGCCGCCGTCTGCAAAGTCACCTGCGCCCATCCGGCCGTGGCGCGCGCCCTGCAAGCTGGCGGCGCGGACAGCCTCGCCGATTCGCGCCTGCAAAATCTGCGCGCGTTGACCGAACTCAACCTGGGCCTGCCGCGCCTGCTGCTGCGCCTGCCCGCCCCCAGTCAGGCCGCCGAGGTGGTGCGCTGGGCTGACTGCTCGCTCAACTCTTCGCTAGAAACCCTCACCGCCCTCTCCGCGGCCGCGGCGGATGCCGGCGTCACCCACCAGGTGATCATCATGGTCGACGTGGGCGACCTGCGCGAAGGCGTC
>DATCUC010000061.1:0-7329 GCA_036567625.1 Anaerolineaceae bacterium | reverse complement strand
GTTGACCGCGGCCGCGCGGAATGCATCAAGGGTTTCTTCGGTTTCTCCGGAATGCGAGCACAGCACAGCCAGGGTGCTTTCTCCAGCGGCCCAGGCGGGCAGGCCGTAATTTCGGTACACGAGGATGGGAACGCGGCACAGCGGGGCGGCATAACTGACAAATAGATCCGCGCCAATCGCCGACCCGCCCACCCCGGCGATGATCACCTGGCGGATGCCGGTGAAAGCCGGCAGAAGCTGCTGCTGGCCCAGTTCCCAACCGGCGAGAAGCTGCTCAGGCAGGCCGTCAATTTCAGACAGCATATCGCGCGCATCCAGCGCGCGCATGGTTTCCAGATCGTCAAGGTTCATCCTGGCTCCTCGATGGTGATGGTTACAGGATGATTGTACCAAATCTGCCGGTCGAGAAATGTGATTCTAGGGCGCGGTCCAGGTGATGAAGTCCAATGCGAGCCGGTCATCTTCATCGGGGATGCGGATCACGTGGGCATAACCAGGGAGGCCCTGCGAGGTGCGGTAGCACAGATAAACGCCGCTGTCCGCATTGAGCATGGAAAGCGGCTGAGCGCCCAGCGCGGCTTTTTCACAATCCTGCTCGAGCGGCTCATAATTGCCGAACATGCCAATGGCCGCGCCATTTTCGGGTCGAATCTGGGGCTCACCCGCGCCGGTTTGCACCAGGCGCACATCAACGCCCGGATCCAGGTTCAAGTCGCCGCTGTCGAGATCAACCGCATCGTCGCTTTGCAGGCTGACGATGCCGTTGATGAAAACCGCCAGGGTCGGCGCGGGGGTTGCCTCCGCAGGAGCGGTGGCCGTGCTGGACTCGGCGACATTCACGATGACCCAGAATGGCGCGTCACCGTTAGGGCCCAGGCCAAAAAGCTGCCCCTGGCTGTTGCGCAATTTCCAGTTACTCTGGTAAGCGCCAGAAAATTCTGGGGCAACCATATCGACGGTGATATCCACGGTTTCACCGGGCTGGACTTCGCCAGCAAAGCTCCAGGTGGTATCGGTTCCCATCAACTGGCCGGAAAACCACACTACCGCGTATTCCGCCGTCCAGGTGCATTCGCCGGTGTTGACCAGCCGCCAGGTTTTGGTAAAGGCCTGACCGGGCATCACGCGCGTGCCATCGGGAATGGTCACGTCCATGGGCAGGCCGGCAGAAACCATATCGCAGGGCTTGCCAGACGGACGACCCTGCCCGGCCGCGAGCGGATCGGTCACCGGGGTGGTGGTAAAGGTCACCGGCGCCGTATCCACTGCGGAAACAGGGGTTTGCGTCGCAATCGAGGTGATATCCTCGGTAACTGCCTCGGGCAGTTGAGTCTGCACCGCGACAGGAGTATTCGTAAAGAATGCGGCGGGAAGTTGGCCGTTGCATCCTGCCAGCACAAAGCTGGTCAATAAGGACAATAACAGCAATCGATACAGGCTAACCATAGTTTCTGCCTTATTCTACCCCATTTCTTCTCTTCCGGCGCAGCCACCTGACAATGTCTTAACAAGCATTTGCTTTTTCGGGCGTTTGGAATTATCATTTGAGAAACAGATTTCATTCCCCTGACCAATGGGTGAAAAGCGAAGCATGCAAGCATTGATAGCAGCAAACGATTCGATCGTTGAACTGCTGGCGCTAAGCAACGAGTATGAAGAAAAGGGGGAACTGAAAACTGCGATTGCCTATGCACAGCAAGCGTTCGCCGCGATCCAGGCGGTGAACGCGGTTTCGTTTCTACCACTGGCGCAAGCGCGGCTGGCGCGGCTATTGATCTACACCGGCGTGAACCAGCCAGGGCAAGATTTTGCGCAGCGCGTGATTGAAAATGACGCGGACAGCGCGCTGAGCGCCGACGCCAGAATCAGCCTGGGCGTCAGCGCCGCCGATGCGGGGAACCTGGAGGAGGCCGAAGGCTATTTCCATCAGGCAATCGAGTTGAGCCGCCGCCTGGAAGAGTATCTCCTGTTGGGGCGCGCCCTGCACAACCTGGCGATGAACGTATATCTGCCGCGCGGCCAGTTTGACCTGGCCCTGGCCTGCATGCGCGAAGCGCAGCATTTCCGCGCCGCGCAAGAAACCCACCAGTGGGGGCTGCCCTTCCTGCAGGCGCTGGTAGCCGAACTGACGGGGAGAAACCGGCAGGCGCGCCAGGCGCTGGATGATCTCTTGCCACTGCTGCGCCCCACCGACCGGATCACCGGCGGCTATTTTTACCTGTGGGCGCGGCTGGCAATTGCTGAAGGGGAATTTAACCGCGCGGAAGAGTACCTGCACCTGCTCATGCGCATCGCCACCACCACCGGGGCCACGGACCTCAACATTTGGGCGCGAGTGGAACAGGCGCGCTTCTACCGCTTGAAAGGAGAACCGGCCACTGGCCGCACCTGGGCTGAGGACGGCCTGAAGTGCGCGCAGCGCCTGGGTAATGTGATCATGGCCGGACAGGCAGCGCTGGAATACGCCCAATGCGCTCGCCAGGCGGGCGATGCCACCCAGGCCTACTCCAGTCTGCAGGCTGCGATCGGAACTTTTACGCGCTGCGGCGCGGTGTTCGACCTTGCTGCGGCGCGTTTTCTGGATGCTGCCTGGGCCTTTCAGGATCAAAGCGGGGACGCCGGCGAGAAGTGGCAGGCTGCTGCCGCGGCAATTCTATCAGGCGACTTTGGTTTCCTGCTGGAAAAAGAACACGAAACCGCCTTTCCGATCATCGCCGCCTACCAGCGCAGCAGCAGCGTTCCGGCGCGCAAGGCTGCCGAAGCGCTTTTAAACCGCCTGGAACGCGTAGCGCCGCCGCCGCTGCGGATCAACGGGCTGGGGAGTTTTCAGGTATGGCAGGGCCGCAAATTGATCGCTGATGTGGCCTGGCAACGGCGCAAGGCGGGCGAGTTATTCCGCTTCTTGCTGCTGCAGCCCGGGTTTAGCGCCGGGCGCGAGGCCATTCTGGAAGCCCTGTGGCCGGAGCATGACCCCCAGGCCGCGGTTGGGATGCTGCACCAGGCGACTTCGACCCTGCGCCATGTTTTAGAGCCGGACCTGCCGGATAAATTCCCCTCGCGTTACCTTTCGGTCGAAGGCGAACGGGTGACCCTAGCTCTGCCCGACGGCAGCCAGGTGGACTTCTTAGAGTTCGAGCAGCAAATCAATAAAGCGCTCACCGCTGCCCGCATCGACCAGTTGAAATCTGCGCTGAGCATCGCGCGCGGTGATCTTTTCCCCAGCGACCGTTATGCTGACTGGTGCGCCTCGCGGCGCGAACGCATCACCAACCTGTTCCACCGCGGGATGCAGGTGTTGGGCCAGCAGCACCTGGCGCAAGGCTCGTGCTTTGAAGCTCTGGAATGCAGCCGGGCCATCATCCGCGAAGATCCATGGAATGAAGATGCCGTGCTGCTGGGAATGAACGCCTACCTGGGACTGCAAGACGCGCCGCACGCGCTGCGCCTGTACCAGCGCCTGGAACAGACCCTGCACGATGACCTGGCGCTCACCCCGCGCACAGACCTGGCCGACCTGGCGCGGTCACTGCAAACCCCAACCAGCCAACGCCGCAAATAGCACCTTTCAATAGCCAGCAAACGGGAAAATAACTTTTTTGTAAGGAATTTCCACAATTCTGGCTCAAATATGGTGGTGTTGTCAGTGGATTGTCAGTCGAATTCGGTATGATGGTAATGTAGAGAGCAAAATGAGAAAGAAACATTCCTTCCTCCTCACCATCATTCCAACAGACGACCAGCCACAGTCGATTGTGCGCGGCAAACTCGAGTCCATCTCTACCGGCGATAGCTATACCTTTACCAGTTTACAGGAACTGCAATCGCTGATCAATCAGGAACTGCACCCGCGCGGCCCGGCACAAGTGGCGGAGAAACCCAGGTCTTACCCGCTCAACCCGCCCACATACCCGGCTGTACGGCCAGAAGATTACTGATCCAGCACCGAACCCATCCCCTGAATCCTTCCAACTTCGATGTGCGTTACAGGGGACCGCATCGAAGCCCGAGCCCTGGACGATTTGTCCAGGGCTCCTGTTTTGCAGCAAAAAGCCCGGCGCGGGTACGCCGGGCGACTTCTTTAACATATCGGGCAGTTATCCGGCGTTAGCGCGGCTCGCGCCCCAACTTTTGAACAAGATCAAGGAATTCCTGCCACTCTTCACTGAAGAAATGCAGCGTGACATTGTTCAATTCCAGATGGTAGGTGCGTTCGCCATCCGGCTCATCTGCGCTCCAGGCCAGATAATTGTCGGTTTCTGCGATTGTTTGGGTCTTCGGTTCCTGGTTTGCCATTTGCTCCACTCCTTTACTCAATCGATGGTCTATTTCCCTAATTATCGCACAGGTTTCGCCGCGCGTATACGGTCAGTGTGGCTGATTTTTGGTGATTCAGGAGTTTTCTTTGCTGGCATCTGCCTTTGCTCGTTTTTGAGCCGCCAACGCTCGGCCACGCAGGCGCAAGATTGCCTGCCATACGGCCTGCGGTAGCTGCCGCCCGTTGGCGCGCAGCCAATCCAGCAGCGGGCTGCGGATGGGCTTGGGGCTGACCAGCCGGATGCCCTCCCACGGATCCTGATCGGTCATCTTGCGGGTCACATAGCCCAGCACGAGCTTCACCGAAGCCAGCACCGGCGCGGCCAGAATCACCCCGGTGATGCCAAACAGGTTTGCGCCAACCAGCGCTGCTACCATCACTGCCGCGGGGTGGACGCGCAGTGCGTTTGACATGATGCGCGGCGACACCAGGTTATCGATGATGCTGTCCGTGACCCAGGCAATGCCGACGATGATGATGGAATAGGCAATTGGGCTCAGGCCAAAAATCGTGCTGCCCTGAAAATAAGAAACCAGGCCGTAGGTCGTCCAGGCCACGAACGGACCAACATAGGGCACAAAGCGCGCAGCGCCAGCCAGAAGCGCCAGGCCAAAGAAATAGCGTACGCCCAGAATACCCAGCATCATCGTGTAAATCAGGATCGTCAGCGAGATGATGATTAACTGCCCGCGCAGGAAGGCATTCCAGATGCGGCCCAATTCCCAACCCATGCGGTCCATATCAGCCTGGTAACCGGGAACCTTGATCTCGATCAGCTCGTTGGTTTTCCCGCGCGTTTCCGAGAGAATGAAATACGCGATCAGCAGGGTGAAGAGCAGCCAGCCTATCGTCGTGGCAGCGCCGGAGGCGATATTGGTCACCAGCGTGCCCAGGCGCGCCAGCAGGGTTTGCGCCACGCCCAGGGCCTGGTTGGTCACTTCTGCCAGGTCAAGCTGGGAGAAATCGAGCACAAACGGACCAATCTGCCGGGGATGATTGGCCATATCTTCGATCAGCGCCGGCAAGTTGGTGATCGCACGCTGCAAGAACGCAATCAGGCTGGAAACCTGGTCTACCAGGGCTATGCCGCCCCAGGTGGCCAGCCCAATGATCACCGCCAGGATCAACACGAAGACCAGCACCACTGCCAGCCCCCAGGGAATGCGCACCTTCCGGTTCAACTGAATGGCAACCGGATAGACCAGGTACGAAAGCACCAGGGAAGCAATAAGTGGGCCAATGATATTGCGGAACTGCACGAACAGCGCAATCGAGATTGCGGCGATCGTCAGCCCGGCGATGAGCTTGGTGGTAGTACTCCATCTTGGCGATGCAGGTTTTTCTTCCTCAGTCATTCCCAGTATCTCCGGTTGTGTCATTTACCAAATGTTAATTATAGCGGCTGAAAGGCAGAATTACCCAACCATTTTGGCGTTCCGGTATAATGAAAAAATGAACCGCGCCGTGCTTATTTTTCTGGTTTTGCTTTCCTCAATCCACACCGGGTGGATGCCCGCCCGCGGGGCGCAGCCCGCTCCAGGGTTCGAGGTGCGGCTTCATCCGGGCGGCATGCTGTACGTTGGCGACCAGATCAGTATCGAAGTTTTCACCCCGGTGGGCGAGAATTACGACCGCACCAACCTGAACGCAGCTATAGCCGGTGAGGTGCCGGTCAACCTGGGCAGTACGGCATTTTTTGGAACAGCCGGTGGGCGGTTCCGCGCTATGCTGTATTGGGCCTGGGATACGCGCGGGCTGCAGCCCGGCGTTTATACAATCCAATTGAGCATTCCCGAACGTTCGCAAACCTGGGAAATGCAGGTGACGCTCCAACCCGCGAACCCGCAGGCCCAGGCCGGGGAATGGGTGAGTACCGAAACAGACTGCTGTTACATTCATGTGATCAGCGGGACAGACGCCGAACGAGACCTGCCGCAACTGGTTGACTTGATTGAAGCCCAGGCCGATTCGGCTTCGCAGGCCATTGGAACGACCCTGGAGAACAAAATCCACATCAACCTGGTGCCGCGCATTCTCGGGCAGGGTGGGTTCACATCGGACGAGGTATATGTTTCGTACGCCGACGGCAATTATGCCAACCCGGCGGTGATCCAACTGCTGCACCACGAGATGATTCACCGCTATGACGCGCTTCGCGAGAGCCGGCTGCGCCCGACGATATTGATTGAAGGGCTGGCGGTGTTCCTCTCCGACGGTCATTACCAGGTGGAACCGGTGGCCATGCGCGCGGCGGCGTTGTATCACAACGGCGGTTATTTGCCGCTGCGCTACCTGGCGGACCGGTTTTATCCGTCACAGCACGAGACCGGGTATATCATTGGCGGCGCGCTGGTGGGGTATATGGTCGACCGCTGGGGCTGGGATGCCTATGATGCATTCTATCGCGACATCCAACCCAATGACGCCGGGCAGGCGCAGGCCATCGACGAGGCGCTGCGCCGGCATTTTGGCCTGTCGCTGGAAGAACTGGAAAGCGGTTTTACCGGTTACCTGGAAGCGCTGCCGGTGGTGACCGATGTGGAAGATGATTTGACCGGCACGATTGATTTTTTTGATACGGTGCGCGAATACCAGAAGGTGATGGACCCATCCGCCTACTTTGAGCAGGTTTGGCTGCCCGACGCGGAAGAAATGCGCAAACGCGGCATCGTGGCCGATTACACCCGTGGACCAGATGAGATCCAGAATTTGCAGATCGCAGCGCAGCTCAGCGAGGCGCTGACGCTGCTCAATGCCGGGGAGTTTGACCTGCTGCGCGAGAAGGTGGCCATTGTGGGCCTGGAATTAGACCGGATTCTGGCGGAATAAAAAACGGGCAGCCGTTGAGCTACCCGTCTGAATACTTTCTTGGCTGTCTACTGGCAGGCAGGGAAGAGGAACGGGAACAGGTCGCACCACAGGTTGCGCACATCGATCACGTACAGGATCACCCCGCAGACACAAACGAGCAGCAAAATGGCGATGATCAGCGCGATGGCCCAGGTGGGAAAGCG
>DATCUC010000060.1:0-2873 GCA_036567625.1 Anaerolineaceae bacterium | reverse complement strand
GGCGGTGAGCGCAGCGTGCAGCTTGGCGCTGACCTGGTGCTGCCCGCGGCGATGGTCAAAGACCCGCGCCTGTGTTATGTTGCCCTGGGGCACATTCACAAAGCACAGGACGTTAATGAGGGCAGCCAGCCGCCGGTGATCTACCCCGGCTCAATCGAGCGGGTTGACTTTGGCGAGGTGGCGGATGACAAGTATTTCGTCATCGCCCACGTTGAACCCGGCAAAGAAACCCGCGTCGAATGGCGCAAGCTGGACGGGCGGCGCTTTATTGACCGCTTTATCAAGCTGGATTCACCCGACAACCTGATGCAGACCGTCCTGGCCCAACTGCCGCCCACCGATGACGTCTGCGGGGCGATTATGCGGGTGGTACTCGACTACCCCCGCGCCTGTGATCCCATGATCGACGAGGCCGAACTGCGCCATTACGCCGAAACTGCCTTTGAATTTCACCTGGTGCGCCGGCCGCGCATGGAAACCCGCCTGCGCATCCCCGGCGACCAGACCATCAGCAGCCTGACGGCAATGGAACTGCTGGATATCTATTGGCGCTCGATGAAAACCGGCGAAACCGGCGATCTGCAAGACCTGGCCAACGAAATCATCCAGGCGGCCAACGCCGCCGGCGTCGACTAGGGCGCGCTCTCGCGCCACACGCGGATGATCCGCCCGGTATACCCCTCGGCAAAGCGCCCGGCGGGTACGCGCCCCCCCGCCTGCAGCTCTGGATAACGCCCGGATGGGTTGTTGATGAAAAATGCCAGCGGTTGGCCGTGGTGCACTTCCGCGCCGGTGATCACCACCAGGTGACCGCCGCGTTTGGTTACCGGGCCGTTCGTGCCGATTTCGTACGAGGTTGAAGCAATCACCAACTGCCCGGCGCGCAGCGCGGTTACGATTTCTTCCAGGCTGGCCGGCGTGGCTACCGCGGCCAGCCCGGCCGACTGGCACAGCCGCGCCAGGGCGATGTGAATCCAGCCGCGTTCCAGCGTTTCGCCGTTTGCGCCTTGCTCAATCAGGTAGCCGCCCATTTTGACCCCCGCGCGCGCCCAATCCAGCAGCGGCCGGTTTGGGCCGCCCAGCGCGTCCACGCTCATTTTGACGCAGGCCACGCCGCACGCCCGTTCCACCCAGTACGAATATTCTTGGGGGGAGCGCGCGCCGGTCTCCGCCCAGCGCGGGTCTTGCTCGGGCGGCAGGCGGTATTCAAAAATCTCGTTGGCCAGTTCGGGGCTGGCGATCTGCGCAGTGTACGGCACAGGGTAGGGCAGCTGCACGGTTTCCATGGCAGTATGATACTCGAAAACCGCTGGTGATTCTTAAAAAATCCAATTCTTTAATCTTTGCCTATTGTACTTTCGCGAAATGGGACTACAATAGACTTTGTAAGTTGAATGGACTAACAAAGTTCCTGCTTGCGAGGCCGTATGACTTCCCCCAAAGCTACCCGCGAACTGACCAAGAACCACAACCGCGACCTGGTGCTCAAGTTGATCATCGACAACTATTCCACCAGCCGCGCCGATATTGCCCGTGAAACCAAGCTCACGCGCACCACCGTGTCTGACGTGGTCAGCGGCCTGATCGCCGAAGGGCTGGTGCAGGAGATCGGGCTGGGTGAGTCAAAAGGTGGCAAACCGTCCATTCTCATCAGCCTGGTTCCCAACTCGCGCTATCTGATCGGCATCAATCTCACCCAGGATAAGTTCATCGGCTCGATTGTCAACCTGCGCGGCGAAATTAAAAAGACCGTCGAAGTTCCCGTCACCACCAGCGACCGCGATCAGGCGCTGGATTTGCTCTATCACATTCTCGACGAGCTGCTCGCCAGCGAGTGGAAACCGGTGATCGGTATTGGCGTCGGCACGCCCGGCCTCATCAACACCCGCGACGGCATTTTGATCAACGCCGTCAACCTGGACTGGCACGATCTGCCCCTGGCCCGGCTGATCAGCCAGCGCTGCAGTCTGCCGGTTTCGCTGCTGAACGACTCCCAGGCCGCCGCCATCGGCGAGTTTGTCTACGGCGAGCATACCGGCAGCAGCAATCTGATTGTCGTCACCGTTCAGCACGGCGTTGGCGCGGGTATCCTGGTCAACGGCCAGATCTTCCAGGGAGATGGCGGCGGCGCGGGCGAAATCGGCCACATTGTGATGCAAAAAGACGGCGAATTGTGCCGCTGCGGCCGCCGCGGCTGCCTGGAAACCGTGGCCAGCGCGCGCGCCGTCACCCAGCACGTGCAGGAACGCGCCCATCTCTCCGAGCCGGTCAGTTTTGACGGCGTGGAACGCGCTTTCCGCTCCGGCGACGCGGTGGTCTGTGAGGTTGTGCTGGAAGCCGGCATGTACCTGGGCCGCGCCCTGGGCTCGCTGGTGGGCGCGCTCAATATCGAAACCATCATCCTTACCGGCGATATGACCCATTTTGGCGCGGAATGGTTGGCCGCAGTGCGCCAGTCGATGCAAGAAACCGCCCTGGAGCGCATGACCCAGCAGACGCGCGTAGAATTTGGCCGGTTGGATTACCGCGCCACCATCCTGGGCGCATCCGCGCACCTGCTGCTCGATAATTACGCGCTGTTGTTCCGGCAGACGGAAAATTCTCCCCGGCCAACCTACGCGCCGCTAACCGCGCCGCGCTCGCTGGCCTGATCCAAATTGACATAAGGCCCTGTTCGCCCGGCATATGCGTGGGCGGAGAACACCGCGGCATGAGCGATGGGAAAGGAGGACTGCAGCAATTCACCCCTTTGTTTTTCTGGCAGTTGGTCAAGTCAATTTCTCGAACATATTCGATTAGGAGAAGAACCATGCGCAAGAATCTGTTTGCTCTGTTTACCGTGATCGTGCTGGCCAGCATGATCCTCGCCGCCT
>DATCUC010000059.1:0-10366 GCA_036567625.1 Anaerolineaceae bacterium | reverse complement strand
CGGGTGCACAAGCGCCGAGGATGACCGCGAGGATCATCAAGACGGCGAGCGCGAGGTAGGAAAAGCGGTACTTCATGAAAATCTTCTCCTCTTTAAAATGGGTAAGGTTCGAGCTCATGGGGCTAACGCCACGCATGCCTCACTATGATAACGCAGTTAAAAGTACTTGGCAAGTTCCACGTTACCTGACAAATGTTCATTATCTTTGAGGAAGAATGTATCAATTTACGAAACGCGGGTGCATTAACCTTCGTCGGCCAGTTTGAAGGGATTGAAATCCGTATCCCGATCGTAGTAGTCTTCGCGTTCGGCGCGTTTCAAGAAGTTCACCACCAGGTAAGTCACTGGCGTCATCAGCGCTTCGATGCCGACTTTGAAGATGTAATTGCTGACGACCAGCGTGGTAAACAATGACCAGGGAAACACGCTCAACAAAGAAGCAATTCCGATAAAGCTCAGCGTGTCGATCACCTGCCCAACCAGGGTGCTGCCTATGGTGCGCATCCACAACCAGCGCCCTGAGGTGGCAACTTTCATGCGCGCCAGCACGTACGAATTGCTGATCTCGCCCATAAAATACGCCACCAATGAGGCCACAGCGATCCCGCCGCTGCTCATTCCGCCCAGAATAGCATTGTACGCATCCTGTCCGGCATACCCCTGCCATTCCGCTTCGCCGGGCATGATCTTTACCAACCAGAATACCAGCACCGCCAGCGCCAGGCAGGCGAACCCGGCCCAGATGACGCGGCGAGAGCGGCGGTAGCCGTACACCTCGGTGAGCACGTCGCCAAAAATGTAGCTGAGCGGAAACAGCAGCGTGCCCGCGTCAAAGGCCAGTTGCAAGCCGAGAATATTCACGCCCCAGTCAACGATCTTGGCGCTGGACGCAATATTGCTGATCAGCAGCACGCTGACGAAAACGGCCATGACGAAGTCAAAATACCGGTAATGCCGGTGAGCTTGCGGTTCTTGCATACAAAACCAACCTGCGCAATAGAATGCCGGGCTTCTCCCGGAACAGTTATCTATTGTATCAAGAACTCACCGGCATTACTGGGAGATTTTCTTTTTATCCAGGCTGCCGCCGCCTAAGAGAATGTATCGCAGCTCAATCCGCCGCGGCGGCCGGCTGAGCCTGTTTCAATGCCTGGTCGTTCAGCTCGCTCACTTTTCGGAAGTGGTAGCCGTAGATGGAAAACGTGATCGCCAGCGGGAACTTTTTGGGCTGCTTGAACAGGCTCCAGAAAAATAGTTTCCAGTACTGGTTGCGTTCTTTGCTCACAATGCCGAGCAGATAGATAGAGCGGAAAAAGGCGTAGATCTCCTGCGGCTCGATATGCACCGTGGCGCTGATCGGGTTGTATTCCGACAAGAACGTGCGCACGCGTTCATAAAATAACCGCGGGGAGTACAGGTCACCAACGAGTTGTTTATAACCATCGAACAGGACCTTGGGCTCCATCAGCGGGATGATGTTGGTGGTGCCGTCTGTGTTATCGCCGGTCATGCTTTTGATCAGGCGGCCCTGCTGTTCCATGCGTTCGTATAGCTGCGTGCCGTGCGGCGCCTGGAGCAGCCCGACCATGGCGGTGACAATGCCGCTTTTCTGGATGAAATCGACCTGGCGCTGGAAGATCGAAGGTGAATCGCTGTCGAAGCCGACGATAAAGCCGCCCATCACCTGCAAACCATTGCGTTGCAGCCGTTTGACGCTGGCAACAAGATCGCGGCCCTTATTTTGAGTCTTGTGACATTCGGTCAGGCTGGTTTCATCGGGAGTTTCGATGCCGACGAAAACCGAAACGAAACCCGCGGCGGTCATCATGCTCATCAATTCTTCGTCATCCGCCAGGTTAATGGACGCCTCGGTGATAAACAGGCAGCCAACTTTGCCCTGCCGCCAGCGGATCAATGCCGGGAGGATTTCCTGCTTGATCTGGCGTTTGTTGCCGATAAAATTGTCATCCACGAAGAAGATATTCCTTCTCCATCCCAGGCTGTAGATCTTGTCCAGTTCGGCGATAATTTGCTCGGCGCTCTTGGTGCGCGGGCGGTGACCCAGCAGAGCGGTGACATTGCAGAAATCGCAGTTAAATGGGCAGCCGCGCGAATATTGGATCGCCATCGAATCGTAGTGGCGCATGTCTACCAGCTCCCAGGCAGGAACTGGCGTTTGCGAAAGATCGGGGTAATCGCTGGTGGCGTATACTTTTTGCGCGCAGCCGCGCTCAAGGTCGGTCAGGAAGGGCTGTAAGGTCAGTTCGGCTTCATTCAGCACAAAGTGATCCACCGTTGGGAATTCTTCATACTGCCCGGTAAACAACGGGCCGCCGGCGACCACCTTTTTTCCGGCGGCATTACAGCGCGCGATAATCGTTTCGGCCGATTGACGCTGGACGGCCATGGCGCTGAGGAACACCAGGTCGGCCCACTGCAGATCTTCCGGCTTGAGCGGGGTGATGTTCAAATCTACCAGGCGTTTGTTCCACTGCGGGGGAAGCATGGCGGCTACGGTCACCAGGCCGAGGGGCGGGTTTGAAGCTTTCTTCTGAATAAAGCTAAGCGCATGTTTAAAGGACCAGAAAGTATCGGGAAATTCAGGGTAAACCAGCAGGATATTCATTCTTCGCTCCGTTCGAATGCCGGGCTGCGGCAAGAGTGTGATCTTTATGAGTGTACGAGCGCCGCGCGCGGGCGAAATGTGCTAACGGTCATACTGCTGATCCTATTTGCAGGCGTGCTGCACTGCCAGGATGTGACTCAATGCCCGCGGGAGCGGGCCTTCCGGCGTGTATAATAGGAGCTATGCAGCCTACTCGTTCAAAGGTGATCCGCACGGGCAGCGGCCTGGACCTGGCCTTTGCTGTCGTGGTGCTTGCCTCGTACTTCGCGACGTTTTCCGCGCTGCACGCGGCCACGAATCTGGAAATCGGTTTGATGATCGGGCTGGGGATTGCATACATAACCATTGGCATCTACGGCTATAAATTTGTGGCGCGGTCGAACAACCTGACGCTGCAAATAGCGTATTTTCTGCTGCAAATCCCGCTTGGCAGCCTGATTGTCTACCTGGGGCGCGGCGCAGGCTTTAATATGTTGATCCTATTGCCGCTGGCGGGTCACGCGGTGGTGCTGTTGACTTCGGCCTGGTTGTATGTCACCAACCTGCTGCTGGTGGTGGGCTATTTCGTGGCGGTCATGAACTATTCGCAAGACATCAGCCTGGTGTGGGCCAGCCTGCCGACCTTCCTGGCCGGGGTGGTTTTTATCATGGTCTTTACCCAGATGGCGATTGGCGAAGAGCGCGCCCGGCTGGAGGTGGAACGGCTGGCAAAGGACCTGGCAGAGGTCAACGCGCGGCTGGTGCAGTATGCCCAGCAGGCCGAAGAACTGGCCGTGACCAAGGAGCGCAACCGCCTGGCGCGTGAGATCCACGATGGGTTGGGACATTACCTCACCTCGATCTACATGCAAATCCAGGCGGCGCTGGCAACCGCCGGCGTCGCGCCGGAGCGCTCGCAGGCGGCGATGGAAAAAGCGCAGACTCTGGCGCAGGAAGCGCTGGTTGATGTGCGCCATTCGGTGGCCGCGCTGCACGCGCAAACTGAGGAGAGCCTGCCGCTCACCGAATCGATCGGCCGGGTGCTGCCCACCTGCGAGGCCGCGGGGATTACCGCCGCGTTGGACGTGCGCGGCGCGCCGCGGGAGCTTTCGCCGCAGGCGCACCTTTCGCTTTTCCGCGCCGTGCAAGAGGCGGTCAACAATGCCTGCAAACATTCTCACGCCAGCCGGTTAGACATTGCCCTGGACTACACCATTGATGGCGTAGTTTGCCTGAGTATTGTCGACGACGGCATCGGCGCAGATATAATCGAAGGTGGTTATGGCTTAATCGGGCTGCGCGAGCGGGTGAATTTATTAAATGGAACGTTGAAGATCATCTCCAGCAAAGGACAGGGATTCTCCCTGGAAATCATGGTGCCAGGATGAACACGCAGGTACGGGTCTTAATCGTCGATGACCAGGCTCTATTTCGCGAAGGGCTGCACACGCTGCTTTCTGTCCAGCCAGATTTTGAGGTGGTGGGGGAGGCAGGTAATGGCGAGGAAGCGCTGCGCCTGGCGGCCACGCTGCGGCCAAATGTTATCCTGATGGATTTGCGTATGCCGGTGCTGGACGGGGTGTCCGCCACCCGGCGGTTGCACCAACTTTTTCCAGAATGCCGGGTGATCGTATTGACCACCTTTGATGATGATGAGCTGGTCTTTGACGGGCTGCGCGCGGGCGCGGCGGGGTATTTACTCAAGGATGTTTCATCGGAAAAGTTGTTTGAGGCAATCCGCACCGCGGCGCGCGGCGATTACTTCTTGCTGCCGTCGATCACTGCCAAAGTGGTGGCCGAGTTCGCGCGCCTATCGAAACCAGCGCCGAAAATCACTCAGGCGCTGGCCGAGCCGCTGTCGGCCCGCGAAGTGGAGATCCTGAAACTGGTGGCAACCGGCGCGAGCAATAAGGAAATTGCCGAGTCGCTGGTGATCGCCGAGGGCACGGTCAAAAATCACCTGACCAGTATTTTTGGCAAACTGGAAGTGAAAGACCGCATGCAGGCGGTGTTGAAGGCT
The DNA here is from genome assembly GCA_036567625.1 of Anaerolineaceae bacterium. Taxonomy (GTDB): domain Bacteria; phylum Chloroflexota; class Anaerolineae; order Anaerolineales; family Anaerolineaceae; genus CALDSL01. The sequence goes on along the minus strand of DATCUC010000059.1, from coordinate 5,741 downwards.
GGTGAGTTTGGCATCATTTGAAAGCCGAGAGGGTCATACTCTGGCACAGGAGCAATGGCTGACTCCATGCCTGGCAGTATGACCGGGGACAGTACCAAATGAGGCGGGCCGAGTGTATGATAGGCTTGTTCACCCGCCGGTGAGGATAAGAGGGATGAACGAACAAAGACGGCGTCCGAGCGAAACAACAAGATGGCAGTGGCCGCAGGTGGCGGGTATTTATTTGATTGCGGTCGGCTTCCTGGTGCTCCTGGACGTGACATTGAAGACAGGATGGATTTCGTTGATCATTCTCCCCGCGATTGGAATCAGCTTTTTGGTGGGCGGCGTGCGGCTGCGGCGGCTGGCGCTGCTGATTGCTGGCAGCCTGGTAACCGGGCTGGGCCTGGGCAGCGTGATTTTCATCACGCGCATGCCGCAACTGGGTTGGTTGACCGGCCTGGGCGTGCTGGCAATGGCCTTTGGCCTGGGCTGGTGCCTGATTTCGGTTTTTACGCACCTGATCTTTCACCGCGTGGCCTGGTGGGCGCTGCTGACCGGCAGCATCTTCATTGGCATCGGGTTGGCGCTGATGGCCAGGCCGGTGACGATTACCGGGTTTGCGCTGTACCTGGGCGCCTGCCTGGGCGTAGCCTTCCTGGCCTGGGGGGTGACTGCGCGGCTGTTTGGGCTGATTATCCCCGGCTGCCTGCTGGTGACAATGGGCCCCGGCGTGTATGCTGCCTGGGAGGGCGTCAACGAGCCCAGTTCGCTGGCGCGGACGGGCATCATGCTGGTAGCCTTTGCTCTGGGATGGGGTCTGATCACGGTATCTTCGCGGGTGATCACGCAGAAATTCGTATGGTGGCCGCTGATCCCGGGCGGGATCCTGGCGATGGTGGGCTGGGGGCTGTACATTGGCGGCAATCCGGATAATGCGTTGAGCTTTATTGGTAACACCGGGTCGATTGGACTGATAATCTTTGGGGTATACCTGCTGCTGCTGCGCCGGGGAATTCACAGTTAGGGTCAGCGGTTTTTGTTTTTATTATCGGCAACAATGTGCGCATAGTCAGAATAATTAGAAGGTTAGAGTTTATTAAGACTGATTGTGCAGGTGGGTCTGACTGTAGAAAATCCTACCCGGAAGTGGTAGGATTATTTTTATAATTAAGATGAAAATCATAGGATTATTCCGATGAGCGGTATGCAGCAGGAGGAGTGAGAGATGGAAGAGGATCAAATGAAGTCTGTGCCGGTGAAATCTTCTGAAATCACCCCGGAGCACATTTTCTTAAACCGGCGGCAGTTTCTCAAAGCAATGGGCATCACCGGGGCGGCGGCTGTACTGGCCGCCTGCAGCATGGACGGTGAGGTCGCCAGCACCGCCACGGCACCGGCAGCAGCCGCGCCAGACGCGGGTGAGCCTCTGCCGGAGAATCTGACCGATGAATTAGGTGATGCCGCCAACTCCTACGAAGAGATCACCAATTACAACAATTACTACGAGTTCACCGTCGTCAAGCAAGACGTTGCGCCGATGTCGAAGGATTTTCCGCTTTCGCCGTGGACGGTTGAAGTTGGTGGGCTGGTTAACAATCCGCGCACCTTTGGCATCGAGGATATTCTCAAACTGTTCCCACAGGAAGAGCGGATTTACCGCCTGCGGTGCGTAGAAGCCTGGTCGATGGTTATTCCCTGGGAAGGCTTTCCGCTATCGGCATTGTTGAAGGAAGTGGAGCCGCAGTCTAACGCCAGGTTTGTGGCTTTCCAGACAGTGAACAATCCCGACAAAATGCCCGGCCAGCGTGCGAAGTTCTATCCCTGGCCGTATGATGAAGGTCTGCGCCTGGATGAAGCCATGAATGACCTGACGATCCTGGCGACGGGCATGTACGGCAAGCCGCTGCTGATGCAGAATGGCGCGCCGATCCGGCTGGTGGTGCCCTGGAAGTACGGGTTTAAGAGCATTAAGTCGATCGTAAAGATTGATCTCGTGGCAGATGAGCCAAAGACTTTCTGGTCGAATATTGCGCCGGATGAGTACGGTTTCTACGCCAACGTCAACCCCGAGGTATCTCATCCGCGCTGGTCGCAGGCCACGGAGCGCCGCATTGGTGAAACGGCGCGGCGCAAGACGTTGATGTTCAACGGCTACGCGGAAGAAGTTGCCGCAATGTACGCTGACATGGACTTGCGCGTGTATTACTAGAATGAAAAACTTCAAAATCACCTGGTTAAACGCGCTGACCCATGTTGGCGCGTTGATTCCGCTGTTGGTGCTGGTCCGCGACTATTACGCCGATAACCTGACGGTCAACTGGATCCAGGCGGTGGAACAGCGCACCGGTTTTATTGCGTTGAACCTGCTGGTGCTGTCGCTGGCGAGCACGCCGGTGCAAACCCTCACCGGGTACCGGCCGGTGCATTATATTCGCCGGCCGCTGGGCGTGTGGGCGTTTGCGTACGCGCTGCTGCATTTTCTCGTCTTCTCGGTCATCGACTATGGCTGGGACTGGTCGCTGCTGAAAGAAGCCATCTTCGAAAAACCTTACGCGCTGGTGGGCTTTCTCACTCTGCTGATCCTGACCCCCCTGGCGGCCACATCATGGAAATGGTGGAAGAAAAAGCTCGGTAAGGGTTGGAAAAAACTGCATCAGGCGGTGTACGCCGCGGGGATTCTGGTGATCATTCATTACTCCTGGGCAGTCAAAGGCACTGTGCTTGGACTGCAAGGCGACATCGTGCTGCCGCTCACGTACGGGTTGATCGTCGCGCTGCTGCTGGTCATGCGGCTGCCGGCGGTGAAGAAGCAAATCATCCGCTGGCGCATGGATTTCCAGGGATGGATGCAAACTCGCCGCGGGTTAACCGGCTAAATCCGATAAGAAAATCGGCATCCGGTTTATAATACAGCCTTGGAACGAGAACGACCCCGCGCAAGCGGGGTCGTCTTGAACCCGGGAGGTCGATTGAATTCCTACATGCGCACATACCGGCTGGGCGTGATCAATGGCGTCTTGTACATATTGAGCGAGACGCTGCTTGATCCTACCCTGGTGCTGATTGCCTACCTCAGCCACCTGACGGACTCGCCGGTGCTGTTGGGCATGCTGCTGCCCATCCGCGATGGGGCCTGGGCGCTGCCGCAGTTGTGGGTGAGTACATTCTTGCCGCGCATCCCACGCAAGATTGTGCTGTACCGCAAGCTTTCGGTGGTGCGCATTCTCAGTTGGGGGTCGATTGCGGTGGTGATGAATTTTGTGCGCCAGCCGGAACTGGCCCTGGTTTTTTTCTTCATCGCTTACGCACTGGCCGCGATCACCTCGGGGTTTAGCGGGCTGCCTTTTCTCGAGATTGTCGGTAAGACGATTCCACCGGAGCGGCGCGGCGAGTTCTTCGCTTTTCGCTTCGGGTTGGGCGGTTTGCTTGGCATCGGCGCAACCATTCTGGTGCGCTGGCTGATCGACCCCAACGGACCGCTGCCATTTCCGCAGAACTACGGGGTGCTGGCTGCGGGGTATTTCCTGCTGGCTTCGGCTTCGCTGCTGCTGTTCAACCTGGCGGACGAACCGGCCGATCCGGTCTCTGACCAGCGCTATTCGTTTTCGCAGCAATTGCAGCGCGCCCTGGTTTTCTTGCGCCAGGATCGCAGCTACCGGCGATTTATTATCACCCAGTCCACCGCGGTCATCGCGGCGATGGCAACGCCATTTTTCGCGGTTTACGTCCAGCAAAGCCTGGGCGGGTCGAAAGCAATGGTGGGGGTTTACCTGGCAGTGCTGATTGCAAGCAACCTGCTGGCCAACCTGCTGTTTGGCCGGCTCTCGCGCCGCCGGGGCAACCGCCCAGTGATCATCGCAGCGATGGTTTCTGGCGTGGGAATGTCGTTGATCGTCACATTGATCGGCTTGTTTGGCGCGCGTCTGGGCATCACCGGGCGCATCGCTGATATCAGCCTGCTGCCCGTTTATATCCTGGTAGGGCTGCGCGGCACCGGAATTGGCGTGGCTGCCAACAGCCTGCTGTTAGATATTTCGCCGCCCGGAGAACGCTCGCTCTACCTGGGCTTTTCCAACACATTTTTGGGCACGGTGATGCTGCTCTCATCCGTCAGCGGCGTGGTGCTCAGCCTGATCGGTTTTACCGGGCTGGCCGTGGTGACCCTGGCGGCGCACGTCATTGCGTTATGGGCAGCACTGCGCATCCGCCCGCCCAGTCTGCACCACGCAAATAGGGAAATCCCGGATGAAGACGTGGAAAATTCCGCATTGGCTCAGCCACCTCAAACCGATATAGTATAAAAGCGTTTTATACGCACACACTGCATAAAAAACCTATTGGTAGAAATGAGGAACATACATGGCTGGGAAAGTGAAGACTCTGGAAGATTTATTGGTTGAGCAGTTGAAGGATCTGTACAGCGCGGAAGGGCAGCTTGTGCACGCGCTGCCAAAGATGGCAAAGGCAGCCACCAACCCGGAATTACGCATGGGTTTCGAACAGCATTTGGAACAGACTCGCCAGCAGCAGCAACGCATCGAGCAGATGTTTGAGCATCTGGAAGGCTCGCCGCGCGGCAAGAAATGCGTTGGTATGGAAGGCCTGATCAAAGAGGGCGACGAAGTCTTGCAAGAAGATATGGATCCCCAGGTGCGCGACGCAGCGCTGATCGCTGCCGCGCAAAAAGTGGAACATTATGAGATTTCCGGTTATGGCACCGCGGCGACCTATGCCGATATGCTCGGCAAAAAGGAAGTCGGCGCGCTGCTTAAGCAGACCCTGAGCGAAGAAGAGATGACCGATCAGAAGCTGACCAAGATGGCCAAGATGCGCGTCAATTGGGACGCGAAGAAATAGCCCTTTTGCGTTGAACAGTAAAACGATGCACCCGAATTCGCGGTGCATCGTTTTTTTGTTGTAGGGGAATCCCGTAGAATTGTTCGGATTATTCCCGATTGTTACCAAAAACAGAAAAACCTATAGTGAGAGTGGTGTTTCGCAGTGGAACTGCCCTTCGCGCTTGATTCCAAACAAATGAAAGGAGTGCTTGCAGCGAAATGGAAATGCATGAATCCAATTCAATGAACCCTGTGGTGGCTTTCTTGATCGGTGGGGTGATTGGCGCGGCAGTGATGCTGATTCTTGCTCCGCAGTCTGGGTCAGATACCCGGCATTTGCTGGCATCCAGGACTCAGGAGATAAAAAACCGGGCAGTTGAATCTTCGACGAAAACCGGAAAAGCAGTGGGAGAGTTGGTTTCTGGCGCGCGTGATCGGGCGACGAACATTTTCCGCCGCGGCGAAGACATGGCCACGTCGATTAAATCCAATATCGAGGATGAGGCCAAGTCGAAATCCACATTATACGGGTAGGGAACGGTATGAAGACGCTGAAACCAAATGTGCACGAAACCCGGAAGATTCCGGTCAGCCAGGCGGGGAAGAGCAAGCGCATTCCCAATCCGCAGAAATATATTGGTAAGGTAATCAAAGGAGAACTAGATGACAAGAACAGTCGTAGCACTTTATGACAATTTTCAGGATGCGAACGCCGCCGTTCGCGAACTGGTGGACAACGGTTTCACCCGCGACGATATCAGCCTGATGGCCGGCGATCAATCTGGCGAATATGGCCGTTATCTCGAATCGGATGAGTATCGTAACCGCGACATGAATGCGGATGTTTCCGGCGCGAGCAGCGGAGCGGGCGTCGGCGCCAGCATTGGCGCCACCCTGGGCGGGATCGGCGGGCTGCTGGTT
>DATCUC010000058.1:0-3096 GCA_036567625.1 Anaerolineaceae bacterium | reverse complement strand
AAGCGCCGGGTCAGCACCTCTTCCATGCTGGCGAAATCATCCGGTCCTTCGACTGTCTTAATATTAAAATGCCGGTATAGTTTCTTGCTGGGCACACCCTGTTCAAAAACCACCATCGAGGCCACGGATGCCGTTCCCTGGGTGTTGGAAATATCGTAACATTCGATGCGGTTCGGCGGCTCGGGCAGGTTAAGCGCGGACTGCAGTTCGGCCAGCGCTTCCGATTGGCGGTTGGTATCCGCCTGCCACTGAGTGCGCAGCGCCGAAAGGGTTTCCACGGCGTTTTCGGTGGCCATTTGCACCAGTTCTTGCGGCGTGCCGGTGTGCGGCACCACCAGTTCGACCTTCTTGCCGCCGCGTTTGTCGTGCAGCCACTGTTGAATGATGCGCGCTTCTTCAATCTCCTGCGGCAGCAGCACCTGCGGCGGCACGTGCGCCGCCTCGGAATAGAACTGCTTGAGAAATTCCTCAACGATCTCGGCGTCGGGTTCGTCCTCGGTGCCTTCAAGAATGAAATACTCGCGGCCAATCAATTTGCCGCCGCGTACGAAGAAGATTTGCACGCAGGCTTCGCCATCCGCGCGGGCAAAGGCCACGACATCCGAATCAAACTGTTCCGCCGAAACGACCTTCTGTTTTTCGACGACGCGCTCGATGGCCTGCAGTTGATCGCGGATGTCACGCGCGCGCTCGAAGCGCAGTTCTTCGGCGGCGCGCTCCATTTCGGTCTTCAGGCGCGCTACCACCGGCTCGGTATACCCGTCTAAAAAGCTGCACAGGTCGTCGATCATCTGGCGGTAGCCCGGCTGGAGAATCTTGCCGATACACGGCGCGGTGCACAGCTTGATGTCATAGTACAGGCAGGCGCGCGTATCGTTGCCGGTGATCTCGCGGTCGCAGGTCAGGTAAGGGAAAATGCGGCGGATCACATCCAGGGTTTGATGCACCGCCCAGGCGCTGGTATACGGGCCAAAGTAGCGCGAGCCATCATCTACCATCTGGCGCGTGACCGTCACCTTGGGAAAAGGATCGCCCCAATGAACCTTGATATAGGGGTAGCGCTTGTCATCCTTGAGGCGGATGTTGTAATGCGGGCGGTGCTTCTTGATCAGGTTCATTTCCAGGATCAAGGCTTCCAGCTCCGACCCAACCACGATCCACTCGATATCCGCGATATGCTTGACCAACTGGCGCGTTTTGAAATCCAGCGTGCGGCTGTCCTGGAAGTAGGAGCGTACGCGGTGGCGCAGGTTGATCGCCTTGCCGACGTAGATAATCTGGCCGACGGCGTTACGGTAAATGTAACAGCCCGGCTTGTTCGGCAGGGTATCGAGAATGCCTTGCAGGTGGTCGTTTGCTACCATATATGTGGGATTTTACCACGGCTAGAACAAAGGTACCAATGGCGTTTTAACCGGCCAACGGGAAAAAGCATCATCACGAATGAAGGCCGAATAAAAGCGAATGGCACGAATAGAGCATAACGGTTTCTTATGCTCTATTCGTATTATTTGGCCTGTATTCAGCTCGTATTTGGGATGATTCCCCGTCTTTATCCCAACGTTCCGGCGTAGCCATCGGCGCGGGGGTCGCTGCCGGCGAAGAGCACGCCGCTGGCCGGGTCGCGGCGGATGATCTGGCCGCGGCCAAACAGGGCGCGGCTCATGCCGCTGACCATTTCGATCTTGTGCCCCATCCCCTCCAGGGTCTTGACCGCCGTGCGCGGGATGCCGGTTTCGAGCGATACTTCCGGCCCGGTGAGCTTGCCTTCCAGGCAGAAGCGCGGCCGGTCAAGCGCGCCCTGCGGGTCCGCGCCGTCGGTGACCATGGCTACGGTCACCTGCATGTGGCCCTGGGGCTGCATAAAGCCGCCCATCACGCCGTAGCAGGCGTACAAATTGTCCTCTGCATCGGTTGCCATGGCGGGGATGATGGTATGATACGGGCGTTTTCCAGGTTCCAGGCGGTTGGGGTGCTCCGGGTCCATCGAGAAGTTATGCCCGCGGTTTTGCAGCGAAAAACCAAACCCGCGCGGCACAATGCCGGTGCCAAAACCCATATAGTTGCTGTTGATGAAGGAGCAGGCGTTGCCCTCGCCGTCGACCACGCTGAAATACACCGTGTCGCTGGAGTACTCGGGCTGGCCGGGGGTGATCTCCGGGTTGAGCCGGTCGGGCAGGATCAGCGCGCGGCGCTGCCGGGCATAGTCCTTGCTGAGCAGCGCATCCAGCGGAGCGGGGTAGAATGCCGGGTCAGCCACCCAGCGCCGCGCGTCGGCAAAGGCCAGGCGCATGGCTTCGATCATCAGGTGCAGGCGCAGGGGTGAGAGCGGCGGCAGCGCGGCCAGGTCGAACTCCTCGAGCAGGTTGAGCGCCAGCAGCGCGGCCAGCCCCTGACCGTTGGGCGGGCATTCCCACACGCGCACGCCGTGATAGGTGGTCGAAATGGGCTGCTCCCAGGTGCTGGTGTGGCGGGCAAAATCTTCCAGGCTCAGGCAGCCGCCCGCCTCGGCCACGATCGACACCACCGCCTCGGCGATTGGGCCCTGATAATAGGCCGCTTTGCCGCCCTCGGCGATCAGGCGCAGGGTGCGCGCCAGGCCGGGATTGCGGAAGATCTCCCCCGGGTTGGGACCGCGCCCGTCGATAGTCATCTCGCGCCCGTTCAATGCGCGGTGTAACTGCCCACGCGCGGCGGCATTTTGCCAGAAATAGGACGCGACCGGGGCCACCGGGAAACCTTGCTCGGCCAGCTTTTCGGCGGGGGCCAGGGTGGTTGTCAGCGGCAGGCGGCCAAAGCGCTCGATCAGGTCGCACCACCCGGCGCACGCGCCCGGCACGGTGATGGTATAGGGGTGGTACGGTGGTAGCTGGCGCATACCTTCTTTTTGCAACCGTTTCAGCGAGAGCGCCGCCGGGGCGCGCCCCGATCCGTTGAGCGCCGAAACGGTTTTCGTCCTGGCGTCGTAGAACAGCGCGAAGCAGTCACCGCCCAGGCCGGTAGAAGTCGGCTCGGTGACGTTGAGCGCAGCCGCGGTAGCGACGGCTGCATCGGCGGCGTTCCCGCCGGCTTCCAGCGCCCGCAGTCCGGCGGCTA
>DATCUC010000057.1:0-4420 GCA_036567625.1 Anaerolineaceae bacterium | reverse complement strand
CGGGTATGTGCTGACGGTTTCCGTTTCGATCTCTTCCGGCGTGGCGCAGATTGTATCTGCCTTGCCCGCGCTGTTTGAATTTCGAGTGGAGATTGCGCTGTTTATGGTGGCGCTGGTAGTGGTATTGAATTTGCGCGGGGTACGCGAATCTGGGCTGGCGTTCGCCATCCCGGCCTATCTCTTCCTGGGAAGTACGCTGCTGACCATCGGGATTGGGCTCGCGCGGGCTGCGATCGGCACGCTCGGCACGGTGACGAATCCGCCGGAAATATATTCTTCGTATGACGCGATCCAACTGGTGACGCCTTTCCTGCTGCTGCACGCGTTCTCTAGCGGCACGTCCGCGCTGACCGGGATTGAGGCCATCGCCAACGGGGTGACGGCTTTTAAGGCCCCCAGCGCGCGCAATGCCGGAATTGTCCTCATCTGGATGGGTTCCATCCTGGCAGTGCTGTTTATTGGGATCACTTACCTGGCGCGGATTACCGGTTCGGTTCCATCGGAAGCAGAAACCGTGATCTCGCAGCTCACGCGCACGGTATACGGTGGTGAAGGCTTGCCGTACATTGTGGTAGTTACCATGACCTCGGTCATCCTGATCCTGGCGGCCAACACGGCTTTCGCCGGTTTCCCGCGCCTGGCGGCGATCCTGGCCCGCGATGGGTTTTTGCCACGCCAGTTGGCTTTTCGCGGCAGCCGGCTGGTTTTTTCCCGGGGCATCGTGGCTTTGGGCGTGCTGGCGGGCCTGTTGATCGTTTTCTTTGATGCCAGCGTTGCGCGGCTGATCCCGCTGTACGCGATTGGCGTCTTTCTCTCCTTCACCCTGTCGCAAATCGGCATGGCGCGGCGCTGGTGGAAAGTCTCGCGGCTGGCGCCGGGGCAAGAAGTTGTGGAAAGCGAGCACAGCGCCCCGCTGCGGTACGACCGCAACTACCTGGGTAAGCTGCTGGTCAATGCGGCGGGCGCGCTCAGCACTGGGGTGGTGACGCTGGTTTTTGGCATTACCAACTTTCTGGGCGGCGCGTGGATCGTGGTGGCGCTGGTGCCGATGATGGTCGTCGCTTTTTCCGGAATCCAGCGCCATTATCACAACCTGGCGCGCCAGCTTTCGCTGGACCACTTCCATACGCCAAACCGCCTGGTGCGCTACCGGGTGATTGTTCCGATCAGCGGCGTGCACCAGGGGACACTTTCCGCGCTGCGCCACGCGCGTTCATTCTCCAACGACGTCACCGCGGTTTTTGTTTCGATGACCCCCGAGGATGAAAAGAAGATTCAGGAAAAATGGAGCATTTTCGGCGAAGGCGTGCGCCTGCTGATCTTACAATCGCCTTACCGGCTGCTGCTCGAGCCGATCCTCGAGTATATTGAATCGCTGCTGCGAATTTGCCAGAAAAACGAGGCAGTCCTGGTGGTCGTGCCGCAGTTTGTGTCGCGGCGCTGGTGGACCAGCATTTTGCACAATCAGACAGCTTTTATGCTGCGCATGGCGCTGCTCACCCGCCCGGGAGTAGTGATTATTGAAGTGCCCTATCAGGTCGAATAAGAACTGGCATTAAAATAACCACCGCTCCTTAACCGATCAAGAGGACAGCGATGATAGAAGATTTCACGATTAAGCTTACCGAAGATGAGATGTATGAGTATGAGGAAACCTGGCCCGAGCGGATAAGAAAAATCCATTATCCGCTAAACCACGATCAAAGATCACTTTCACTCAGCCCCGGAAATTTGGCTGAGTTTTCTATCTTTGATGATGTAAAAGTTTTTCTCTTTTCTATTTACGGAAAATCAGCGGAGAACAATGATCCGCGTGAAGCATGGGCGGACCCGATTCGGATTGAAGTTCTGAAAAAATTGAGCCAGCGCAATCACAGCTGGTACATCTCGGCGGATTTGTGGTTTACAGACCCGTCGAATCCGTCCGACTCTATCTCTTTTGAAGAGTATCTTCAGAAAAAAGATTCCCCGCAAGAGGCTCTCCAATCGATTTCCATTCGATCGTTCCCAAATCGCTTTGGAACGATGACATCCGGAAAATGGATATGGACAACGACACCTCGGGATAGAGAGTTCTTTGAAATTCCGTATTCGCAGATTCATAAGATTGTCCCCTTCATTTGGGCACACGCAATTCCCGGCTCTCCAATTGAAGGGTATCATCTCCCATCTGGAAGGCTGGACCTGCTTGGCAAGTGGGGAATGCAGCCACTTGACCATCGGTTATTTCGACAGGTGATCGATACTTGCCCGGTTCTTTTTTATACCTTTCCCGCGGAAAACGTTCATTTTTCATTCCTGACGAACAAATGGACATTAAGAACTTTGGAGAATATGCTCGACATTCCAGTCCTTCAAACCATAGCAGATCGCTTTGCTCCTCGTAAGGGTTGACTATAAAATCACCCATACAGCGCCTTGTTTGTCACCCTTGCCTGCTCTATAATTTATTTACAATATCGGTCAAAGTTACTGTTTTATTGGTCAGAGGAGGAAAGGATGCTCAGGAAGGGATTTCCACTTATCGGTATCTTGTCGGTGCTGGTCCTGGTCTTATCGGCCTGCACAGGTGCAGGGCAGCCCCAAACGGAAGTGACGCTTCCGGCGGAAGTGCAGCCCATGGCCACTGAAGTGATGTCCAACGCGCCGCAAGCGGTAGAAACAGCCGCCGACCTGGCTACAGAGATCGCAACCGCCGTACCGGTGACTTCCGGCGCGGCGCAGGCTACCGCTCCCGCAGCGGCTCCGGCGGCCACCGGCGCGATGCCCAGCCCGGCAGGTTTTGGCGAAACCCTGGCCGCAGTGAAGGCGCGCGGCAAGCTGGTGTGCGGCATCAACGGGCAGTTGCCCGGGTTCTCGTACCTGGATGCGCAGGGCAACTATGCCGGGTTTGACGTGGATTACTGCCGCGCCATTGCCGCGGCCGTTTTTGGCGACCCCAACGCGGTGGAATTTCGCGCCACCACCACCCAGGAACGCTTTACGGTGCTGCAAACCGGTGAGGTTGACGTGCTGGTGCGCAACACTACCTGGTCGCTGGTGCGCGACACCGAACTGGGGCTGAACTTCACCGGCACTACGTTCTACGACGGGCAGGGCATTATGGTTCCCAGCGACAGCGGCATCACCGGGCTGGATGGGTTGGAAGGCGGCACGATCTGCGTGCAGAAAGGCACCACAACCGAACTTAACCTGGCAGATGTGATGGCAACTGCCGGGATCAATTACACGCCCGCCGTGTTTGATGACGTCAACGCCACCTACGGCGCGTACTCTGAAGGCCGCTGCGATGCAGTCACCAGCGACAAGTCACAGCTATCCTCGGTTGCCAAGGGCCTGCTCTCGGACCCGGACGCGCACGTGATCCTGGATGTGACCTTATCGAAAGAGCCGCTGGGGCCGGCGGTGCGGCACGGCGATGACCAGTGGTTCGACATTGTGCGCTGGGTAGGCTTCGCGCTGATCGAGGCGGAAGAATACAACCTGTCCAGCGAAAACGTCGAATCCGGCGCGACGGCTGACAGCCCGGAAATCCGGCGCTTTGTCGGCGCGGAAGGCGACCTGGGGCTGAAACTCGGCCTGGAAAACGACTGGGCGGTGAACGTGATCAAAGCCGTGGGCAACTATCGCGACGTTTACGAGCGCAACCTGGGCGAAGGCACGCCTACCTTCATCCCGCGTGGCCTGAATAGCCTGTACTCTGACGGCGGCCTGCTGTACTCCCCGCCGTTCCGGTAGAAGATGATTTTCTCCGGCCTCTCCTGCCGGTTTGGGGGAGAGGCCGGAATTGTATTCGTTGGCAGAAGCGAAGGGCGGTCCACGGATGAAATCGACCCGGCCGGCTGTATTCCGCGATGAGCGCATCCTGCGCGTGGTTGGGCAGTTGATCTTCGTGCTGCTGCTGGGCGCGCTGGCCTGGTACCTGGCCGGAAATATGCTGGCTAACATGCGCCGCCAGGGTTTGAGCCTGGGCTTCGATTTTCTGCGCGGCACGGCCGGGTTTGACATTGGCGAGACACTGATCCCGTATTCGCGCTCGAGCACCTTCGCGCAAGCCTTTCTGGTGGGGCTGCTCAACACGCTGCAGGTATCGGCGGTGGGGATTGTGCTGACCACCCTGGTGGGGTTTGTCGTCGGCGTGGCGCGGCTGTCGCGCAACTTTCTGGTGCGGGGTATCGCGCGCGTATATATTGAATTTTTGCGCAACATACCGCTGCTGGTGCTGCTGATCTTTCTGTATATCGGCGTTTTTATTAAATTTCCGCGAGTCAACCAGGCGGTGATGCTGCCCGGGCCGGTCTACCTCACCAACCGCGGCGTGGCGCTGCCCTGGGGCGAACCGGCGGCCACCTTCCCAGGCTTCTTGCTGGCGCTGGCCGTGGGATTGGGGCTGGCCATCCTCACCGGCGTGGTGCTGGAA
>DATCUC010000056.1:0-4224 GCA_036567625.1 Anaerolineaceae bacterium | reverse complement strand
TCGGCGATAATGCGCCCGCCGTACACCAGCAGCACGCGGTTGGCGTAAATGATCGACAGGTCAACATCGTGGGTAATGAACAGGATCGAATCAAATCCCTGCATTTGCAAAATCACATCCATGAAGGCCATGTAATTCCAGTAATCCTGTCCGGCGGTAGGCTCGTCCATCATCAGGATGCGCGAGCGCATGGCCAGCACCGCGGCAATACTGATGCGCTTTTGCTGGCCGAAAGACAACGCCAGCGGCGGGGAATCGATCTCTTCTTCCAGCCGCACGGTTTTGAGCGCCATATCTACATCCTGCTGGATGACGTTCGTGTCGCGGCGCATATTTTTCGGGCCGAACGCCAGTTCTTCGCGTACAGTTTGCGCAAAAAGCATCTGCGAGGGGCTCTGGAAAACATAACCGATGGTATTGGCGGCCTGAGCCACGGAAATATCGCGCGTATTCTTGCCTTCCAGCAGAACATCACCGGTGGTGGGCTTGATCAGGCCCATGGCATGTTTTACCAGGGTAGACTTACCCGCGCCGTTATGCCCGAGGATGGCGATGACATCGCCTTTGTGGATCGTCAGATTGATGTTGTGCAGCACAAACGGCAAGTCGGCGGCATAGCGGAAAGAAACATCGCGGAATTCGACCAGGGGTTCCTGATGTTCGGCTTTCAACAGAGGCTCAAAAATAGGAGGGGGTTCGCTCGCGGCGCGTTCCATTACCACCTGAGCCGGCAGCTTGATATGATGATAATTGACTACGCGCATTAGCCCAACGGAATCACCGGAATACACTTGCCGGCCAGCATCCAGGTACATCACCCGGTCGGGGTGAATGGCCAGCACATCTTCCACGCGGTGCTCGACAAGCAAGATCGAAATGCCCTCATCGGCCAGGCGGCGGAAGAGGTGCAGGGCTTCACTGGCCGAGGCCGGGTCGAGGCTGGCGAGCGGCTCATCGAGGAGCAGGACGCGCGGCTTCATCGCCAGCACGCCGGCCAGGGCCACCTTCTGCTTTTCTCCGCCTGAAATGCCAAATGTTTCACGGTCGCGTAAGTGCAGGATGCCCAGATAATCCAGGGTTTCATCCACGCGGCGGTTAAGTTCCGCGTGCGGAAGGGCAAGATTTTCCAGGCCAAAGGCCACGTCGTTGAGCACATAACTGCCCACGATCTGCCGTTCCGGGTCTTGCAGCAGCGTGCCCACGATCTGCGACAGCTCGGCCATACTCATCTCACGCGCCGGCCGGCCAAACAGGTCGATCTCACCCGAGAGCTCGCCGCGATAGGTGCGCGGAATAAGCCCGTTAATACAACGCATTAACGTGGTTTTTCCACAACCGCTAGAACCGGCCAACAGCATCAATTCACCCGGGTGCAGGTCTAAGTTGATGCTCTGAATGGCCGGTTCCTGGCGAATGCGGTAGCGAAAGGTCAGGTTGCGGACAGACAGCGGAACAGCAGTATTGTTTTCCAAGGGTATCCCCTGAACCGTGATATGGCTAACAGCATAATTATAGGGCATTCAGCGCGAGGAGCAAACGCTTTTAAGGCAGCAAGCGGCCCAAAATGGCTGCATGTCTAGATGAGTTTCGACGGGGGTGCCAATCCGTGGATAAGGCGAAGCACTGGTAAAAGCTTTCCGGTGATACAATCTATTTCATCTTCAGGAGGGTAGCGCATGATCCAAAATGCTGTCCAGCGGGTGGTGGAGAATATCCAGCAAGTCATCATTGGCAAAGAAGAAACGCTGCAAATGGTGCTGGCGTGCGTATTGTGCGAAGGACATCTCTTGCTCGAAGATGTGCCCGGAACCGGCAAGACCACCCTGGCGCGGGCGCTGGCTGCCTCGCTGGGATGCTCGTTTCGCCGCATTCAATTCACCCCAGACCTTCTGCCCTCAGACGTAACCGGGTTAAGTTGGTTTAACCTCAAAGCGCAAGAATTTGAGTTCCGCCCTGGCCCGGTGATGGCCAACGTGATCCTGGCGGACGAGATCAACCGCGCCACGCCGCGCACCCAATCGGCGCTGCTGGAAGCGATGCAAGAGCGCCAGGTGACGGCTGACGGGGTTACCCGGCAGCTTCCGCGGCCATTCCTGGTGCTGGCCACCCAAAACCCGGTGGAACTGGAAGGTACCTTTCCGCTGCCCGAAGCGCAGATTGACCGCTTTTTCATGCGCATCGCCATCGGCTACCCCGATCAAAGAGAAGAAAATGCCATCCTGGAACGGTTCCGTAAAGCCGACCCGCTGGCAAGCCTGAGCGCGGTGACGACGCCGGAAGAAATTGCCGGGTGGATTGAAGCCCGGCGCGAGGTGCGCGTTGAAGACAGCGTGCGCGATTACGTGGTGCGCGTGGCACGCGCCACGCGAGATGACCGCGACATTGCCTTGGGCGCCAGCCCGCGTGCCACGCTGGCGTTGTATCAGGCGGCTCAGGCCTGGGCCGCAATCCACGGCCGGGATTATGTGCTGCCCGACGATGTGAAGAAAATGGCCCCGCCCGTACTGGCGCACCGCCTGATGGTTTCAGCGCAGGCCCAATTGCGCGGGAGAAACACGCAAGAGTTGATGGCTGATATCGTTTCTGCTGTTCCGGTGCCTGTGGAACCCAAATGATCGGCCGGGGTTGGTTTCCGCTGCTGCTGATGGTCATTCTGCTGGGGGCGCTGTTCAGCCTGTCGTGGCTGGTCAGCGTGGCGGCGGCCCTGGTGGTGCTGCTGTACATTGCCTGGCTGTGGAACCGGCATGCCCTGGATAACGTGCATTACCGGCGGCGCTGGCACTACCGGCGCGGTTTCCCGGGTGAGAAGTTTGATCTCCGCCTGGAAATCGAAAACCGCAAACTGCTACCGGTATCCTGGCTGCGCGTGTGCGACGCCTGGCCGCGCGCGGTTGGGCCCGAAGACACTACCGTCCTGGCGCCAACGCACGTGCCAGACCAGGGCTCGCTGGTCAACCTGTACAGCCTGCGCTGGTTCCAACAGGCGGCGCGCGGGTATTCGCTGCTGCTGCGCAAGCGCGGGTATTATCCGGTCGGCCCAATTGACCTGGAATCAGGAGATATGCTGGGCATGTTTGAAACCCAGCAGCGGCTGGAGCAGCAGGAATACATCACCGTATTCCCCGCGCCGGCCCCTTTGAAAACGCTGCGCCTGCCGGCCAACGATCCGTTTGGCGACCGCCGCTCAACGCGCCGCCGCTTTGAAGATCCAACCAACGTGATGGGCGTGCGCGATTATCACCCGGAAGATGACTTCCGGCGCGTGCACTGGCCGGCAACCGCGCGCACGGGTACCCTGCAGGTAAAGCAGTACGAGCACATTTCGGCGCAGGTGATGCTGGTGTGCCTGAACGTCGCCACCACTGAGCATCACTGGCTGGGGACAGAGCCGCACATCCTGGAGCACCTGGTGAGCGTTGCGGCCACGCTGGTCACGCAGGGATTCAACGACGGCTATGCCGTAGGCCTGTTTTCCAATGGCTGCCTGGCGCATGCCGACCAGCCCTTCCGCATCCTGCCAGGGCGCTCGCGCAACCAGCCGGCTCTGCTGCTGCAGGCGCTGGCCGGGGTGACGAGCTTCACTACCGGCACGTTCGAATGGGTGCTGGGCAAGGCCCTGCCGCACCTGCCCTACGGCGCCACGCTGGTGATCGTGACGGCTTTCGTCAGTCCGCAACTGGCGGAAATGCTGGTGCGGCTGCGCCAGCACCGCCCACACATTACCCTGCTGACTTACCAGGTGGATGACCTGCCACAAATCCCGGGCATGCGCGTTTTGCAGCTCCCACCGGCCCCGCTGGAGCCCGCGTGAGCAGCGCCCGCCCGCTTCCCGCGCAGCCGCTGGTAATCCGCATCCGGTTTTGGGCGGAACTGGCGCGGCTGCTGATCATCGGCATGGAAGTCATGCTGATCAGCGGCTGGTACAGCGGCCTGAATGCGGGTCAGATCACCTGGGCCGGAACGGCGCTGGTGCTGGGGGTGGTAATTCTCGGCAGCCATTACCTGGCGCGCCTGCTCAATTTGCTGCACATATCCGAGCGGCGGCGGCAGGTGATGTTTGGCATATGGATTCTGCTGGCCGTGTTTGGCAGCATGAAGCTGCTGATCTTTCCCGGCCAGGCGGTGGGCCTGTTTCACCTTGTCACCTACCCGTTTAATCTGTTTCGCTTTGGAGAAAACGCCAGTACTGGCGGGTTTATTCACCTGGTGCTGGTGGGGCTGCTC
>DATCUC010000055.1:0-15938 GCA_036567625.1 Anaerolineaceae bacterium | reverse complement strand
ACCGCGGCCTCGCCCGGTCTGGAACCTACCATCCCGCCGACCGCCGAGCCTGCGCAAAGCCCTCCGAGCGAGCCAATGCCGCAGCCAACCGCGTCTCAGGTTGCGCAGCCGGTCAGCGCCCCGGCCGATTGCCTTGCCCAGGCAAGGTTTGTCGCCGATGTCACCGTGCCGGATCTGGAAAAGATCCAGCCGGGCACCGGTTTTGTCAAAACCTGGCGCTTGCTCAACAGCGGCTCCTGCCCATGGGACGGCAGCTACCGGCTGGTGTATTATGCCGGAGAAGCGATGACCGCGGAAACCAGCCTGGCGCTGCCGGTTGTCCAGCCGCAGGCCGTCGCCGATCTTTCCATCCAGATGACCGCGCCCACTGGCGGCGGCGTGTACACCAGCTACTGGCAGATCGTCAACCCGCAGGGCAGCGTGGTGGGATTGGCCGGCGCGGATAACCCGCGCATCTGGGTCACCATTCAGGTGCCGGTGCAAATGATTTCCGCTCCCGCGCAAGACATTCCCCAAACCGGGCCGGCGACCACTCTCACCACCGCTCCTGCCCCATCCTCCCCATCCTCCCAGCCGTCCAGCCCACCCGCTCAGCCGGCTTCGCCGCCGGCCAGCGTACCGTCCGGCTGCGGCGCCACAATTGATATTGCCTATACCCGCCGGCTGATCGAATTGATCAATGCCGAACGCACCAACCGCGGACTTCCGGCGCTGCGCGTGGATGAACAATTGAGCCTCGCCGCGCTCGACCATACACTTGACATGAGCTGCAATAACTTCGTCGAGCATTACGGCACCGACGGCTCCACCTGGTTCACGCGCATCCAGGCGCGCGGCTATTCCTACGCTGCGGCGTATGAAAATGTCGCTGCCGGAAACCCGGCCTTCGGCGGCTCGCCCGAATGGGTGGTGCAGACGCTGTGGATGAACAGCCAGGTCCACCGCGATAACATCCTCAACCCCGCGGTCACGGATATTGGCGTCGGTTTCTTGCTTAATTCATCCGCGAAATTTGTTGGCTACACCACGGTCAACTTCGCCTCCAAACCCTGACACCTTGCATTTCTGTAAGGAAGTGGCTAAGATAAACGTGTGCAGCGATGCACGCGTTTTTTCTTTGTAGTGGCAGCCGGATGCACACCACCTGGGGGCACATGACCGGGCATACTACACCTTTCGTTATCCGCCTTGTTGTTCGAAAAACCGACCACAATGCTGCTTGCCGGACAGGTAAGGCTTTTTGATTCCAATCATCATATCCACGCGAGAACTCTGGAGGGAACTGGTATATGGGAGCACAAAAGCACTTGCAGAAGTTGATGGCCGTGTTGACGGTGCTGACATTAATTGTCACCCTGCTGCCAACGCACAGCGCATCCGCTGATCCGTCCATCTGGTTTGTTCGCGGCTCGTTCAACGGATGGGCCGGTGAGGATAACCCGCTGTATGATGACGGCACCCACGGCGATGCAACCGCGGGCGATAACATATTCACCACCGAAATCCCCATCGCAACCGCCGGGCGCTATGAATTCAAAGTTACCACAACCGATTGGTCAACCAACTACCCGCCCGAAAATAGCTGGTTTGTGACCCAGGCCGACGGGCAGGTGGTGACGATCTTCTTCGACGCCAATACCTATGCTGATGGCTGGGTTCCGGATACGAACCGCATCGGCGTGCTCGACAGTACTGCCGCCTGGACCGCGGTAGGCAACTGGCAGGGCTGGGAGAATGCCAACCCGGCCACCGCCATGACCGCCGCGGGCGACGGAACCTATAGCCTTACCTACGCCATCCCGGCCGCGGGAACCTACGAGTACAAAGCCGTTGCCACCGGAAGCTGGGACGCCGTCGGCGCTAACGGGCGCAACGTCAACGCTTCAACCGTCCTCTTCACTACGGTCGAAGCCGGACAGCAGGCAACCTTCTCCGTGAACCCGCTCAACGGCTCGGTCTACGTCGAGTTGGAAGAAGTGCAGCCGGTTCCCAAGCCGGATGACAACGTCTGGTGGGACGGCCTGGGCCACAACTCGCGCGATACGCTCTACCGCGTGCCGCAGGGCGCAGTCACCACTGGCGTGCCGGTCTACCTGCGCTTCCGCACCTATCGCAACGACGTCACTGGCGTCACCCTGCGCGTCTGGAACACCGCCGCCGGGGCGCAGAGCCTGTATCCAATGGACCTGGTGGCAACCACCGACGAAGACCCCTTCGGGTACGACTACTGGCAGGCTCAAATTCCCGCGCAGGATGTTCCCACCGTATTGTGGTATCGCTTCATCGTCCGCGATGGTTCCAAGGAAGTCTACTACGAAGACAACAACCTGTTTGACGGTGCCTGGGGCCAGACCTTCGAGTTCTCGCCGGATTACTCCTGGCAGATCGATGTATACTCCCCAGATTTCAAAACCCCGGACTGGATGAAGAACGCGGTGGTTTACCAGATCTTCCCCGATCGCTTCTTCAACGGCCTGAAAGTCAATGACCCGTCTGCCAAACGCGACGGCACGGTCTACGGTGAGGAGATCATCAAGAAAGCCTGGACGGACCTGCCCGAAGGCTACTGCCGCGGGTACCAGGGTTTGGCCGAGCCTTGCGCTGAAAACCCAATGGGCCGCGATTTTTACGGCGGCGACCTGGCAGGCGTGCTGGCCAAGCTGGATTACCTCAAAGATCTGGGGGTGACCGCGATCTACTTCAACCCGATCTTTGAAGCCCCATCCAATCACAAGTACGATACCAGCAACTACCTGCAAATCGACAACAACCTGGGTAATACGCTCCAGTTTGCGTTGCTGGCCAAAGCCGCGGAGGCCAAGGGCATCCGCCTGATCCTGGATGGCGTGTTCAACCACACCTCTTCCGACAGCCTGTATTTCGATAAATACTCCCAATACCCCACCGTGGGCGCATATGAAAGCCAGGATTCGAAGTATTACGACTGGTACACCTTCAGCAGTTGGCCGGATACCTACAACTCCTGGTGGGGCTTTGATACCCTGCCGGTGCTGACCGAAACCGACGAGGTCAAAGACTTCATCTACGGTTCAAACTACAGCGTGGCGCGTACATGGATCAAGATGGGCGCCGACGGCTGGCGGCTGGACGTCGCCCCGGATAAGAGCCACCAGTGGTGGGCCGAATTCCGGCCGCGCGTCAAATCCGCCAGTTCCAATGCGGTGATCATCGGTGAAATCTGGGATGATGCCAGCGAATGGCTGCTGGGCGACGAACTGGACAGCACCATGAACTACCGCTTCCGCCGCGCCATGCTCGGCTTTTTGGTGGGCGGCGTGAATGATCCCAATCAGGGCGATATCATCCCGCTCAACGTCGACCAGTTCGACAGCGTTCTGCAGTCGATCGAAGAAGACTACCCGCGGGCAGCCTACCTGACTACCATGAACCTGGTTGACAGCCACGACACGCAGCGTATTCTGTGGGCGCTGACACCCGGCGCGCGCAACCGCGAAGAACGCGAGTTCAACGCGGCCAATGTGGCAGTTGGCAAAGACCGGCTCAAGCTGCTGGCGATCATGCAGATGACCATGCCCGGCGCGCCCACGGTCTACTACGGTGATGAGGTTGGCCTGACCGGCGATACCGACCCCGACGATCGCCGCGCCTTCCCCTGGAACAGCATGGATACCAGCCTGCGCAGCCATTACAAGAAGCTGATCGCCGTGCGCAAAGCCTACTCCTTCCTGCGCACCGGCAGCTTCGACCGGCTGTACACGCACAATGATAACGGCACGTATGCCTACGGTCGCAAAGACGCTTCCGGCGCGGCTCTGATTGCCGTCAACAATTCTGGCAGCGCGCATGAACTGGTGATCCCCGTGCAGGGCTACCTGCCCGAAGGCAGCGTGCTCACCGATAAGCTCAATGGCGGGCAGTACACCGTCAGCGGCGGCACGGTTACCCTCACAGTCAACGCCATGTGGGGCGCGGTGCTGGTGACCAAACCCGGCATCGACCTCAAACCTCCGGCAGCCCCCACCGGGCTGGCAGCCGCCGATGAAGACGGCCAGGTACGCTTAAGTTGGAACGCGGTCTCTGGCGCGGCTGCGTACCGCGTCTACCGCAGTCCGGTCACCGCCGGTGGTTATTCGTCTTTGTTCGATGTCACCACCACCGAAGTGATTGATACCTCCGTGGTCAACGGCCGCCGCTACTACTATGTCGTCACCGCGCTGGACGCGGCAGGCAACGAGAGCGCCTATTCGAATGAAATCGAAGCTCTGCCGCACATGCTCATCGGCTGGGCCAACCTGCAGTGGCCTCCAACCCTGACTACGGTGATCTCCGCCGTTAACCCCACCGCCGATATCTACGGTCAGGTGTGGATTGACGGACGCACCGCGCAGCCCGGCGTCACCCCCGGCCTGATCGCCCAGGTAGGCTACGGGCCCGAAGGCTCTGACCCGGCTGCCGGCGGCTGGTTGTGGGTCAACGCGGTATTCAATGTGGACGCGGGAAATAACGATGAGTTCAAGGCCAGCCTGCTGCCGCAGGCGGTGGGCGTCTTCGATTACGTCTACCGCTACAGCACCACCGGCGGCCGTGAATGGCTCTACGCCGATCTGAACGGTCCGGTTGCAGCCGGCCAGCTTCCAGCCAACCCCGGCAAGTTGACCGTGGAAGCCTCCGCGGACGTCACTCCGCCGTCCGTGCCGGCCAACCTGCGCGTGTCCACTGCCTCAAACAGCTTCCTCAGCCTGGCCTGGGATGCCAGCCTGGACGTGGATGGCGCGGTCTATCGCTATGAAATCTTCCGCTCCGATGCATCCGGCGGGCCTTACACGCAGATTGGCGCCGTCAATGCCCCGGCGCTGGAGTTCACCGATTGGACGGTAACCGCCAACAGCACCTATTTCTACGTGGTGCTCGCGGTAGATACGTCCTTCAACCGGTCAGACTTCTCCGCGGAACTGGAAGCCAGCGCCGTAGCGCGTCCGGTGGCGGTCACGTTCAATGTCACCGTGCCCGATTCGACTGCCGCGACCGGGCTGCCGGTCTACATCGCGGGTAACTTCAACGGCTGGAACCCGGGTGGCACGGTGATGACCCAGGTGGATGCCACGCACTGGACAATCACCCTGAACCTGGATGAGGGTTACGTGATGGAATACAAGTACACCCTCGGCTCGTGGGACTATGTCGAAAAGGATGCCGCTTGCGGTGAGATCAGCAACCGCAAGGTGACCATCTACTACGGCGCGGCGGGCACTCAGGAGCAGGTCGATATCGTGCCTGCCTGGCGCAACGTGTCGCCCTGCGGCAACTAAATCCAACCGGCGGTGCTTTCACCGCCAACTGGCGCGTTACTGGCCGGGATGATCATCCCGGCCAGTTTTTTGTTTGGATGGGAGAAGCGCAGCCAGATTCCAGGCTGCCCAACCGCTCTTAAGTATCCATCTTGTTACAACAACGTGAATAAAATGTAAAGTCGCAGCGCGATTTTTTCGTTTACAATCGCCATAAGCCCCTGGGAAGGGTGTTTTCCTTTGCCCCAAAACCTGTGGTGTCGTCAACCTACAGTTCGACTTGTAGGATCAATGGTGGCGTCGCAAAACCTTATCGTTGAAAGGAACAACCATGAAACCTGAGAAGTCTCATTTTGCGCGCAAACTGGCGGCCGTTGTACTGCTTGCCAGCCTGAGTATTGCAAACATGTCATTCAGCCCGGCTCCGGTGCTGGCGCAGCAAGAAACGCCCGCCCCGCAGGTCCAGCAGCCCGCGGCTCCCGCCGCCTGGTCGCTGGATTTCGAGCTGACTCCCACCAGCGCGCAGGTGGACGCTCTCGGCGGCCCAGACCAGGCTAAAGCCCAGATTAACGATATGCTCTCTTCCAAATCGCTCGATCGCTACAACGCGACCTACGCCGTGGAAGACGGCAGCGATGGCAGTTTCCATGTGATTTTGACCGGTAATGGTTCCACCCAGGACCTGCGCCAGTTGTTGTACGCAGAGATCGCCCCAGAGATTGACCTGCTGGACGGCGTAATCGCTGTGGATGTCACCGCGCCAGTCCAGGCTGGGCAGGTGATCCCGGTAGTGTTGGAAAGCCGCCCCGCCACGGGCTATGCCTGGGAACTGGTGCAGGGTGATTCGACTCTGGTGCAGCAGGTGCAAGAACCGCAGCTCCAGTCGTTTGTGGAAAAACCCAGCGCGCCTGCGCAAACCACGCTCACCCTGCAAAGTAGCGCTGAAGGCAGCGCTACCATTCACCTGCTCTACCGCCGCCCTTGGGAAGCGGGTTCCGTTCCCACCCGGCGCATTGCCCTCACCCTGGCCGAATTCCCGCAGCAGATCGACCTGAGCAATCCGGTACAGCCTGTGGTTGAATCCGCGCCGGAGCTCCCCGGCCCCGCCGTGAATGAGCCAACCGTTGGCCTGCCCACGCACTTCGACTGGCGCGATCAGGGTAAGGTGCCCGCGGTCCGCGATCAGGGTTCTTGCGGTTCGTGCTGGGCGTTTGGCACAGTAGCCGCCATGGAATCGGCGATGATCGTGCAGGGTGGCGTTTCCGCCGACCTGTCGGAGCAGTTCCTCATCTCCTGCAATAAAGACGGCTATTCCTGCAATGGGGGCTGGTGGGCGCACAAATACCACCAGTCTACCGTGGCCAACAACCAGAGCGTTGCCGGCGCTGTGCTCGAATCGAGCATGCCCTACAAGGCCAGCAACAGCACTTGCTCGGCAGTTGGGAACCATCCCTATAAGATCGGCAGTTGGGGCTACGTTTCCGGCAGTTCCAACAACATCCCCAGCGTCGACCAGATCAAGAATGCCATTTACAACTACGGCTCAGTTGCGGTCTCGGTTTGCTCCGGCAATGCCTGGGGCAGCTACCGCAGCGGTGTTTTTGCCACCGATGAGCGCGGCCAGTGCGGCGGCAGCGGCCAGGTCAACCATGCCGTTCACCTTGTAGGTTGGGATGATGCCGGCCAGTATTGGATCCTGCGCAATTCGTGGGGCCCCAGTTGGGGCGAAAACGGTTTCATGCGCATCAAATGGGGCACCTCGGGTGTTGGTTACGGCGCTACCTATGTCGTCTATCAGGGCGGCGCCAGCCCCACCCAGCCCCCCGCGCCAACCGCAACCAAAACCGCGCCTACGGCCACCCCGGCTCCGACGCAGGTTCCGGTTGGTCCCGCGCCTTCTAATGACAGCGTAAATTCGCCGGTAGTCATCAGCTACACCGGCGGCTCGGTGACCTACAACCAGACTCTCGATGTGCGCGGCGCGACCAGCGAGTCCACCGATCCCACCTTTGCGTTTGCAAAACCGCTCAAAGGCTCGAATACGGTCTGGTATCGCTTCGATGCTGCCTACAACGGCTCGCTCAAGGTAAAGACCATCGGCTCCAACTACGACACCATCCTGGGTGTTTGGACGCGTACTTCCACTGGCGGCTTTAAGCTCGTCAAGGCCAATGACAGCTACGGCGGCACCAAGCAGTCGTACGTTAGCGCCACGGTCAAAACTGGCACGACCTACTATATCGAGGTCGCCAGCCGTCCGACGACCGGCGGCACGCTGGTCTTCAACCTGACCTACACCCCCAGCCTGCCCGCAAATAACCGCATTTCCAGCTCAGCGATCGTCAAGTACGCCGGCGCCAACAAGGTGACCGAATACTCCGGTCAGCTTGATGTCAATCGAGCAACCACGACCACCGACGAGCCGTTGATCCCCGACGGTCGCGGCCGCGGTTACCGCACAGTCTGGTACAAATTCAAGCCCACCCAAAGCGGTACCCTGGGCGTGCAAACCACCGGCAGCAACTACAACACGGTGCTGAGCGCTTATCGCTACTCGGGCGGCAAGTGGGTCGCCATGGGCTACAACGACGACTGGAACGGCCAGCAGTCCGGTTTCCAGTTCCAGGCTTCGGCCGGCACCATCTACCTGATCGGCGTCGCCAGCAACGATGCCAGCGGCCCATCGAAGATGAACTTCAAGCTGACGTTTACGCCGCAGTAAACCCTCAGCCAGTGATGAAAAATCCCCCGGAAAAGACCGGGGGATTTTGTTTATCTCTCAGTCGCCTTCGCCGGTCTTCTCCGGCGGTTGGCTGTTCCTTCCCTTGCCTAATTCCTGCGAGCGCTCGTAAGCCGCCCACACCGCGCGCGAGATAGCCGTACGAAAACCGGCTTTTTCCAGGTAATACAACGCCGCGGCGGATGTGCCGCCCGGAGAGGTGACCTGGTTGCGCAGCGTGGCCGGGTGCATTTTATTCTTGGTGTAAAAATTCACTGACCCGCGAATGGTCTGCACGACCAACTGCTCCGCGATCCGGCGCGGGAAACCCAGGTGCACCCCGGCATCGATCATCGCTTCCATGAAGAGGAATACATACGCCGGGCCGGTGCCGGAAAGGGCTGTCGCCATGTCCAGGTAGCTTTCTTCTTCCACATATATTTCCTGCCCTAAAGCGGAGAGAAGCTGCTGCGCGATCTCTTTTTGCTCATCGCTGATCGCATCCGAGGTGGTCCAGATGGTGATCCCTTCCCCGATCTGCGCCGGTGTATTGGGCATCGAGCGCACCACTGCCGGGTGCTGCAGCCCGCCGGAAATGGCATCGATGGACGCCCCGGCGACGATCGACAGCACCAGCGCGTGCGGCGCAATATGCCCGCGCAGCCCCGCCAGCACTTTGTCTAACCGCTGCGGTTTGACGGAAAGAATCACCACATCCGCGCCTTCCACGGCGGGGCCGTTTTCGGTGAACGGCTGGATACCGAACCGGGCGTGCAGTTCTTCCCCACGGTCTGCCAGCGGGTCCGAAGCGCGAATATGTTCGGGGCAGGTAAGCCCTTTTTGCAGGATACCGCCCACCAGGGCTTCTCCCATAACGCCGGAGCCGATCAGGCCAATGACAGGTTGGTTTTTCATGCGCAGCATCCTTCAAGTGTTTGGCAGGTGAAAACAGCCTGACCTATTGTACCGCGATTAGGCCGGATTACCGGTACCCCGCCGGGTTATCTTTGCGTGCCGGCAGCCCAACGCGCGAAGATCGCCAGCGATAGCACCCGCCCGGCGCTATTTTCTACCAGGGCCACCTCACCCGCGGTCACTGTTCCGCCGTAGCTTGCCATCATTTCGCTCACGGCCTGGGACAGCGTAATGGATGAAGCTTTCACCGCGTATGCCGTAAGCACCAGGAACAACGGTCGCGCGGCCAGCACCTGGCCGCAGGCTTCCAGCAGATCGGGCAGCAGCTTGTAGAATTCCCACACTTCGCCTTTGGGGCCGCGGCCAAACTTGGGCGGGTCCAGGATGATCCCGTCGTACCGCGTGCCGCGCCGGCCTTCGCGCTGCACGAATTTGACCGCGTCGTCTACTATCCAGCGCACGCGGTCTTCATCCAGGCCGGTCGCCTGCAAGTTCTCGTGCGCCCAGGAGACCACCTTACGCGAGGCGTCTACGTGCGTTACCCGCGCCCCGGCCTGCGCCGCGGCCAGCGAGGCCAGCCCGGTGTAGCCAAACAGGTTGAGTACCGCCGGCGGGCGTTTGGCGTTCTGCACCTGCTCGCGGATCCAGTCCCACTGGCTGGCCTGCTCAGGAAAAACGCCCAGGTGGCGCGAGGCGGTCACCTGCGCCCAGAAGTGCATCCCTTTATACTGCATGCCCCAGCGCGGCTTGAGCTTTTTTAGCGTTTCCCAGTGGCCGCCGTTTTCTTCCGGCGAAGGGCGAAACACGGCGTCGACGTTTTGCCAGGATTTTTCCGGCAGGGCGCGCCGCCACACAGCCTCAGGTTCGGGCCGCGCAAAACGGTACGGCCCATAGCGTTCCAGCTTCTGGCCGTCGCCGCTGTCGAGCAGTTCGTAATCTTCCCAATCCGGTGAGGATAGGATAGTAAGTTGGGGCAATGCGGCGGTTTTTTCTTCGGCCATTCTGGCGATCCCTGTTTTCAGAAGTATAATAGGAAAGTCAACTCCCGGTAATTATTCCATAGAAAACACTGGAACGCAACGATGGCATCTATCTTTGACGAAGTGATCGATCGCAAATCCACGGAAAGCATCAAGTGGAAGCTGTTTGGACCGGATGTGCTGCCCATGTGGGTGGCCGACATGGACTTCCGCGCTCCAGAGCCGGTGATCCAGGCCCTGCAAGAGCGCGTGGCGCACGGCGTATTTGGTTACCCGGCAGAACCGGCGGAAATGCGCGGCTTGCTGGTGGAACGCATGCAGCGCCTGTATGCTTGGAACGTGCAGCCGGATGAGATCGTCTTCTTGCCCGGCGTGGTAACCGGGTTCAACCAGGTGGCCCATGCGCTGGCCGGCCCGGGCGGGGGCGTGCTCATGCAAACCCCGGTCTACCATCCGTTCTTTGGCGTCGCCCCTAACATCCGCGGCCAGCAAGACGAAATGGAACTGACTCACCAGCCGAACGGCAGTTACTCGGTTGATTGGGATGCCTTTGAGGCCGCCATCCATCCGCAAACCAGGATGTTCCTGCTGTGCAATCCGCATAACCCGGTGGGGCGCGTTTTCCGCCAGGACGAACTAGAAAAGATGGCCGAAATCTGCCTGCGGCGCGGCCTGACCATCTGCTCCGATGAAATCCACGCCGATTTCATTTACACTGGCCACCGCCACATTCCGATTGCCTCGCTCAGCCCTGAGGTCGCGCAGCGCACGGTCACGTTGATGGCCCCCAGCAAGACCTTCAATATTGCCGGATTGGAATGCTCCTTCGCCATCATTCAAGATCCCGCCCTGCGCAAGCAGGTCGAAGCCGCGCGCATGGGGCTGGTTCCCAGTGTCAACCTGCTCGGGGCAGTGGCCGCCACTGCCGCCTACCGCTCCGGCCAGCTCTGGCTGGATGAACTGCTCGCCTACCTCGAGCAGAACATCGAAACCATGGCGCAGTTTATTGCCGCGGAACTGCCGGGCGTGCGCATGTGCAAACCCGAAGGCACCTATCTGGCCTGGCTCGATTGCCGTGAAACCGGCCTGACCGGTGATCTGTGCGAATTCTTCATCAAGAACGGCGGCGTCGCCTTCAATAACGGCGCGATGTTTGGCAAAGGCGGCCAGGGCTTTGTGCGCCTCAACTTTGGCTGTCCGCGCTCCACGCTGCTGGAAGGTCTGCAGCGCATGAAAACTGCGCTCGAGAAACGATAAAATCAGGGCGGGGTTCATCCCCGCCCTTTTCATTGTTTAGAAAAACCCGCGCAAGATCAGCAAAAATCCAAAGATCATCAACGGGATACCAACAATTGAGCCTACCACGGTGAGGGTCAGCACCAGGCCAACGATCATCAGCACCAGCCCCAGGATCGCGGCTACCAGCCGCCCGGTCAGGCCGAGGATGAGCGCCAGCAGCCGCCAGATCGCCCAGAACGGCCACAAGAGCAGGGGTACGCGCCGTTCATTTTGCTTTGATTCCATCTTCTTCTCCTTGTCGTCATCTACCAATCTATCTTTCATATCCATATACGCAGAAATACCCCGTAAGTTGCGCTGCGCCCCGCATTTGGTACAATCCAGGTATGGATAAGCAACCCGAAGACCTGAACGCGAAGAATCCCGCGCAGCGCGGCTGCTGCGGCGCGCTTGGCCTGTTGGCGTTGGGCGCGCTGCCTATCCTAGCCTACCTGGTGCTGTGGGCGATGGGCGGCATTTTAATCGTCGGCGACAGCCTGCAAAAATCCGATGTCGTCGTCCTCCTTGGCGGCGGCGACCGCCAGCGCATGCAGGAAGCCGTGGAGATTTATCAGGATAAGCTGGCCGGGCTGGTGGTGCTCACCGAAACCGGCGAAACCGACCCGGAGACCGGGCTGCTTTACAGCCAGTTGCAAAAAGAAGAGATGATCAGCCTGGGCGTTCCCGATGGCGGCATCGTCTTCACCGAACAACACGGCAACAGCACCTTCGAAGAAGCTGCCGCGGTGCGCAAGCTGCTTACTCAGAGCGGCAAGGTCCAGTCGGCGATTATCGTCACCGACCCGTATCACACGCTGCGCACGCGGCTCATCTTCCGCGATGTCTTTCGTGATACCGGCATTCGCCTTTCCGTGCGCCCGGTGCGTTCCCACTGGTATCGCTCCACAAGCTGGTGGCAGAGCCGCGAAGGCTGGGAAGTTACCCTCAGTGAGTATGCCAAAGTGTTCGCGTTTTTCATGGGCGTGCGCACCGGCTGAACCGGCGCTGTGGTTAATGCAAAAACCAGCCGGGCGCCTTTCCCCCAGGGCGCCCGGCTGGTTTTTATGTGTCAGATGTGTTCTTGTTACTCTCCAAGAATCGTCACATCCGCGGCCTGCAGGCCCTTGGGCCCTTCTTCGACCGAGAATTCAACGTTCTGCCCTTCTTTTAGACGCCGGTAGCCTTCCATTTGAATAGCGGAAAAATGCACGAAAACATCCTCACCACCTTCACGGCCGATGAAACCATAGCCTTTCGTGGCGTTGAACCACTTAACGGTTCCAACAATACGTTCTGACATTCTTTACTTCTCCATCTAGTTTGGGGGTTTTGATGACGCGGTTCAGCTATATCCAGAGATTATCAAGCTATTTACGGCGCTGATCCCGGCGCCAGGGTAGCTAAAGAGTATCATCGAATAGAACAACTGTCAAGATGGTGGATAAATCCGCGAAAAACAGTAATATTTCTGTCATTTTTCTCTCGACATGCCGCGCATGCTATCCATAAATATTGTCCAGCCCGCGGGCTGGAAAGCGCCCTTCCCCGACTTTTCCGCGAAGAGTGATACAATCAGGCAAGTCAACTTGTCTGGATCATTCATGAGAGAGAATCGTTCCCTGCGCCTCTGGCTCGAAATCGCCATAACATGCGTCGTGGTGGCCGTGTTGGGCTTTTTGCCGTACCCGCTGGCCGTGCGCCAGGGATTTCGCGACGCCCGCGCCGCAATTGATGCGGGAAACTCAGCCCAGGCGGTCAAGTCGCTTGGCAAGGTGGTCGAACTGCAGCCCTGGCGCAATGACCTGTGGCAGTCTTTGGGCGTCAATGCGTTGAAAGCCAGCGACCCGGCTGCCGCGATCATTGCCCTGGAAAACGCTCGCCAGGCTCGCACCATCACAGCCGAAGGGCTGGTTGCGTTGGGCAATGCCTATCTGCAAACCGGCGACCCCACCAACGCAGCGCGCGCCTGGAAGGCGGCGATCAACGTGGGCGGTCCGGCGGATGAAGCCTTTCAGAAAATATATCTCCAGCAGCGTGCTCAGGGTGACCTGATTGCCGCCCAAATTACGCTTACTCAGTGGCTTTCGCGCAATCCAAACAGCGTTGACGCGCTGTATGAGCACGGCCTGCTCTTGACCGTGTTGGAGCCAGACAAGGCGCTGCCCGTGCTGCTCGACGCCGCGCAGCGCGACGCCGCGCTCTCCAACGCGGTCGAAACCCTGCGCAAGGGCCTCAACCTGGCGCTGACTTCCGGCGACCCAATCATGGCCCGCCTCCAGGTGGGGCGGTCGCTGGGCACGCTGGGAGAATGGGACCTGGCGCGGGTGTGCTTTGAAGAAGCAACCCAGCTAGACCCCAACTTTGCCGATGGATGGGCTTTCCTTGGCGAGGCGCGCCAGCAAAGCGGGCAGGATGGCGCCGCCGATCTGCAGCAGGCCGCGAAACTCGCGCCCGATTCCGTCGTCGTGCAGGCCCTGTTTTCGGTCTACTACCGGCGGCAGGGCCAGCCGGAGCGCGCGCTGGATTACCTGGAAAAGATCATCGAACAGGAGCCGGAACAGGCCCTGTGGCAGTTGGAAATGGCCAATACCCTGGCCGAATCGGGCGACCTGATGGCTGCCGAGATCCATTACCGCAAGGCGGTGGAACTGGAGCCTGGAAGCGCGGTCTACTGGGTGGAACTGGCGCGCTACAGCATCGTCCATGAGGCGGATGTGCGCGGTATTGGCCTGCCCGCGGCGCGCGAGGCGCTGCAGTTGGCCCCCAAAGACGCCAGCGTTCTCGACCTGAACGGGCAGGTAATGTACTACCTGGGCGACATGGCCAGCGCGGAACGCTTCTTGCAACGTGCTCTGGAGATCGACGCGGCCAACGCGGCGGCGCACCTGCACCTGGGGCAGGTATACCTGCAGTGGGAGCGCCTGGATCAGGCCCAAATCCACCTGCAGACCGCCGAGCGCCTGGCCCCCAATACCACCATCGCGCTGACCGCGCGCCGTTTGCTCGACCGCTATTTTTTCAGCGCTACGCCGCCCGCTCCATAAGCATATCCTGTCAGGACGGGCAACATGTGCTACAATGGTGCCCTGTTCCTTAAGCAGTGGCGCCTACCTGGATTTTCCCGGAGGATTGCCGTGAATACGAAGCTGCGCCTGTGGATTGTGGTACTGCTTCTGGCCTGGAGCTGCACAGCTTGTGGTCGCCTCTTTCCTGATCAAACCAACCCGTCCGGCGCTCAGCGTGGTGAGGTACTCTTTCAGGATGATTTTTCAGACCCAACCAGTGGTTGGGCCACCTGGAGCCAGGATCAATCCGCGGTTGCCTATGAGTCTGGTGGATTGCGTTTCCGCATTAACCAACCGCGCTACGACTACTGGTCGCGGCCGGGCAAGCGTTTTGGCGATGCCATCCTCAGCGTAGATGCCACCCGGGTGAGCGGGCCAGAGAACAACGATTTTGGGTTGATCTGCCGCTACCGTAATGGCGATAATTTCTACGCCTTCCTGATTAGCAGCGACGGTTACTACGGCATCCTCCGCGTGCAAGACGGGCAGTACCAGGTGATCAGCGCGGAATCACTCCAATCCAGTGAAGTGATCCAGAGAGGCAGCGCGGTGAACCAGCTTCAGGCCGAATGCAATGGCCCGGTACTCAGTCTTTTGGTCAACGGCACGCTCCTGGCCCGCGCGGAAGATAGTACCTTCCGCTCAGGTGAGGTGGGGGTGCTGGCCGGGACCTACGATGAACCCGGCGTCGAGATTTTGTTTGACAACTTTATCGTGATCAAGCCGTGAGATGAAAGTTTTTTTCGACAGCATTGGATGCCGTTTAAACCAGAGTGAAATTGAAAAATACGCCAGCCAGTTCCGGGCCGCCGGGCATGAAATCGTGCGCGATGCCGCGGATGCCGACCTGGTGGTGGTCAATACCTGCGCCGTCACGGCGGAGGCTGCTTCCGATTCGCGCCAGAAGATCCGCCAGGCCAGCCGCGCGGGCAGCGCCCAGGTCATCGTCACCGGGTGCTGGTCGACTCTTGAACCGCAGCAGGCGTTGTCGCTTCCTGGCGTGACCCAGGTGATCCCCAACCTGGATAAAGACCGCCTGGTGGCGGAAGTATTGGGCCTGCCCATCGAAGTTTTTGATTTGGAGCCGGTGGCCCGCGAACCCTTGCCCGGCGCGCACCTGCGCACCCGCGCCTTTATCAAAGTGCAGGATGGCTGCGACAATCACTGCACCTTTTGCATCACTCGCGTAGCCCGCGGGGCCGGCCGCAGCCGCAGCGTCGAGCAGGTGCTGGCCGATATCCGCGCGGCCTTGCGCGGCGGCGCGCAAGAAATTGTCTTCACCGGCGTGCATCTGGGCTCGTGGGGGCAGGATTTTGCGCAGCCGCACCATTTGCGCCATTTGATCGAAACCGCGCTGCGCGAAACGGATGCTCCCCGCCTGCGTCTGTCTTCGCTCGAGCCCTGGGATCTGGACGAAGATTTCTTTTCGCTCTGGCAGGATGCGCGACTTTGCCGCCATCTGCACCTGCCGCTCCAGTCTGGCTGTGAGGCCACGCTGCGCCGCATGGCGCGCAAGGTTACACCGGAGAGTTTCGCTCGGCTGGTGGAAACCGCGCGCGCTGCTGCCCCGGATATGGCCGTGACCACCGATGTGATCGTCGGTTTCCCCGGCGAAACCCCTGCCGAGTTTGCCCAGAGCCTGGCCTTTGTTGAGGTCATGCATTTTGCTGCCGGGCATGTGTTCAATTACTCCGCGCGGCCGGGCACGCCC
>DATCUC010000054.1:0-19359 GCA_036567625.1 Anaerolineaceae bacterium | reverse complement strand
GAGCGGCAGCAGGCAGGCCTGGCGCGCCTCTAGCACCTCGCCGCACAGCGCCGCGAAAGCCGGAGAAGCGGCATTGGCAGCCGGGCCGGGCTGGTCGTCCAGCAGTTGATCGTACAGGCGCTGGCTGGTAACAAACGGGCGGAGCTTTCCGGTCAATTGCTCGCGTTCCGTAAAGGTGCGCCAGCCGAACAGGGCGTAGAAAACGGTCAGCATCAGCACTGTCAGCAGCAGGCCGTAGATGGCGGGTAGATCAAAAATCAAAATGGCCGCCACCACCGCGCTGACATCCACCGCCAGGATGATGGTATTTTGCCACTGGCGCAGCAGCCCGCGGCGCGGCAGGCTGTGCCCGGTGAAGATTTCATAGGACACAATGGCCTGACCGAGCAGCAGCACGGCCAGCCCGATCAGCGCAGCGATGAGCAGATCGTACCAGGCCAGCCGGGTAACCAGTTCTACCGGCACGGTGAGCGATTGGCGCAGGATGAACTGCTGGAACAGCCAGAAGAGTACAAAACCGACCAGGAAAGATACCACCATTAAAGCCAGCGAGGCAGCCGCCAGCCACGGGCGAGCGCGGCCGCGCGCCTGGTCGCCCATAAAGCGCGCGCTGGGGCCGGGGCGCAGCAGCGCATCCAGCGCCAGCCCAATACACAGCATAATGTACAGCGGGTAACCAAAGATCAACAGCGGCACATTCAAGCCAGTGCCGCCCGCATACTCATCCATGCGCGCCGCGGCGGATTTTTCCAGGTCGGGCAGCGGGTTCCCAGCCAGGAGCAGCAAAAGCATGATCACTGCCAGGACAACCGCGGCTACCAGCCAGACGCGGTGGCGGCGGTGCAGCGCCGATTCGCGTGCTTCCCAATACCCGGTATACCACAACATGATCATGTACCAGGCCAGCGGCGCAACGATCACCGGGCCCCAACCGGCGTGCCACCAAAAGTCAGTAGCGGCGGTGAAAGGGAACAGCGGCCGCGACACCAGCGCCGAATGGCTGATAAAAAACAGCGCGCCAACCAGCAGCCCCACCACCCCGGCCAGCACGCCGCGGCTGCGGCGCTCGGCATGCAGCCAGACGGTGACCCCCAGCCAGGTGAGCAACATGGTATTGAAGATCGAAACCGTCAGGATGACCCAATCCAGCCAGTGGTTGCCGCTCATGCGCCGTTCCAGAGTACCCAGTTGCCGCGCTCGTCCTGAGCCAGGGCGCGGCCCTGCTCATCCCAGACCAGCAAGCGCCGTGCCTGGTAGATGATGGCCGCGCGCGTGCGCGCCA
This sequence comes from Anaerolineaceae bacterium, assembly GCA_036567625.1. Classification (GTDB taxonomy): domain Bacteria; phylum Chloroflexota; class Anaerolineae; order Anaerolineales; family Anaerolineaceae; genus CALDSL01. The sequence goes on along the minus strand of DATCUC010000054.1, from coordinate 18,077 downwards.
CTTTTTCATCGGTAGTACTGACATCCAGCCCCCAGGCGGCGTAGATCTGCCCGTTGGTACGCGCCACGCTGCGCTTGTCATGATAGCCTATTTGCGCGGCGATCTGTTCGTTGGTCAGGCCCTGGGCTAACAAGCGCACCACCGCCAGTTCGTTGGGCTCCAGCAGAGCCAGTGGGTCCTGCTCATCTTTCTGCCGCACCTCGTGCACGCGGGTTTCAATCTCCGGGTCGATAAAGCTACGCCCGGCCTGCGCATCACGCAGCAGGGGCAGGATCATATCCGGCAGCAGGTAATTGGACTTGCGCACGTAGGCGTAATGGCTGAGGATACCTGAACGGAGGAAATCGCGGTAATAGCTGTCGTCATCCTGAATGGAATAAAACACCACCGGCATACGCGCGTAATCACGGCGGATGGTCACCGCGGCCTGGATGCCGTTGAGTTCTCCGGCAAGCTGCACGTCCATCAGAATCACATCCGGCGGATTGGCAGCGCAAACCTGGACGGCATCTTCGCCGCTGGCGCATTCGGCCAGCACGCGCACTGCCCCGGTGGCTTCCAGCCCCTGGCGCAGCGCTGGTCGCAGCCGCGGGTTATCTTCGACGATCAGCAAGTTCAGCATATGCTCCCTGGAGTATTGAGCGTAGAACGGGCGCCCGCGCAGTTCAAGCACTTGAGTGCAGCAAATCCGCGTCTTGGATGGTCGAGAAAAGCGCGCGCGCAGCCTACAATTGCATTAATCTTAGCATACTCAGAGAAGGATTCACTCCAATGAATTTTCGTTACCGCAAACTGATCTGGATTGTTGCCATTCTGGTGATCTGGGCGTTCGATTTTATGCTTCACCAGGGCGAGCCTGGCATTTCGTTGACCATCGCCATCGTACTCAGCCTGATCGGCGGGCTGCTGCTGGCTTACATTGAAGAAAAGAAACCCGCCTGGACCAGCTACCTGTTGATCCCGCTGATTTTGTTCTTCGCGGTGATGCTCAGCGTGCGCCGTGAAGCCGGCACCAGTTTCACAAATTTGTTCCTGTCGGTTGGAGGCATGGCCATCCTGGCGGTGACCCTGGTGGGCGGAAAATGGCTGCGCTACAGCCTGACCGATTACGTGGTCAAGTTCTTTTCGCTGGCCTTTGGCGGGTTGACCAACGGCGCGGTGCTGGCCTTTCGTAAAAAGGAAAGCCCAGAGGGCGTCGAAGAGAGCAGTGAACCGGCTCCGGCTGCAGCGGCAAGCGGCTGGAAGACAATCGGCGTGCCGGTGCTGCGCGGCCTGCTGATTGCCATCCCGGTAATCGCGCTGCTGGCCGCCCTGCTGGCTTCGGCTGACCCGATCTTTTCGAAGGGGCTGGAAAACCTGCTGGATCTGTTCCGGCTGGAAAAGCTGGGGGAATACCTGTTCCGCGCGGTGTACATCCTGATCTTTGGTTATGTGCTGGCCGGGGTCTACATTCAAGCGTTGGTCAAGAGCGAGGATGAAAAACTGATCGGCGTAGAGAAACACTGGCTGCCTGCGGTTTTGGGAATCGTTGAAGCAGTGGTCATCCTCGGCCTGGTCGACCTGCTGTTTGCCACGTTTGTGGGCGTGCAGTTCCGTTATTTCTTCGGCGGGCAGGCGAATATCAGCCTGGAAGGCTACACGTATGCCGAATATGCGCGGCGCGGGTTTGGCGAACTGCTGGCGGTGTCGATCATCAGCCTGCTGCTGTTCCTCGGGCTGAGCAGCATCACCCGCCGCGAAACGCGCGCCCAGCGGCTGCTGTTCGGTGGGCTGGGCATTGCCCTGGTTGCGCTGGTGATCGTCATGCTGGTGTCGGCATTCCAGCGCCTGGTGTTGTACGAAACCGCTTACGGGTTCTCGGCTATGCGCACCTATACGCATATCTTCATGATCTGGCTGGGGCTGCTCCTGTTCGCCACAATCGTGCTCGAGATCATCCAACGCCAGCGTGCCTTCGCGCTGATGGCGGTGATCGCGGCGGTCGGGTTTGGCATCACGCTCAACTTGATTAACGTTGAGGCTTTTATTGTGCGCCAGAACGTGGCCCTGGCGGAAAGCGGCGTGATGCTCGAGCCGCAGTCGAGCAGCGGAATGGAAGAAATGCAGACCTCGCGCTATCCGCTGGACATGCAGTACCTGAACACGCTCTCCAGCGACGCGGTACCAGAGATGGTAGCGGCCTTCCAGCGGTCCAACCTTTCCACCCACAGCAAAGAACGCCTGGGGGCGGTGCTGGCCTGCAAAGCCGCCGCATACGAAGACCTGACATACCAACCCGCATGGGTATCTTTCCATCTTTCGCAAAGCCGCGCGGTAGAGAGCCTGCGCCAGGTGGTTGAACAGCTCCCCACCCTCGAGCCGGGTGAGTATGGCGAGGTGCAGGTACAGGGCGATTCGTTCTATTGTTACGATATCCTCAGATAACCCATTGCTTTGAATCCCCCACGCCCGATAAAACATTCGGGCGTGGGGTTTGATTTTTCATTATTTTTCACAAACGACTGGCAGACCACGCCTTTCTCTTCCCTTCAAGCACGAAAAACAGCACAGTTTGGTTTACATTCGCATCTTCCATCTTTCATACCTACACTAACGGGGGAAAATGCAGACAATGGAGCGTATTTCCGCGTACCTGCCCAAAGATTGGACCGGTCAGATCCTCAGCATCGTTTTGATTGTTTTCCAGGTGCTGCACTATATCTGGCGCACAAAACAGGATGAGTTCATCATGGATGCGGGCCTGGGGCTGTTCTTTCTTTGCATGGGGCTTGCCCCATTTATTTTGCTGGGGTTACTGCTGGTTCTCGCGACGGTTGGAGCCACATTCGTCTATAGTTTCAGCTCAACCGGGCATCCTTTGCCTGTATTCATCCTGTTCGTTGGCGGCATATTTTCGTTGACTGCCCCACTCCCGCCCTCTCCTGCGCAAAATGCCTTCTATCGCTACCAATCCGAGTATGAAGCCGTGGTGGAACTGGCGCGACAGCACCAGCTTGCCCATGAGGGCTACTGTGGTTATGCCTTCTCGCTTCCCGAAGCGTACGCCCATCTCACCCAGGAGTGCGTATTTGTCGAGTATGAACCCGAGCTGGCCGTTTTGTTCAGCCCGCCCACCAGCCATCGGGTGATTGTTTATGTTGAAACGAAGGATGCCCTGGAAGAAATAGAAAATTGCAACGGTGAGGATGGCTCTGTTTTCACCCAACTGGAAGATAACTGGTTTCTGTGCACGCCCGCGCAGGACTGATTGCCTTGCGGAATAGTGTTTCTTAGAAAGTTCTCACCTTTGCGGCCCTGGGCTTGCCATTTCCCCTTTTTTGGCATATGATGACGGTCTTGAATGTGCCGGAACCTTACCATTCGAAAGGAGAAATGTATGAATTCGAAAAAAGTGCGCCTTCCGGCGCTTGGGTTGCTCGTGGCGCTGCTGCTGGCAGCATGCAATATGCCGATCACGCCCACCCAGTTACCCGAACCAACCGCGACCATCGCGCCCACGCTGGAATCTGGCTCTGCCTTAACTGGGGCGGCCTGCCTGGTGGGAACCTGGCAGATCGCTGATCTCAATCAGTACATGCAGTCGGTTCTGCCGCAGATGATCGAAGGCGCTCAAGCGCAGATCAAGGACGTTTCCGGCGTCTTGACGTACAGTTTCAATGCCGACGGAACCACCCTCGGCCTGGCCCAGGATTTTGTGGTTAACGCGGATGTCACCACCAGCGGTTTTACCGTTCCGGGTGAGATCACGCTCAACGGTACGACCAACGGCCAGTATCTGGTTGATGACAGCGGTACGGTCATCACGCTCAACAGCGTTTCGCCCGGCTCGCTGGCGGTTTCCGCGAGTGTTTCCGGCATCCCGGTGGTTCAGGATGCCCCGATGAATGACCTGCTCACCTTCAACGGCGGGCAGAGCGCGTCCGGCTCGACCGCCTTCACCTGTGAGGGCAATACCCTCACCCTGGCAGTCGATGTACCCAACACGGGGATTCAATCGCTGGTGCTCAGCCGCGTGCAGCCGTAATAGAAGTATGAATGCGAGCGAGGAGCGGCCAATTGGCCGCTCCTCTTTAATTCTCATGCCGGTAATTAAGGAGGATTACTCGGTCGGAGGGAGTAAAACAGTGTCGATCAGGTGGATCACGCCATTCGTGGTCTGGATGTCGGTGGTGATGACCCGCGCGTCGTTGACGTATACCTTGCCGTCTTTCACGCTGATGGTCACTTTTTCGCCCAGCACGGTTTCGGCTTCGGTCAGCTTGACCACGTCACCGGCGTAGACTTTGCCACTCACTACGTGGTAGAGCAAGATCTTCTTTAATTCTTCCGGGTTGTTCTTCAGCGCTTCCAGGGCAGCCCGATCGAGCTTGTAGAAGGCCGAGTCAACCGGGGCGAAGACGGTGAAGGGGCCTTCACCCTTGAGGGTTTCTACCAGGCCGGCGATTTGCACCGCGGCCACCAGGCCCTTGAGCTTGGGATTAGCAACGGCGGTTTCGACGATGTCCTTAGTCGGGGGCAGCAGCACCGCGTCGATGATGTGGATAACACCATTGGTGGCAATGATATCGGTGGTGACGAAGCGGACGTTGTTGACCGTCAGTTTGCCTTTGTTCATCCCGAAGAGCAGGTCGGCGCCGTTGACGCTGGGCAGAGCAACCATCTGGGCCAGGTCAGGCGAGTAGTACTTGCCAGCGGCAACATGGTAGGTGAGGATGCTGGTCAGGCGGGCCGGGTCTTTCGACAGGGCTTGCAGGGTAGGCATACCGAGCTTCTTGAAAGCCGCATCGGTGGGGGCGAAGACGGTGAAGGGGCCTTCACCCTTGAGGGTTTCTACCAGGCCGGCAGCCTGTACACCAGCGGCCAGCAGCTTGAGCTTGGGATTGGCAACCACGGTATCCACAATGTCGCCAACCGGAGGCAGGATCACCGCGTCGATCACATGAATGACGCCGTTGGTGGTGAGGATATTGGTGACGGTAATGCGGGCGTTATTGATGTACGGCTGGCCTTTTTTCAGAGTGAAAACAACATCACTACCGTTGACGGTGGCGACCGAGGTGGTCTTAAGCACGTCGCCGGAGTAGAGCTTGCCAGCGACCACGTGGTAGGTCAGGATGCCAGCCAGCTTTTGCGGCTCTTTGAGCAGGGCTTCGAGGGTGCTGCGGCCAAGTTTCTTGAACGCCGCATCGGTGGGAGCGAAGACGGTGAAGGGGCCTTCACCCTTGAGGGTTTCTACCAGACCAGCAGCCTGAACCGCGGCAACCAGGCCCTTGAAGTTGGGATTGGCAGCGGCAGTGTCAACGATATCTTTGGTGGGAGGTAGAATAACGGTGTCGATGACGTGAATGACGCCGTTCGAGGCCTGGATATCGGTAACCATGATGCGGGCGTCGTTGATGTACACCGATCCGCCGCGCTGGGTGAAGACGACATCCGCGCCGTTAATCGTGGTGGCAAAGGAGCGCTGCAGTACATCGCTGGCATAGACCGAGCCGCTGAGCGCGTGGTAGAGCAAAATGCCTTGCAGCGTGGCCGGGTCATTCAAAAGGGCGGTGATGGTGGCCTCGCCCAGTTTGGCGAAAGCCGCGTTGGTGGGAGCAAACACGGTGAAGGGGCCCTCACCGCTCAGCGTTTCCGCCAATCCGGCGGTCTGAACGGCAGCAACCAGCGTAGAGAACTGCGGGTCGCTGGCAGCGATATCGACAATCGTCCCCGCAGAGGTAGAGTCCTGGGCGCGAACATTCGCCGGGGCAAACCCAGCAAACAGCATCGCGAGAATAACAATAAACGCACTGATCCGGTACAGCTTCATTTCCATCTCCTATATGTTTCAAGTGATAAGGTTTGGTGTTGCTCGATGACGTTATTGTATGGAAAAAGTTTGTACATGTAAAATGTATGTATAATGTTTATCTTTATAACCTTATACAATCGATCTGAGTGAGTCATGCTGCAATGGAACACGAAAAACCTGTTCCGCGGTTCACCGCAGTAACAGGCAATCCAGTTGTCGTGGGGCAGTGTTCCCCGCTTAATCGACGATCTGCAAGCCGGTGACGCGGCTGACCATGCCCCGCCCGAGCCAGAACGGAATGAGCAGCAGCAAATGCAGCCCCAGACTGACGCCGAACACCACCGCCAGGCTGCGGAACAGATCATTCAACCGCGGGGCCACATTAGCCAGCATCCACGGGCCGGCGCCGGCCAGTACAGCCACTATGACCAGTACGGCCAGGATCAGCCCGAGCGGCAGCCAGGACTGCCGGTCAGATGCTGAGGGTAGCATGGTGGAACTGACGGCAAAAGCCAGGTAGAACCACAGCCAGAAATCGGGGCGTTCCGGCATTTGGGCCAGGCCCGCAAAAAATTGCTCCCAATTCTGGCTGAAAGCAAATTGAGCAACATCAATCAGCCCCAGCCGCGCGGTTGCCAGGTAGGCAACCACTGCCCCGCCCGAAATGAGCGGGGCAGTGCCGATTAACGAATCACGCAGCGGGTCCGAGCGGCGCGTTTCCACGTAACCCAGGCGTAGCCGGCCTTCGGGCAGCACTTTTGGCAGCAGCGAAAACCGGCCGGTGCGCACCAGGAGCATGCGGGCCATCAGGTAGTGGCTGGCCTCATGCAGCAGAACGCCGGGGAAAAAGAGAAAGGAAAAGATGCCCAGCGCCACCTTTGGACGGCGGGTGAGTAGCAGAAAAAACGCCTGAATTTCCCAATGCAGCTTGCGCTGGATGAATACCAGAGGAAGCAAACAGGCGATTAACCAGATTAGCCCGTCATACGACGGCAGGTTCACTGCGCGGCGGCCTTCACAATCTCGATGAAATCGGGTTTCAGGCTGGCGCCGCCCACCAGCGCGCCGTCGATATCCGATTGGTGGAAAAATTCGGCAGCATTTGCGCCGGTAACCGAGCCGCCGTAGAGGATACGCACATCGCGAGCGATGGCCACGCCAAACAGATCGACCAGTGAGGCGCGCACCATGCCGCCGATGACCTCGTTGGCGCCGGCGGCGCTGGCCGCGCGCCCGGTGCCGATAGCCCAGACCGGTTCATAGGCGATGACAATCTGGCTGGCCGAAGTAATATTCAGTCCTTTCAGGCCGTGCATCATCTGGCGTTCGATCACTTCGCGCGTGCGCAAAGCTTCGTTTTCGGCCAGGGTTTCGCCCACGCAGACAATCGGGATCAGCCCGGCCGCCAGGGCCGCCGCGGTCTTGCGGTTGACGGTCTCGTCGGTTTCGCCAAAGTACGCGCGGCGTTCGGAATGGCCGAGGATGACGTACTGGCAAAATTCTTTGACCATCTGCGCGGAGACCTCTCCGGTGAACGCGCCGGAAGCTTCCCAGTGCATGTTTTGCGCGCCCAAGCCAATGCCCGTTCCGTTGAGCATGGCAGCGATTGCCATGATGGAAATATTCGGGGGGCAAAGCACCCGTTCAACGGAGGTGACCGATTGCAGGCCGGGGAGCAGTTCTGCCACCAGTTGGCGGGCTTGCTCGGCGGTCTTATTCATTTTCCAGTTACCGGCTACAAATGGAGTACGCATAGAACCCTCTTTCCAACAAAGATTTCAATGATCGCGGCGAGAATGCGGAATAGTGCGCCGCGGGTTGATCAATCCACGCGCGAGGCCACCGGGCTGGGTTCGGCGCTGCGCGCTGCGCGCCGCGCCAGCCGGAAATGATTGGCGATGCTCATGAACGCAATTAAGAAGTAGCCGGCTGCCGTGCTTAGCAGCCAGGGGGCGACCATCAACCCTGGCGTGGGCCAGAGCAGGTAGAGAGTCAGTAGCAGGTAGATCGCCATGCCGAGCTCCGCCCAAATAATCGGGTTGGTGGGCAGCAAGTATGCCTTGCGCATCACCTTACCGGCGCTGTTGCTGACGTTGAACTTTGGCGTGCGCTCAAAAACGCCGCCCTTGTGGAGAAACCCGTCAATGGCGGCCAGAGAGCAGTTGAGCGAGATGCCTGCGCCAAACAGGATCATGCCGGGAAGAAGGATCACGCGGTCGATCAGGCGCGGCAGCCGGTCGGTGGAGGCCAGCATGTACAGCAGCGGCGGGCCAAGGCTGGAAATAATCGCAAAGGGGAAATACAAAAACATGTTGTAGTTGATCAGCCCAACCGGCAGCACCAGCAGCAGAGTCAGCACCACAAAGGGGAAGGGCATATACATGCACAGGTGCATCACCGCCATAAATTTCTTGAGCAGCGGCAGGTCGGAACGGATGACAGTCAGGATCAGCTTGCGGAATACCTGTACTGTGCCTTTGGACCAGCGATACTGCTGCTTTTTGACGGCATCGACCTGTACCGGTACCTCGGAACCGACCTGGACTTGCGGCAGATACACTGGCCGCCAACCCTTCAATTCGGCGCGGTAGCTGAGATCGAGGTCCTCGGTCAGCGTATCGCCCTGCCAGCCGCCAGCGTCTTCAATGGCCGCGCGCCGCCAGATCCCCGCCGAGCCGTTGAAACCCATCAACAGGCCGGAACGGTAACGCGCCGACTGCTCGACGATGAAATGCCCGTCGAGCGCCAGGCTTTGCAGTCGGGTGAGCAGCGAGTAGCGATCGTTGAGATGCTTCCAGCGCGTCTGCACAAAGCCCACTTTAGAATCATGAAAATAGGGGATCACCAGCCGCAGCCAGTTTTGCGACGGCACAAAATCCGCATCAAACACGGCCACAAACTCGCCGGTAGCGGTGCACAATCCCTCGTTAAGCGCTCCGGCTTTAAACCCGCCGCGGTCAGTGCGGTGCACGTACTGCAGGTTGTACCCCTGCGACTGGTAAGCACTTACCAGCGGGCGCACCAGGTCAACGGTTTCGTCGGTTGAATCATCCAGTACCTGGACCTGCAGCCGGTCGGCGGGATAATCCAATTCTGTTACAGCTTTGAGCAAGCGCTGGATCATGTAGCGCTCATTGAAGATCGGTAGCTGGATAGTGACATACGGCCATTCATCAGGCGGCGGGTTGGGCGGCGGTGGTGAGGATTTGCGGCTGTGCAGGAGATACAATCCACTCAACAACAAACTGTTTAGTCCAAACAGGAACAGTGCGATCATGCAAATCGAGTACAGGGTCAGCACGAATAACTTCAGTACTTCCAATAATTGACTTTCCATACTTCTTTACTATCCACCCATTTCTGTATGCAACCATCGATTGGTTACATTTCTTCGTATTGTACCAGAATTTTTTTTGACACTCTCCGGGGAGTGTTCCCCAGGCCGGCGTAGGAGAATCGGGTGAATTAGCCGCCGATCTGCGACATGCAGCGCCCGCCGGGCGCGGGCAGTTGATCCAGATGGTGACCTTCGGGCTTGATCTGCGCGGCCTGGCGCAGCAGCGGCAGCAGCGGCTGACCGGAACGCAGCGCGGAGAGCAGCGGCACTTCCACGTCACTCATCAGACACGGGCGCAGGTGGCCATCGGCGGTCAGGCGCAGGCGGTTGCAATCGGCGCAGAAAGATTGTCCCAGCGGAGAGATGAAACCAATAGCGCCCAGCGCGCCATCCAGTCGATATTCGCGCGCCGGGCCGCTGCCCACCTTCTCGCCGGTTGCGCGCAGTCCCAGCCGCGCGAGCTGTTCCAGCATTTCCTGTACGGAAAAGAACATCGTCTCCGGAGCAGGGAAGCCCTCACCCCAAGGGGCCTGGTTGCTGAGTGGCATCAATTCGATAAACCGCACCTGCCACGGCCGGGAAAGAGTCAGCCGTGCCATGGCTTCGATCTCGTCATCATTGACTCCACGCATGACGACCATGTTAATCTTGACCGGGTCCAGCCCGGCCTCGGTGGCGGCGGCCAGGCCGTCGAGCACGCGCTCCAGATCGCCGCCGCGAGTGATGCGCTGGAAGCGCTGCGGGTTGAGCGTATCCAGGCTGACGTTAAGGCGCGTCAGACCGGCGGCGGCCAGTTCGGCAGCCATGCGGTCAAGCAAAAGGCCGTTGGTGGTCAGGCTCAGATCTTCAATGCCGGGGATGGCGGCGATCATGCGCACCAGCAGCGGCAGGTCGCGGCGCACCAGCGGCTCTCCACCGGTCAGGCGTACTTCGCGCACGCCCTCGCCGGCGGCCACGCGCACAATTTCGGCGATCTCTTCGTACCGCAGCATCTGGGTGTGATCTTTACGCTGAATGCCTTCCGCGGGCATGCAGTACACGCAGCGGAAGTTGCAGCGGTCTGTAACGGACACGCGCAGGTAGGTGACCTGGCGGCCAAAGCGGTCAATGATCATACGAATATCCTCAATCCAGATAAAAGCGTGGCTCCATTGTAATCGCCTGAGAGCGCGGCGGCAATGTTCAATCTTCCTGAAAAGTGACGGCGAAGGGCATATTTTCCGCGCCGGGATAGAAATCCGACCGTTGACGCTGCCAGGGCTTAACGGTATAGTAGGCATACCTCAGGTTGGTTGGACGACCGCGGGATTGCGCGAGTGATTTCGAGGAAAGTCCGCACTCCACAGAGCAGGGTGCCGGGTAACACCCGGAGCGGGGAATGCCTCATTCGAGGCTAACCTGCTGGATCGGGCCACAGAAACAAACCGCCGGGCAACCGGCAAGGGTGAAACGGTGGTGTAAGAGACCACCGGCGCGGCAGCAATGTCGCGGCCAGGCAACCCCCACCAGGAGCAAGGTCAAGCAGGGGCAAAGCCGGTCTTCGGACCAGCGGGAAGCGGCTCGTTTCCCTCGAGCCCCGGGTAGACTGCTAGAGCGGCGCGGTAACGCGCCGTCCAGAGAGATGGTCGTCAGGCAAGAGGCCGTCCCGCGAGGGATACCCTTCGAGCCCACAGAATGCGGCTTATAAACCGACCTGAGGCAAGCCATCCCTTTTACGAACCTTATAAGTGAGCCCCCAGACCCCCAATGGGGGTGAAAATGCGGCTTATAAACCGACCTGAGGCAAGCTATCCCTTTTACGAACCTTATAAGTGAGCCCTCAGACCCCCAATGGGGGTGAAAATGCGGCTTATCAACCGACCTGAGGCAAGCCATCCCTTTACGAACCTCATAAATGAGCCCCCAGACCCCCAATGGGGGTGAAAATGGGGCTTATCAACTGACCTGAGGCACACACTGATTTATGACCACGCCAGTTCTGCTCCCACCCGATCAGTTATCGAACGTTGCGCCCCTTTTTCGGCAGGCGCCAGGGCAGCATTTGATTCTCGAGTCGATTCTGGCCGGGGTCACGCCCGCCAGCGTGTGGGTGGATGATGCCGCCCAACCAGCCGCGGCTATGGCGGTTTTTCAGAACAAGCTGTTCGTCACCGGCTCCAGCCCAAACACGGCATTCTCGCGCGAGCTGGCCGATCTGCTGGCCTGTGAAATCATCCCCGCGGCAAAGCAGGCCGGTATGGAAGCGCTGCTGATCTATCCCCTGGCGACGAATTGGGTAAAGGAGAACTTCGGCTTTTTACAGGGCGCTTTCCCGCAGTTTTATGCGGATGCAGCGCGCCAATATTACGCGTTTGACGTGGGCCAGAATACCCTGCCACGCGGTTGGCGCGAGATGCTGCCGGCCGGTTACCGTTTGCGCCCGGTAGACGCGGCCCTGCTGGATGATCACCACTGGCAACATATCGATTATCTGCGTGAGGAAACCCAATCTGAACGCACGTCGGTGGCGGACTTTCTTGCGCACAGCTTTGGCGTGGCGCTCACGCACGAAAACAGCCTGGCTGCCTGGTGCCTGTCAGAATATAACTGCGCTGACCGCTGCGAAGTGGGTATCGCCACGGTGGAAGAATATCAACGGCGCGGCCTGGGAACGGTGGTTGGTTGCTCCTTCGTCGCAGAGGCCATCCGGCGCGGATATCGCCAGATTGGCTGGCACTGCTGGCTGCGCAACCGGCCCTCCACGGCCCTGGCAGAGAAGATTGGCTACAGCCTGCGCAGCGCAGAGGAAATCGCAATCGGCCTGTTCTAACCGCCGGGTTTCGGTTCGGCAGCATCCTCACCGGCCAGCCCGGCCAGCTTTGCGGCGGCGGCAGCGCGGGTGTGGATATCCAGCTTGCGGAACACGGCTTTGATGTGGCGCTTGACGGTATTTTCCGAGATCATCAGGCTGGCAGCAATCTCTTTATTGGTGCGGCCCTGCCCCACGAAACGCAGCACTTCATACTCTCGCGCGGTTAACCCACTCAAACCGCTGGCGGCGCGGCCGGCCTGGCGGGCTTCATCCACCAGGCGCAGGAACGCGCGGCGGTTGAAGCTCTGTTTTTCCACAAACGAGAAGATCCCGCCATCGGCATATGCGCGTTCAACCTCGGTCGGGCTGCTCACTCCGCTGACCACCAGCGCCGGGATGCCTGCCTCGCGCGCGGCGCGCAGCAGGCGGTAGCCTTCCAACTCCGGCGCTTCGCCCAGTGCAGCGGGTCCCGCTGAAAGCGACAGGTCGACAACCGCCAGTTGGAACTGCTCGCGGCGCAGCACGCCCACCGCCTCACCGAAACTGGCGCACAGGCGCACGGTAAACCCGGCATCGCGCAGCAATTCTTCCAGGATACCGCGCCAACCGGCATCATCTTCTACTACCAGCGCCCGGCCAGACGCCGCGGGGGCAAGCCCATCCTCACCCCAACTGTCCAAACGCTGCGGCAGTCCCCGTGAAGCGGGGGCCGGCTCGGGCGGTGCGGCCAGCGCCTGGCGCACCAGTTCGCGCAGTTCATTGCGCTGAAAAGCCTCTTTGCGCAGGCAAGAAAGCGCCTGGTATTCTTTCATCACGCGCACGGCCAGTTCCACCGTGGCAAAGCCGGTAACCAGGATGGTGGCGCAGGCCGGGTTGGTGCGGCGCACGCTTTCTAAGACCTGCAGCCCATCTTGATTGTGCGGGTCGTCGCTTTCCAGCGACAGGTCGACCAGTGCAAGCCGGTAGGCGTTGGCGTGCAGCAGCGCCTGCGCAACCTCCAGGCTGCCGGCGGTATCAACCTGCAGCCCGGCATCGCCCAGGTTCTCGCTGAGGATCTGCTGCCAGGAAGGTTCATCTTCCACCACCAGGGCGCGCGGCAGGCGGGGTTTCATTGCGCCGCCTCGGCGGCAGGCAGCCGCAAGCGAAAGGTCGTACCGCGCACGCCGTCACTTTCGACGGTTACGCTGCCGCCGAGGCGGGTCATCAGGGCGCGCACCCACCACAGCCCAAAGCCCAACTTGCCCGAACGCGCCGATCTGCGCCCGCCGCTGTAATTCAACTCAAAAATGCGGTCGTGCAGGTGCGCGGGAATACCCGGCCCATCATCGCTGAGGCTGATCTCGACCACCGCCGCGCGGCGCTGCCCGCGCACGGTGATGGTTCCCTGCCCTTGCATGGCCGCGGCGGCATTGTCTAACAGGTTGGTGAACACCAGCGCCAGCGAGCGCGTGCCAGCCACCACCGCGGGCAGTTGCTCCAGTCCTTCGGTAAGTACCTGGATCGAGCCGGGCAGCCGGGCAGCCTGCACCGCTTCGCGCACGCAGGCAGCTACCTGCACCTCGGCCAGTTGGATGGGACGCAGGTGCGCCAGGTTCTCGCGCACGGCTTCCATGGCCTCGTTAGCCGAGTGTTCGATTTCCGCCAGGTTGGACTGCAAATAGCGGTCAGCGTGCAGCGCGGGCTGGCATTTATCTTGAATACCCTGGATGCGCGCCGGGATGGTGCCTACTTTATTATTAAGTTGGTGCAGCAGATTGGAGGCCACGTCGCCCACAACAGCAAAGGTTTCCAGCACGCCGCGCTGTTCTTGCGCCAGGCGCAGCTCTTCCTGACGCGCGGAGTTCTGGATTGACAGGGCCGCGTACTGGGCCAGGATGGTGACAACCTTTCTGTCCCAGTCCGATTCGGCCCGATGCGCATCCACCTGTCCGCCGGTGAATACACCCAGCGCGCCCAACGCGCCGCTCTCGCGGCTGGCGATCGGCGCAATCACCACATTTACCGGCGCGCCGCCATTGACCAGATCGCGCCGCAGCGGTTCACGGTGATCGATTACCTTGCGGGCCAGCGCCAGCAGGCCGCCCGGTGGGGCATCGCCGCTGGCAGCCGCTGGCTGCAGGCCATCTTCGGTCACCGTCCACAGGCAGCAGCCGCCGGCATTGACCAGGTTGCGCGTGATTTCCGCCAGGCGGGTGAGCGTCAGCGCAGCGGTTTGGGTGAGCAGCAGCGGCACGATCTCTTGCAGCGCATCCAACAGGCGCACCTCTTGAATGGCGATCACCGCCTGCGACGCGAAGGACTGCAGCATGTGACTGTCGGCCTCGGAGAAGGCTCCCACCTGCGGGCTTTCCAGGTTGAGTACGCCTTCCAGCCGCCCGCTGGCGCCGATGAGGGGCACGGCCAGTTCTGAGCGCATTTCCAGGTCGGCATCCAGGCGGTAGTAGCGGTCGGCCCAGGGCGCAGCCAGCAGATCCGGCACCAGCGCGGGCAGGCGGTTTCGAGCCACCCAGCCCATAATACTGTTTGACTGCACCGGCAGCGTTTCGATCAACGGGCTGGCAAGCATATCCCCGGCGACGGCGGTGGTGACCAGGTTCTGACCGCCCGCATCCAGCAGGCGAAAAATGCCGTACTGCGCCCCGGTCACTTCCAGGGCCATTTGCAGAATGGTTTCCAATGTGTCCTTGAGACGCACGCGCGAGGAGATGAGCATACCGGCGCGGCGCAGATTGGCCAGTTCCTCATTCTTGCGCGCCAGGTCGCGGCGCATGGCGGCCAGCCGCTGGTTTTGAGCGATGGCCACCGCGGCGTGATTGACAAAGTTCTCGAGCAAAAGCTGCTCCAACGGGGTAAAGCGGCGCTCTTCGTTCAGGTACACGTACAGCACGCCCAGAACCTGGTCGGCGATGGTCAGTGGATAGCAGGCAGCGGCACGCGCGCCAGTAGCACTGAGCATGGGGTGAATGGAAAAATCCTGCTCTTCATAGGAAACAACACGGCGGCGCTGCGAAACGGCGCGCACCCCCAGCCCGTCCAGCCGCGGTTCGATCCCCGGCGAGGGGTTCATCCAATCACCGGCGGCGTAGCGGGTTGTGGGATCAAACACGCCGCGCTCCGGGTCGTAGATGTAAATAATCGCCGCCGCGCCGGGTACCACTTTGATCGCGCTGTTGACGATCAGGTTTAGCGTCGCCAGCGCTCCGGCTTCGTCATCTTTGCCGGCCTGGTTGATGGCCGCGCCAATCTGGTTGAGGCTGGCCAGCCCTTCGAGGTATTGCGATTCAAAATCAGCAGGGGCTTGCATGATGCGATTATACGGCAAAGCAGGCAGAGGGATGCAAAATGGTGGGGCGGGGAACGTCCTCCGTTCTCACCCGCCCCATTGAGGAGGAAACCGGTATTTAAACGTCGTAGTACAGCGTAAATTCGTGCGGGTGCGGGCGCATCTGCACCGGGTCAATCTCTACCTGGCGTTTATAGGCAATGTATGATTCCAGCAGGTCAGTGGTGAAAACATCGCCGCGCAGCAGGAATTCGTGATCCTGCTCCAGCGCGTCCAGCACCGCGGTCAGCGAGCCGGGTACCTGGCGGATGAGACGTTTTTCATCCAGGGGCAGCTCGTACAGGTCTTTGTCCACCGGCTCGCCGGGGTCGATGCGGTTCTGGATTCCATCCAGGCCGGCCATCAACAGCGCGGCAAAGCACAGGTACGGGTTGCAAGC
The DNA here is from genome assembly GCA_036567625.1 of Anaerolineaceae bacterium. GTDB lineage: Bacteria > Chloroflexota > Anaerolineae > Anaerolineales > Anaerolineaceae > CALDSL01. The sequence goes on along the minus strand of DATCUC010000054.1, from coordinate 2,433 downwards.
CGGGTCGGGCGCGCGGAACTCGATGCGCTTGGCGCGTGGGCTCTTCGAATAGACCGGGATGCGGCAAATGGCGGAGCGGTTGCGCTGCGAATAGGCCAGGTTGACTGGGGCTTCAAAACCCGGCACCAGGCGGCGGTACGAGTTGGTGGTCGGGGCAGCCAGCGCCAGCAGCGCGGAGGAATGCTTGATCAGCCCGCCGATATAGTAGCGCGCCATATCCGAAATTCCCGCGTAGCCGGCTTCATCATAGAAGAAATTGTCGCCGTTTTCCCACAGGCTCATATGCACGTGCATGCCGCTGCCGTTATCGCCAAACAGCGGCTTTGGCATAAAGGTGGCCGTCAGCCCGTTGGCGCGAGCCACGTTCTTGACGAAATACTTGAACTTCATCACCTTGTCAGCCATGCAGACCAGGGTGTCAAAACGCATATCGATCTCTGCCTGACCGGCGGTGGCCACTTCGTGGTGGTGCAGTTCCACCTCAATGCCCGCCTGTTCCAGGGCCATGACGATCTTGCTGCGCACTTCCTGCTGCGTATCGGTGGGCGGAACGGGGAAATAGCCGCGCTTGGGCTGGATTTGCCCACCCTTATTATCCTTGCTGTCACGCCCGCTGTTCCACCAGCCTTCAACGCTGTCAATATAATAGAAGGACTCATTCGTACCGGTCGCATAGCGCACATCGTTGAACAGGAAGAACTCCGGTTCCGGGCCCCAGTAACTGGTCGTCGCCAGCCCGGTCTGCTGGAGGTATGCCTCGGCCTTGCGCGCCACGTAACGCGGGTCACGGCTGTAGGGCTGGCGCGTGAGCGGGTCATACACGTCGCACAGGACCACAAGCGTCGATACGGTCATCGTGCTGTCGATAAAGGCCGTGCTCGGATCGGGCATCAGCAGCATATCCGATTCGTGGATCTCCTGAAAGCCGCGAATGGATGAGCCGTCAAAGCCCAGGCCGTCTTCAAACAGTTCCGCGGTCAAACGCCGCCCGGGAATGGTGAAGTGCTGCCACTGGCCGGGCATATCCACAAAGCGCAGATCGACCATATCTACATTTGCGCCCATTCGTAAAACTTCTTCAACAATTGACATGCGTTTCCTCCCAGAAATAAACTGGCATGATTATAAAAGAGCCAGGGGAGGCGCTTCTATTACCCAAATGGGGCATTTTTTGTTCATGAACCTACAAAATCTCAGGTTGAGGTTTTCAGGTAAGGTTGGAAATATTGCGTTGCGATTGAACGAAGATATTGTTCCTCTTATGCCATTGTTATAAAATCGTTTCTTTTATATACTAATTAAAGAATCTCATTTATTGTTTTTAAAGTTGATAGTTGTATCGCATGTCTCCGAAGATCTTGAGGAATTCCTGATTTCATCCATTTGTTTTTCTTGTAGAAAGGAATTTATAAAATGGGCTGGCTAAATACGCTTTTTGACGTAGCGCAGATAGGGTTGGAAATTTCACAACTGGATCAACTCAATCAATTAAAGAATCAAGGAGCAGCATCGCAAGTGATCCAGGCAGCTTTGCAAGAATTGCGTAGTCGGATCCATTACTACAACGAAACAGCAAAAACGATCCTTCAGTACGAATCTATAGAGCCATTAGCCACGGCAGGCGCTATGCGAGTCCTGGAATATCGGCTGATTGATTCAGGTATTACACCTGATTTGTTTAGTTCATCCCTGACAGATATGGAGTATGTATCCAATACAATCCGAGCTATTCAAGCAAATAGCAGCCGGCTGTGTGGCCAGCTTCCACCAGAAAGCCAGGCTGCAATCCAAAGTCTGGTAAGAAAAACGGATTTAATCCCAGAATTATCCTATTATTTGAACCATCATAGTGAATATTCCACTTATCTCGAAGTAAAGGATAAATACTCCAAAAGCCCCTGGTTAGCGAATCAATGGGCGATAAGCGGCATTGGTTGTCTCTTCTTTTTCGTGGGAGTAGGTATCCCTTTTGCCCTTTTCCCAAGAGGCGGTTCTGGTTTCTACGCAGTTCTCATTCTTGAAGTAGCTGCTATGATATATTTTGCAATAAAAGCCAGTGCAGCCAGGTCCTCGAAACAGGTTGTTGACGCTGCAGAGAAGAAATTGGATATCAGAAAACTGGAAGAAATCGATCGCCGATACCAGGGCAATATTTCGGCAGCCAAAGCTGATTTAGAAAATGCCAGGGCCGAAGTTCAAGCATTCTTTGGAAATTCAGCCCTTAATCCGGGATAAGGCTGTCGTTAAAACCGGTTTTGTTTAACTTCACTCATCAACGCGGGCATACTGAGCGTATAATCAAGCCATGCTCCCCGCCGCTCCGCATGATCCAATCGAGAGCGCCGGTTTCGCGGATATGACCGCCGCGCGGCGCATTGTGGCGCGCATGGGTCGTGCCGCGGGCGTGCAGGAGCCGCTGGACGCGCTGCTGCC
>DATCUC010000053.1:0-3519 GCA_036567625.1 Anaerolineaceae bacterium | reverse complement strand
GTCACCCCGGTGGGGAGCCAGCCAACGCGGCCCGTGGAAATTACCCAACCCCCGGCCAGCGCCGGCACGCTGCCGACGCTGCCGCCATTCGAACCCCGGCCAAGCGCCACGCCAGATCTGACCAGCGGGCTGCGCTTCGCGCTTTCCAGCCAGGACCCGGTTTGCGACCCGGCGCTGCCGCAGGGCCTGCTGCAGGTGTATGTGGTTGACGAAGAGGGCCAACAGGTGGCCGGCGCGCGGGTGACAGTAACCTGGGCGGGCGGTCAGACGGATACTTTTTATACCGGCCTGGCGCCAGAAATGGGCGCAGGCTACGCGGATTTCCGCATGACGCCGCAGGTCAGCTACATGGTGACGGTGGGCGAGGCGGGCGAACCGGCCAGCGGCCTGGTGGCCCCGGTATGCCAGAACGCGGATGGAACGAGCTACATGGGCGGCATTCGCACCCGCTTCCGGCCGTGATCCGCGATTTCGGAATAGTAAAACACGGGCTGCGTTTTGACAGCCCGTGTTTTTGTTTCTTCATGAATTTTACTGCATTGGGTTACTTCTGGCCCAATCTTCACCAACGATCACCACCACATCCACCTGAGCATTGGGATCGTAGCGGCTGTAGATATTGTTGGTATCCACATTCATTAACTCGGCCAGCCGGCTGAGCGTGTAGGGCTTGCCGCTGTAATCGATCAACACCGTCTGCGAGTAGGCCCGGTCAGCGTTGCCGGGGGCTACCAGGGTCAGGCCCTGGCTCTGGAAGAACTGCGTGGTCTGCTCCGCCAGGCCCGGCGTCTGCGAGCCGTTCTGCACCTGAATGCGCGCAGCTTCCTGCCTGGCCAGTTCAGCGGTATCCGCGGCCACGGCAGCCGGGCTGAGCGGCCCGCCGGTGGTGAAGATCTCATCGCGCAGGATGCGGATCTTGTCGGTCAGCGGTTTTTCAATATCCAGGCCATCCGGAGATTTGCCAAAGGTGACCATATCGGTGCCGATGATGCCGCGCTTGATATTCGCCGGGTCAATTTGCTGGGCCAGGTAGGCAAGCTGGATCACCTGGGTCAGATTGAGGTTGGTGTGGATCCCCGCTTGCAATTCGGCATACAGTTCCGGCGACTTGGCAACCAGCGTGGGCAGCATGTTGAAGTTCATCACCTGATCGCGAATGGCCATGATTACTTCTTGCTGGCGCTTTGAGCGGTCGAAATCGCCGCCTTCCGTGTAGCGTTGGCGGGCGTAAGCCAGGGCCACCGCGCCGGAGAGCGTCTGCACGCCCGGTTCCAGGGTAACGGTATTGCCGGGACCCAGCGGGTCAACGGTGATCGACTCGCGGATGTGCATATCCAGCCCGCCCATCGAGTCGATAAAGCGTTCAAACGCGTAGAAATCGATTTGGGCGTAGTAATTGATCGGCACGCCGATGAAGTCTTCGACGGTTTCCATCGCCAACCCAGGGCCGCCGCCCGGCAGCTTCTGCGAGTCGCCAATAAAGTAGGCAGTATTGATCTTGCCGTAGCCCGATCCGGGGATGTTTACCCACATGTCGCGCGGGATGGAGAGCATCCCGGCGGTTTTGCTGAGCGGGTCAACCGTCAGCAGGATCATTGTATCCGTGCGTGGGCTTTCGCCGGCTTCCCAATCGCGGTAGTCGAGACCCATCAGCAGGATAGTCACCCGGCTGGCGCCGTCCCAGGGTTGAGCGGTAGGCCCGGCATCCACTTCTTGCAGCGGGGCAACGTATTCGGTGCCCTGCGGAATCGGTTGGTTTCCGGCGACGTTGTTACCGTCCATCACCGGGGCGCCGGGTAAGTCAATGGAAGTCGTCGACTTGACCAGGTTACTGACCAGCGAGAAGGCAACAATGCCAACGATGATGGCAAGTACAACAAAAACGATAATGAGAATCAGCGAGAAACGATCAATGGTTGGGCGGCGAGGCCGGACAAAGCGTTGGTTACTTGACATAAGTTTTCTTAATCCATGTTGGCAGCGCGAGCAGGTGCTTCCTCGGTGCAGAATTGGTTGGAGATGGTTACGACCTGGGCGGGGGAACGGGAAGCTGGTCAACAGCCGTGCCGGTCCACTTGTCGCCCTCGTCAATTAACATCACCGGGATGTCTTCAACAATCGGGTACTTGCGACCGCAGTTGCGGCACACCAGCCAGGAGTCCTTATAGAGTTCAAGCTGGCCTTTATTTTCGTGCAGGCAAACCGGGCACAGCAAGATCTCAAGCAATTCGGGTCGAACCATGTTGCCTCCAAAAATTGAGAGTCATCAAAAAGTATTGTACCACAGCCTTCCGGCCTGGAAGAAAATCGCTATTCCTCCCCATCTTCGTCCGGGTTGGGCAGTTCGGTGCCCGGGCCGTACTCAAACACATCTGCCCAGGGCTCGTAATGGGTATTGAAGACGTCGGTGAAATACATCGCGCCATTGCGGTACACCGTGCGGTTCACGGTCACGTCAGCGCCTTCTACGGCCCAATCCACCTGTTTGATCTCACCTTCGGCCAGCTCCGGGTTTTCGACGTACTCCGGGTCTTTGGCCGGTTTGACATTGGTCACGCCGGTGGTTTGCCAGTCAACGCTGCGGCCATCTTTGGTGGAATAGAACTTCCAGGTGATGCTCGAATTGCTGGGGTTGACATAGGTTTCCATCAACAGCCAGTAATCGGTGTCGTTGCGGAACTTGAAGTCCACCAGCGGGATGAAGACGGTGGCATCCAGCCCGGCCAGGTCAGGGTCAATGCCGCCGCCGGCTACGCGCTCATAATAGGAAACGCGGTAGGCGTGCGGAGTGCGTTCGAGAACGGGGAAGCCGGCGAAGAATACCGCGCGGAACAGGGTTGTGCTGACCTGGCACACGCCGCCGCCCACGCCCTTAATGGTCTTGCCGCCCAGGATGATCATGGCTTCAGCGTAACCATTATCCAGGCTGATATCGCTCATGGCAGAGGCCATCGAAAAGACCGCGCCTGGAGGAACCAGCAGCCCGTGGAATTCGGCGGCAGCGGCCTGAATGTTTTGCACGCGCGCCGCGCCAGAACCGTAGAAATACGAAGTTTCGGCATGCACCAGTTCGGTGATCCCCAGGTCGGCGCCCTTCGCGGTGTCTTCTACGGCCGGTTTTACCTCCTGGAATACCAGTGGAACTGTGTGATACCCGGCTGATATCTGTTCCTGGATCACTTTGAGCGTGGCTTCCACGTCCAACGAGCGGCCAATGATCGATTTTTCCAACACTTCCAGTTCGCGGGTATCGTCATTAAAGATAAAACGCGCATTTTGCGGATACTTGTCCACATTGGGGGCCAGGTTGCTCAAATAGGTGCGCATCAGGCTGGGGTTCAGCGCCACGTGGTAGCTGCCGGCATTACGCTCAATGGAGAGCATTCCGGCCAGTGTCTGGCGCTCGATAACCCACTGCTGCTGGTCGGGCTGCCCGGCGGGGAGAGTCAGCGTTAGTGGCTGGCTGAGGATCTTGCGCGCCACTTCGCCGGCCGGCGCGGCATCCAGGATCGCGGGCGG
>DATCUC010000052.1:0-11357 GCA_036567625.1 Anaerolineaceae bacterium | reverse complement strand
CGCGCCGCTGGGCGTGGTGGTAGAGGCCATCGGCGGCAGTTATAATGCATCGTTCGCGCGCGTGTCCACGCTCACCGGGCAGCCAACCATCCTGGGCTGGCCAGGGCATGAGAGCCAATGGCGCGGCGGCGATGCGTTATTCCGCGACCGGGCGGCGGATGTGGACACGATCTACCGCAGCACCAGCTGGCTGGAAACGCTGGCGCTGCTGCAAAAATACCACGTCCGGTACGTGTTTGTCGGTCAGGCCGAACGCAGCACCTACCGGGTGAGCACCGGAAAATTTGACGCCAATCTCAAACCGGTCTTCCAAAATGAGACTACTATTGTCTACGAAGTGCCGGAATTGATCTTATCCATGCCGCTGGAAGAGGTAGCTCCATGAAATCCAAGCCGATCGCCACCCTGGAAACATTCGCCTACCTGCTGGTCTTCTTGCTGGCAGCCCTGCTGCGCTTTGGCAGCCTGGGACGCTTGCCGCTGAATGACGCTGAGGCTGCCCTGGCGCTCCAGGCGTTGGCGCAGGCCCAGGGTAACCCGGCGCTGCTGAGCGCTCACCCCGGATACCTGGTATTGACCAGCCTGCTGTTCGACCTGTTTGGTTCTACGGCGTTCCTCGCGCGGTTCTGGCCGGCCCTGGCCGGGAGCCTGCTGGTGTTCGCCCCCGCGTTGTTTCGTCGCCAGCTAGGGCGCTGGCCGGCGCTGGCGCTTGCGGTTGCCCTGGCGCTGGATGCCGGCCTGGTGGCAATTTCTCGCAGCGCCGACGGGATAATGCTGGCCGTCACTGGCACGCTGCTGGCGTTGGGTTTCGTGTTCCAGGGCCGCGCAGTACTGGCCGGGATTTCTGGCGCTTTTGGGGTGCTTGGAGGCCCGCAGTTCTGGCCAGGCATCCTCGCGCTGGCGCTGGCGTTTGTCGTGTTCCGCTTTTTTGCCACCTACGCCCCCGCGCCGCTTTCTGAGGCGGCGGTTGAGCACAAATCCGCGCGCCGCGCCCAGGGGGGCAACCTGCCCTTCGTTTCCGCGCTGATCGCTCTGGCGCTGATCGCCGCGGGCTTCTTTATGCTCAATGCCGGGTTCCTCTTCCTCAGCGCCGGGTTCTGGCTGGCGGCCTGGTACGCAGGCCGCCGGGGCTTGCTGCCTTCTGCGGATGTAGAGTCCTTCTCGCTGGAAGGTTTTCCCTGGCGTCCGGCGCTGGCGGCGTTTTTGCTCACCTTCCTTGCTGTCGGAACGCTGTTCCTGCGCGCCGCTACCGGGTTGAGCGCTACCGGCGAAAGCCTGGCCGTGTTCATCCGCAGTTTTGGAGCAGAATCGGGGGTCTCGGCGCTGCGTATGCTGCTGGCCTTGCCGCTCTACCAGCCGGTGGCGCTCGTATTTGGGCTGTGGCGCATCGTCGCCAACCTTGCGCAGCGCAACCGCCTGGATGCCTTCCTCAGTATCCTGTGGTTCTTCTCCATTGGCCTGGCGCTGATCCCCGCTGCGCGTGCCATCCCTGCGCTGGCATGGTCGCTGCTGCCGCTGTGGGCGCTGGCGCTGCGCCAGATTGCCCGGCTGCTCGACGGGGCCTTTGCAGAGTATCGCGGGACGACCCTGGCGCAAGCCGGCCTGATATTTGTGCTGCTGATGTTCATTGCTCAAAACTTCGTGGCATTGAACAACGATATCACCAGCCTGACCGAACAGCCGCAGGTGCGCATAATCGCCATCATTGGCGCCATGATCCTCATGGTGCTGACCGGGGTGATGATGGGCATCGGCTGGAGCTGGAGCGCCGCGCGGGTTGGCACGGTTGTGGGCATCGGTTTCGGGCTGGTGCTGTATTCGATCGCGGTGATGAGCAGCGCGGCCGGTTTTAGCCGCGGCAGCACTGCGGAACTGTACCGTGCCGCGCCGCCGCGTGACGCGGGTGTGCTGATGCAGACGGTCCACGACCTGGGGCTGCAAAAGAACGGCAACCGCCACATCCTGCAGGTGATCGTGGAGAATATCGACTCTCCCGCGCTCGAGTGGGTTTTGCGCGACATGGATTCGTCCGGCTACGTCAGCGCGCTGCCGGTCGGCACACAGCCCGAGGTGGTGATCACACGGTCGCAAGTGACGCTGGCCTCCGCCGGATCATACCGCGGGCAGGATTTCACCTGGGCGCAAGAACCGGCCTGGGAGCTGCTTACCCCACGCGAATGGATTAACTGGCTGCTGTATCGCAAGACGCCACAGACCCTGCCGGACCTGATCCTCTGGGCGCGCGGCGATTTATTCTACGGCGGCGTCTCCACCGAATCTGCGCAGCCATAAGGTAATCTGTGGTAGTATTGGCGCAGCATCCATCCTGACCCACGAGGTGAATCCATGCGCATTCCCAATCGTATCGCCATTGACGGCCCGGCAGCCTCTGGCAAGTCTACACTGGGCGAACGGCTGGCCGGTTTTCTGGGCTACCTGTATTTCGACACCGGCATCATGTACCGCGCGGTGACGCTGGCAGCCCTGCGCAATTCACTGGCGATCGATGATGAGGCCGCGGTGACCGCCCTGGCCGAGCGCGTGGTGATCGATGTCCAGCCGCCCAGCATCAGCGACGGGCGCACGGCGGACGTTTTGCTCGACGGCGAAGATATTACCTGGGATATCCGCGCCAAAGAGGTGGACGCCAACGTTTCGCAGGTCAGCGCTTACCCCGGCGTGCGCACCGCGATGACCGGGCAGCAGCGGCGCGTGGGCTTGCGCGGCAAAGTGGTCATGGTTGGGCGTGATATCGGCACGGTGGTGCTGCCCGAGGCCGAACTAAAGATTTACCTGGATGCGTCGGTGGAAGAACGCGCGCGCCGCCGCTACGATGAACAGGCCCGCCGCGGCGGCAGCGAAACCTACGCAGGTATCCTCGAGTCGATGAAACGCCGCGACCGAATCGACTCCACCCGCGCCGTTGCGCCTCTCAAACCGGCGGACGATGCCGTCATTATCAATACTGATCAGATGGAAATCGACGCGGTGGTGGAGCACGTAAAACGTTTTTTTCAACAGGGTGAGTTCCAACTGAAAATGGCCTGACCCTGCCTGGATGGAAACAGGAGTACAGCGTATGTGCGATACAATGGTCGCTCTTGGAAATGTCACCGCGGATGGTTCGGTGATTTTTGCCAAAAACTCAGACCGCGAGCCAAACGAGGCACAGCAGCTTGTGCTTATCTCCGCCCAGGACCATCAGCCGGGCGCGGCGCTCAAGTGCACCTACATTGAAATCCCCCAGGTAGAACACACCTTTGCGGTTCTGCTCTCCAAACCGTTCTGGATTTGGGGCGCAGAAATGGGCGCGAATGAACACGGCGTGGTCATCGGTAACGAAGCCGTCTTTACCCGCGCCGGGTATGACAAAGCCCCCGGCATGATCGGCATGGATTACCTGCGCCTGGGCCTGGAACGCGGGCAGACCGCGCTGGAAGCTCTGCGGGTGATTACCAGCCTGCTGGAGCAGTACGGCCAGGGCGGCAATTGCGGCCTGACCAGCCCCTTTTTCTATCATAACAGCTTCCTGATCGCCGATCCGCGCGAGGCATGGGTGCTGGAAACCGCCGGCAAGCATTGGGCCGCCGAAAAAGTGAAGGACGTGCGCAGCATTTCTAACGCCCTGACGATAGGCAGCCAGTGGGATCTGGCTTCTGAACACCTGGTGGAGTATGCCATGGAGCGTAAATGGTGCCGCGGCCGTGAAGATTTCGATTTTGCGCGATGCTACTCTGACCCGCTCTACACTCGTCTGGCAGACGCCAACAAGCGCCAGTGCGCTACCACCAATGCCATGCTGTCTCGGGCGGGGAAGATCACCCCGGCCGACGCGATGGCAGCTTTGCGCCAGCACATGCCGCCAGCCGGGCAAAAATACCGCCCAGACCTGGGCATTACCGGCGCGGATGTGTGCATGCATGCCGGGTGGGGGCCGGTGCGCCACAGCCAGACCGCCGGATCGATGGTAGCGCACCTGGGCGCGGATGCGCATACCTGTTGGCTGACCGGTACGGCAGCGCCCTGTACCGGCGTTTTTAAGCCGGTGTGGCTGGATGCCAGTCTGCCGGACACCGGCCCTGAACCGCAAGCCACGTACACCAAAGGCGCGCTGTGGTGGCAGCATGAACTGCTGCACCGCGAAGTGGTGCGTGATTTTATTGAGCGTCTGCCGGTCTTTACCCCGGAACGCGATGCTCTGGAAGCGCGTTTTCTGGAAGGCGCGCGTGAATGCGCCCTGGCGCCTGCCGCCGAACGCCGCGCATTCTCGGAAGCCTGCTTTACCGAAGCCGCGACGGCCACCACCGGCTGGCGCAACCGCATCCGCGATATGCGCCTGGTTCACCGCCTGCGCGTGCCCTATGCCTTTGCCTGGAAGAAGTTCAACCGCGAAGCCGGGCTAGGCTGAATGGCCGTCGCGCGCCTCTTAAAATTGCAAAGTTGGCTGCCGCCCCAGATACAGAATTGAAAAACTGTCTGGATGCTATAATGTGGTACATTCTTTGCAGCGGATTTTCAGATGCAAAACTTGCTGAGCAGGTTGACGACATCCAAATATATTGACCTTCCCTTTGGCGTAGCTGGCTGGCTGGGTTGGCTGCTTCTGCTGGCGATATTTGCTTTCGCCCTGTGGAAAAACTGGGAAGCTCTACAGGTGCGCCGGCTGCCACGCGTGGCGGTGTTTCTTGTTCTGGCGCTGGCCACGCCGTTCGCCGCCTGGGGGCTGGGCATCATCCTGGGGGATGGGGCAACGCTGCCGTATCTGCCCGTCGAGCCCAACCCGCCCGCGCTGATGTTCTTTGCCGCGCTGCCCTGGGTGCTGGCGGCTGGGGGCCTGGGAACGATCTCTGCCGCTTTGTTGGGCGTCCTCAGCGGTATCTGCCTGGCTCTTTCTGAAACCCACAGCCTGTATACTCCGCTGCAGGTGGGTTTTTTGGCTTTGCTGTTTGCCACCGCCGTGCGCCAGCGTTACCGCACGCGCTTTTACCAGGCACTACGCCACCCGGTGATTGCCGCGCTGGTGGTGGTGCTGCCGTTCCTGGCAATGGTGGTGTTCAGCAGCATCTTTGAAGTCACTGGTGAGCCGGCTGTGCGGCTGGATTACGGTATCACTCGCACCTGGCCGTTTGTGCTGGCGCGTTGCCTGGAATTGCTGCTTGCGGCAGTCGTGGGCGAAGCGATGCTGCTGCTGCGCTCGCGCTACTGGCGGCGTCCAGCCATATTGCTGCCTTCGCCGTCAGAATCCAGCCTGCAAGCGCGCTTTGCCATGACCACGCTACCACTGCTGCTCTTGCTGGCCTTTGGCATGATCATTGGCGACTGGTTGGTGGCCGGTAACGCGGCACGCAGTATGCTGCGTAACCAGCTTTCCAGCACCGCCACGGTGGCCGCGGACAGCCTGCCGTACTTCATGGAGGCCGGTCAGAACCTCATCCTCAACATGGCCAAGCCCGATCTGTTGGAAATCCCGCGCTCAGAGTTGGGTTCTACACTGGGCGACCGGCTGCGGCTGGTTCCTTATTTCCGCCAGTTGTACCTGTTTGACGCGCAGGCGCAGCCCTTGGGCGGATATCCGGAGATTGACTTTCCGCGATTGCAGCCCACCCCGGAAGAGCGTCAGGGCATCAGCCTGGCCTTAAAGGGTATTGGCATCCAGAGCTACATCGTGCCGCCCATGTCCGGTGAAAAGACCGCGCAAATCTCCTTCCTGGCGCTGATCGAAGACGACAGCGGGCAGGCGGTGGGCGTGCTGCTGGGCCGCACCGACCTGGATTCGAACCCCTTTACGCAGACGGCAATTCAGGCTTTGGAAAGCATGCAAACCCTGGGCGGCGAAGGCCTGGTGCTGGATGAAAGCAACCGCCGGTTGTACTCCGCCGATACCAGCCTGCTCATGCAAAATTATGACGGGCAGTTCCCGGTTGACCAGCAGTTCTTCGACGCCGTTTCAGCGCAGGGCACGCGGCAGTTGGTGTATGCCCAGCCAGTTCCAGGGCGCAACTGGCGCGTGGTGCTGACCGTCCCTGCCGAGCGGGTGCAGGTGCTTTCCCTTAACATCGCCATCCCGCTGCTCGGTATCATTGGCCTGGTTTCCCTGCTGGTGTACAGCTTTATCCGCCTATCGCTGCGCAGCGTGACTACTTCGCTGCAAACGATGGGGGAGGAGGCCACCCGCATCAGCGAAGGCGAGTTGGGAATCCCGCTTAATGTCAGCGGCGAGGATGAAGTCGGGCGACTTGGCGTGGCCTTCAACCGCATGCGCCTCAGCCTCAAGGCTCGCCTGGAAGAACTGAACCGGCTGCTGCTGGTCAGCCAGGGGGTAGCCGCCTCGCTGGATATTGCTGACACGGTGCGCCCGATTTTGGAAGCCGCGCTGCAAAACGGAGCCAGCAGCGCGCGCGTAGTGCTGCATCACGCGGTTGCCCTGGAGCAAACCACGGGCGGCATTGTCGCTTTTGGCGCCGGGTCTTCTACCGATACCTACGCCTTTTTAGACCGGCAAATATTTGACGCGGTGCGCGGTCAGGAACCGTTGCTTATTCCTAACACTGCCCGCAGCCGGAAACTTCCGCTGCGCCCGGGCAAGCCCAATCCGCTGGCGTTGATCGCCCAGCCGCTCTACCATGAAAGCGCGCACTACGGCGTGCTCTGGGTGGCTCACGACCAGCCGTACGTCTTCACCGATGAAGAAGTTCGTTTCTTCATCACGCTGGCCGGGCAAGCGGCGCTGGCCGCCAGCAATGCCAACCTGTACGCGACGGCCGAAGTGGGCCGCCAGCGGTTAGAAGCAGTGCTGTCTTCCACGCCCGAACCTGTTCTGGTCACCGACCAGAACGGCTGCCTGCTGCTGCTCAACCCGGCGGCGCTGGAAGTTCCCGGCCTGGTTACCTCGTCTGTGCCGGGCAAGCCGATTGCGGAATTCACCCGCGTGGAAGCACTGCAAGAAATGCTGTCGGCTGCCTTCACCGAACGCCAGATTTCGCGCGAGATTGCCCTTCAAAACGGCCGGGTGTACTATACCAGCCTGTCGACGGTCACTGCTGAAGGAAAACCGGTGGGGCGAGTGTGTATTTTGCGCGATATCACCCACTACAAAGAGCTGGATACGCTCAAGTCTGATTTTGTGGCGACGGTCAGCCACGATCTGCGCGCTCCGTTGACGCTTATGCGCGGCTATGCCACCATGTTGCAAATGGTAGGCGAACTCAACGAGCAGCAGAAGGGCTACCTGCGCAAGATCAACCTGGGCGTCGAAAATATGACTCGCCTGGTAAATAACCTGCTCGACCTGGGCCGGATTGAGGCCGGGATCGATTTGCAGTTGGAAAATCTGCAGTTTCGCGATATCGTCGAAGCGGTGATCGCTTCGGCGCAGCCGCAGGCGGCTCAAAAGAACATCAACCTGACAGTCGATGTTCCTCAGCAGCCAGTGGTGGTGGAAGGCGACCCGGCGTTGCTCCAACAGGCGCTGTTCAATCTGGTGGAGAATGGCATCAAGTACACGCCGGTGGGTGGGGAGGTACACGTGACCATGCACACCCGGGCAACGAGCGTGCTGGTAACGGTGCAGGATACCGGCATTGGCGTGGCCCCGCTGGACCTGCCGCGCCTGTTTGAAAAATTCTTCCGCAGCGGCCGCCGCGAGGCTTACCAGCAGCGCGGTACAGGTATGGGGCTGGCCATCGTCAAGTCCATCGCCGAACGCCACGGCGGAAAAGTGTGGGTGGAAAGCACGCTGGGAAAGGGCAGCACCTTCTACCTCGAAATTCCGCAGCACCAGCACCAGCCGCAGCCTAATCAGGAATAACGCGGCCTGTAATTCTGGGGAATCTCAAAAAGAAAACCCAAATTGGAGTCAAATTGGGAGTAAAAATTCTTGACATTCTTACCGCGAATGTTGTATAATCACCGATTGCATGTATAGCTATAAAAAGCACTCATTGCATCTATAAGCGCTAAGAAGACAAATCAAACAGCGCTTTTCTTGTTAATTTATGTTTGTCAGGTTCCTAGAGGAGGCGTTTAGTGGAAACGAAGGGATTAACCTCGCTGCGTATTAGCCTCGCTTCACCGGAAACCATCCGAAGCTGGTCTTATGGAGAAGTCCTTAAGCCGGAGACGATTAACTATCGTCGCTTGCGCCCGGAAAAGGACGGTCTGTTCTGTGAAGCAATTTTTGGTCCCACCCGCGATTGGCAGTGCTACTGCGGCAAGTACAAGAACCCGCGCTACAAGGGTATCGTTTGCGACAAATGCGGCGTAGAAGTTACCCGCTCGTCCGTGCGCCGCGAGCGCATGGGCCACATCGATCTGGCTACCCCGGTCGCCCACATCTGGTATACCCGCAGAATTCCCTCGTACCTGGGCTTGCTGCTGGATATCTCGCGCCGCAACCTCGACCGCGTGCTGTACTTTGCGCAATACATCATCACCTATGTTGACGAAGATGCGCGCCAGAAAGCGCTCAAACGCCTGGAAGATGAAATCAGCGTTTCGGAACGCGAGCAGGCGCAGCATATTAACACCAAGATCATCGAGGTCAAGACTGGCCGCGATAAGAAAATTGCCGAACTCAACCAGCGCAAGGCCGACATTGAAAACGGCGCCGACGAGCAGGTTGCTTCGCGCTTAGAGCCGGTCATCCAGGAAGGCCAGCGGTTGGAACGCCAGATTCAGGACAAACTGAACAGCGCCACTCGCAGCGCGATTGTCTTCACTGCCGCCAATATCACTATCGCCGAGGCCGGTGAAACACTGAATAACCAGCATGTCACTCGCGTGCAGCGCGCGGTGAAGGAAAAGCTCGATGAGCTGGAGCGCTCCGCCAAGGAAAGCCTGGCCCGCGACCTGGAACAGATCAAGATGGACATTGCTACAGTTCGCGCCGAGGCCGACCAGACAATGGAAGGTCTGCGCAACCAGTTGGAAGATCAGTCCACCGAATCGCAAAATTCCAATTCCAAGCTGCGTGACGAGCTGCAGGAACTGCGCCCGTTCACTTTCCTCAGCGAAAGCCGCTTCCGCGAGCTCAAAGGCCGCTGGGGCCAGGTCTTCCGCGCTGATATGGGCGCCGAAGCCTTCTATGATATTCTGCGCCGCCTCGACCTGGAAAACCTGTCGCAGGAATTGTGGCACGAGGTGCGCACATCGAAGAGCAAGCAGAAGCGAAAGAAGGCCACCACGCGCCTGAAGGTTGTCGAAGCCTTCCGCCGCTCCGGCAACCGCCCGGAATGGATGGTGATGACCGTTCTGCCGGTTATTCCGCCCGACCTGCGCCCGATGGTGCAGTTGGACGGCGGCCGCTTTGCGACCTCGGACCTCAACGACCTGTACCGCCGCGTGATCAACCGTAACAACCGCCTCAAGCGCCTGCTCGAACTGGGCGCGCCGGATGTCATCGTGCGTAACGAAAAGCGCATGCTCCAGGAAGCGGTTGACTCGCTGATCGACAACTCGCAGCGCGGCAAGGCGCTCTCGCGCCGCGGCCGCCGCGAACTGAAGTCGCTGAGCGACATGCTCAAGGGTAAGAAAGGCCGCTTCCGCCGCAACCTGCTGGGCAAGCGCGTCGACTACTCCGGCCGCTCGGTGATCGTCGTCGGCCCCAACCTCAAGCTCTATCAGTGCGGTTTGCCCAAGACAATGGCGTTGGAACTCTACCGCCCGTTTGTCATCGCCCGCCTGGTTTCGCACAATTATGCCGCCAACGTCAAGGGCGCGCGCCGCTTCATCGAACGCAATCGCCCGGAAGTCTGGGAAGTCCTCGAAGAAGTCATCAAGGAACGCCCGGTACTGCTGAACCGCGCGCCGACGCTCCACCGCCTGGGTATCCAGGCCTTCGAGCCTACCCTGATCGAAGGCAGCGCTATTCAACTGCACCCGCTGGTGACCACGGCCTTCAACGCTGACTTTGACGGCGATCAGATGGCTATTCATGTGCCCCTCTCGAAGAAGGCAGTTTGGGAAGCGCGCCAGTTGATGCTTTCGTCGCGCAACCTGCTCAAACCGGCTGACGGCGAACCGATCATCAGCCCGTCGAAAGACATGGTGCTGGGCGTTTACTACCTGACGGTCAAAGACAACCAGGCGCACGAAGGTGATGGCCGCGTGTTTTCTGACCTGGATGAGGTGGAACTGGCCTACAGCCTGGGCCAGGTAGACATTCACGCCAACATTCGCGTGATGGCCAACACCTGGTACAGCGAAGACAACGAACGCCTGCTCGAACCGCGCCGCGCGATGCTGGAAACTACCGTGGGCCGCGTGATCTTTAACCGCATCCTGCCCACCGAAGTCCAGTTTGTCAACGAAGTGCTGGATAAGGGCGGCGTCAAAGACCTGATCGCTGACGTGTACGAAATTTCCGGCCAGGAAGTCACCACTGAGGTGGCGGACCGGGTCAAGGATATCGGTTTCGAATTCGCCATGCGCTCCGGCTCCACGATTGCCGTGGCTGACATCACCGTTCCGGCTGAAAAGCAGGAAATCCTGGCCAAATCGCAGGCCGAAGTCGAAAAAGTGAACCGCGCCTGGCGCCGCGGCCTGCTGACCGAGCAGGAACGCAACGAGCGCGTCATCGAAATCTGGCAGCAGACCACCAAAGACGTGGCCGATGCTGTGCGCCGCCGCATGGACCCCACCGGCAACCTGGCCACCATGGCCCATTCCGGCGCGACGAAGGGCGGTTTTGGCCCCATCTCGCAGCTTGCCGGTATGCGCGGCCTGATGGCTGACCCGGCCGGGCGTATCATCCGCCTGCCGATCCAGTCGAACTTCCGCGAGGGCCTGACGGCGCTCGAATACTTCATCTCCACGCACGGCGCGCGCAAGGGTCTGGCGGATACCGCGCTGCGCACGGCGGATGCCGGTTACCTGACCCGCCGCCTGGTCGACGTGGCCCAGGACATTATCATCAATGAGCAGGACTGCTACACTCAAGACGGCATCTGGATCCGCAAGTCGGACGATGTCGCTGGGCAGTCGCTGGGCGCGCGCCTGTACGGCCGCCGCCTGGCCGCCCGCGTGGTCGACCCGTTGACTGGTGAAGTCCTCGGTGAACGCGACGATATGCTCGATCACGAGCGCGTGCGCAAGATCACCACGGCCGGGGTAGACCTGGTCAAGGTGCGCTCGCCGCTCACCTGCGAACTGGTGCACGGTATTTGCTCCAAGTGCTACGGCATGGACCTGGGCCGCGGCACGCCGGTAGAACTGGGCGCCGCGGTGGGTATCGTGGCCGCGCAGTCGATCGGCGAACCGGGCACGCAGCTTACCCTGCGTACCTTCCACACCGGCGGTGTTGCGGCGGGTGGTGACATCACCACCGGTCTGCCCCGCGTGGAAGAACTCTTCGAAGCCCG
>DATCUC010000051.1:0-1892 GCA_036567625.1 Anaerolineaceae bacterium | reverse complement strand
CTTTGAATGAAAAAGGGCGCGGCTCAAACAGCCGCGCCCTGGAAGATGCGATCAAAATGGGTTACGGGCAGGAGAAGGCGAAACTGGCCTGGTTAAAGGCCTGGTGGTTGGGGTTGTCGATGTAGACCTGCTCCCAGCCTTCCACCGCTTCGCCGGATGCGCCCAGCGTCCAGGTAGTGGTGATCGTTTTGGTTCCCGCGGCATCAAACTCAATGCTCTGCTGCGAAGACTGCGCGCCGTCGCTGCGGATCCAGTAGTACGTGACCGTGCCGGCCTTGCTGACCGTGATCTTGGCGCTGAATTTCACCTCGCGCGGGCAGGCGCCGCTGCCGGGGTCAACCGTGGTCTGCACGCTGGTGACCGCGAAGTAATTGGGTACGCCGGTGACTGTGGCGGTTCCGCCTACGCTGATCTCCACCCAGAAGGTGGATTTAGCGCTGCTGCCCAACCCAAAGCGCGCGCCGCTGGCATTTTCCAGCATCCATTCCCCCTTATGCTTGCCGGGGGTCGTGGGCGCGGTGAGGGCCACGCTGAGGTCAACGGTCTGGTTGGGGGCAACGTTACCGGGGAGAGCCTGCGAAGCCGGGCCGCCCATCGCCGCGCCGCTGACAAACACCAGTTTGTAGCCGCTGGTCCAGGTGCAGGTGCCGGTGTTGCGGATGCGCCAGGTCTTGGTAAAGGTGGCGCCGGGCGCAAAGTTCGTGCCGTCCGGGATGGTTACATCGGCGTCAAAGCCGCCGCGGTCGCAGGGCGTGGTTTGCACCGGCGCGCTGGTGCTGGATGGGATAATCACCGGGGCGACGGTGTTGCTGGCAATCACCGCGGTGGGCGGCACGACCGTGTTCACCGGGGCCAGCGTGGGCAGCGCCTGGGTGGGCACCTGCGTTCCGGCGATCTGGGTTTGCAGCGCCTGAACCGTCTGCGCGGCGGCGGTTTGCACGGTGTTGGCGTCATTGGTAGGCGTGCTGGCGCCCGCGGCGGGCATATTGCACGCGCTGAGCAGCAGCATGGATGCAAACAGCAAGCAGAACAGCTTTGTGTACTTCGGCATCGAAATTCTCCTCCTTCCGGGCGGCGCTGGGGAGCGCGCCGTGCCGGATCGACGATCTGATTCAACCACAAAAACTTGCCCCCGGTCAGCCCGGCAGCTCTACTGCTTAGACGCCCCGATCGGGGTATAAGTTCCCCCGTTTTGGAAAACCTAAAACAAATTCGGCGGCGCGGCCGCTGAGATGGTCACTGTAGCCCCAGGAAACCAACTCACCGTGAATTTCCCCATTCCTTGTTTCCAAGCGCACCTCGCTGACCGAGCAATTGCGGTTGGGCTGCATGAGGATGGCGCGCATATCCGCCGCCGGGCACAGCCGCGGCATGGTGGCCGTAAACAGCCCACCGTGCGCCACCACCACGATTTTGCGGTTCTGCTTCCCCTGGGTGATCTGCGCCAGCCCGGCGCGCATACGTCCCCACAGGGTATGGTAGTTATCGCCGTTGGGGAAGGCGGCGTCGGCATCGCCGCTGAGCCAGCGGAAGAAGATATCGTCATGCTGCATCCACAGCTCGGGCGTCACCGGCTGGCCTTCCAGGTCGCCGACCTCAATCTCGCGGAACTGCTCCACCTCCGTCACCGGCAGCCCCAGACGGCTGGCGATAATTTGCGCGGTTTCTCGCGCGCGTTTGAGCGGTGAAGCGAAAATTTCCTGAATGCCCTTTCCCGCCAGGTATTCTCCGGTCTGCTGCGCCTGCTCGCGGCCCTTCTCATTGAGCGGATAATCAATATTCCGGCTGGCAAACTCCATCGTGATATTGGCGGGGTTTTCACCGTGCCGGACCAGATAGATGGTATTCATAAATTACACAGCGCCGGCGGATTTGGCCGGCATTTCCTTTCT
>DATCUC010000050.1:0-9229 GCA_036567625.1 Anaerolineaceae bacterium | reverse complement strand
AGCCAGCAGCAGGGCGGCGGCGGCGGTGGCGCTCCCTCGGGCGGCGCGCCTTCGGGTACTCCCGCGGTGATGACTCCTGCGGAAGCTGCCAACGTGCTGCGCGTTTCCGAAGAGGATATTATGGCCGCCATCAATGCCGGCGAACTGAAAGCCCGCAAGATCGGCAGCGCATACCGGATCAGCAAAGAGGCCCTGGACGACTACTTGAAGGGCTAATCGGTTTTCTTTCCCAGAATTGGGGTTCGCTGCATAAGGCGAACCCCGTTTTTTTTCTGTATCGCCACAAGGTTATACCTCTGTAAAGGGATCAATGCCAACATGCTATAATGATTCCGTTGTACGTGACATTCACCAACCACGAACGGGAAAATGGGATGAAACTGCACGAGTATCAGTCTAAACAAGTTTTCGCGAAGTATCAGGTCCCCATTCCCAGGGGACGGATTGCATCCACTCCCGACGAGGCCCGGCAGATTGCCGAAGAGCTCGGCGGGAGAGTTGTTATTAAATCGCAGGTTTTGGTGGGCGGGCGCGGCAAAGCCGGGGGCATTCGCCTGGCGAAGACGCCGCAAGAAGCCCGCGAACTGGCCCGCCAAATTCTGGCCATGGAGATCAAAGGGCTGCCGGTGCGCAAAGTATTGGTTGACCAGGCCGTCAATATCGTTAAAGAAATCTACCTGGGGATTACCAACGACCGCGCGGCGCGCCGACCGGTGTTTATGGCTTCGGCGGCGGGTGGGGTGGAAATTGAGGAAGTTGCCCGCGAAACCCCTGAGAAGATCCTCAAGATTCACATTGATCCGCTCCTCGGACTGCGCGATTACCAGGCGCGGGACCTGGCAGTGGGCATGGATTTGCCGCGCGAATTATGGCGGCCGTTCCAGGTGATCGCGCACGGGCTGTGGCAGGCATATAACGATTGCGACGCCACCCTGGCGGAGATCAACCCGCTGGTGATCACGTCAGATAATACCTTGATGGCGCTGGACGGAAAAATGCTGGTGGATGATAACGCCGCCTTCCGCCACCCGGAATTCAACGATCTGCGCGATACGGATATCGAAGCTCCGGCGGAAATTGAAGCGCGCCAGAATGAGCTGTCGTACATCAAGCTCGATGGGCAGATTGGCTGCATGGTTAACGGCGCGGGGCTGGCGATGGCGACAATGGATATCATCAAGCTGTCTGGCGGCGAACCGGCCAACTTCCTGGATATTGGCGGCGGGGCAGGCGCGGAAAAAGTAGCCGCAGCCTTCCGCATTATCCTTTCGGACCCAAATGTGAGCGCGGTGCTGATCAATATCTTTGGCGGTATCACCCGCTGCGACGAAGTGGCGCGGGGCATTCTCAACGCCATGCAGCAGGTTCACACCGGCGTGCCCATGGTGGTGCGCCTGGTTGGAACCAATGCCGAAGAAGGCCGGCGCATTCTGGCGGATGCCAACATGGGTACAGCCGAAACACTGGTAGAAGCGGCGCAAAAGGCCGTCGCGGCGGCCAGGGGAGGGTAAGCGGATGAGCATTCTGATCGATAAGAACACACGCATCCTGGTGCAGGGTGTCACCGGCCACGAGGGCCTGTTTCATACTGGCCAGATGGTCGATTATGGTTCGAACGTCGTCGCCGGGGTGACGCCGGGCAAGGGCGGTGAATGGGTTTTGGCCGGCAAAGTGCCGGTATTCGATTCGGTGAAGACCGCGGTGGATATGACCGCTGCCAACTGCTCGGTGATTTTTGTGCCCGCGCGCTTTGCGCCGGATGCAATGTACGAGGCGGCTGATGCGGGGATCCCGCTGATCATTTGCATCACCGAAGGCGTGGCGGTGCAGGACATGATGCGCGTGCGCAGTTACCTGGATCAAAAAGACGTGCGGCTGATTGGCCCTAACTGCCCGGGGCTGCTGACCCCTGGCGAAGCAAAAGCAGGCATTATCCCGGGCAATATTGCCATTCCGGGCAACGTGGGCGTTGTCTCACGCTCGGGTACGCTGACCTATGAAGTGCTGTACGCGCTCAAGGCGCGCGGCCTGGGGGCCAGCACCTGCGTGGGCATCGGCGGCGATCCGGTCAATGGAACGAACTTTATCGATGTGCTGGAGATGTTTGAGGGAGACCCGCATACCGACCAGGTAGTGCTGATTGGCGAAATTGGCGGTACAGACGAAGAGAAAGCCGCGGAGTATATCTCAAAGGAGATGACCAAACCGGTCACTGCCTTCATCGCCGGTCAGACGGCCCCGCCCGGGAAGCGCATGGGCCATGCCGGTGCGATTATCGAAGGCGGCGCGGGAACCGCGGAAGAAAAAGTGGCCGCCCTGCAGGCGGCTGGCGTGCGCGTGGCCAAACACCCGGAACAGATCGCGGATATTATCCGCGAAGCGATCGAGGAATAAGCCAACTCACTGATGGTACATCCTTCATATCCCGAATGGGCAGGCGCAACCCGCATGTCCATTCGGGATATGGTTTCCGCTCCCTGAAATGGAGAGCAAATATTCTCGGCTATAACAGAAAATCAAGCCTTCTTGTGGGCGTCGATGTAGGTGACCGCATCGCTGACGGTGCGGATGTTGCGCGCATCTTCATCGGAAATGGCGATGTCAAACTTTTCGCAAAAACCGTCGATCAGGAAGAATTGATCCATCGAGTCGGCTTTCAAATCTTCAATGAAGCGGGTGTCGAGCTTAATATCGTTGGTGTCGATCTTCAACACATCGCCAATTACGCCTTTTACAGTATCAAATGTGTCACTCACGGGCAATCCTCCTGGGGTTTGATGAACTGATGCAAGTTGTATTTTAATGGTTTCGGGCATGTTGTGTCAATCAATCCGCGGTCTTTGCTGAGATGATGCACGCATTGCGGTTTTGCTGCGGGTTGGTAGGGTTCTCTGGTATACTATTTTCCAGTATGGCATTGGCCGCCTGGCTGTAAGGATAAGCGAAGCACAATGGCAAAGACCGCGAGTACAGCATCCCGTAAAGCGGATCATATCCGCATCAACCTGGAGGAGGACGTTTCGTCCAACCTGACCACCGGGCTAGAGTATTACCGCTTTCTCCACCAGGCCTTGCCCGAGCTGGACCTGGAAGCGATTGATTTTGAGCAGGTGATTTTTAGCCGCGCAGTGCGCCTGCCGCTGCTGATCTCCTCCATGACCGGCGGGACCGAGGAGGCCGGGCGGATCAATCGCAACCTGGCCGAAGCTGCGCAAGAAGCCGGAATTGCCATGGGGCTGGGCTCGCAGCGCGCGGCGCTGGAAGACGAAAGTCTGGCGCAAAGCTTTTCGGTGCGCCGTTATGCGCCGGATATCCTGCTGCTTGCCAACCTGGGCGCGGTTCAGCTCAATTACGGATATACAGTAGAACACTGCAAACGCGCCGTAGATATGGTTGCGGCGGACGCATTAATCCTGCACTTTAATGCCATGCAAGAAGCGGTGCAGCCAGAAGGCGATACCCGTTTTTCCGGGCTGCTGGCGCGCGTTGAAGCGGTCTGCCGGGCGCTGCCCGTGCCGGTGATTGCAAAAGAGGTGGGCTGGGGATTTTCGGGCCGCGCGGCGCGCCAACTGGCGGACGCAGGCGTGCAAGCCATTGACGTGGCCGGCGCGGGGGGCACATCCTGGTCGCAGGTAGAAAAATTCCGCCTGAGCGATGAGCGCCAGGCCCAGGTGGCGGCGCTTTTCCGCGGTTGGGGAATTCCCACCAGTGATTCGATCCAGATGGTGCGCGAAGCCGCACCGGAACTGCTGGTTTTCGCCTCGGGCGGTCTGCGCAATGGCCTGGACATCGCCAAGTGCATTGCGTTGGGCGCATGCCTGGGCGGCATGGCCGGCCCGTTCTTGAAAGCCGCCGCGGTTTCTTGTGAAGCCGTGAAGGATATGATCTGGCAGGTGCGGCGCGAGCTGCAAATCAGCATGTTTGGAGCGGGGGCTGGCAGCATCAATGCGCTGCAGCACACACCGCTGCTGAAAATATCGGGATAGAGGCGCGCATGAAACTCGACGATACTTTGATGATCCTGCGCCCCGCAGTCGAAGTGGAACTGCAGCGCGTCCTGGCCGAATTGCTGCCCACCCGCCAGCCGGAGCTGCGCTCGATGCTGGCTTACGCGATGGGCTGGGAAGGCGAAGGCGCCGGGGCCGAGGCGCAGGGGAAGCGCATCCGGCCGGTTTTGCTTTTGCTCAGCGCGTCTGCCGCCGGGGGTGACTGGCGCAAAGCGCTGCCCGCCGCGGCGGCGGTGGAATACGTCCACAATTTCTCGCTGATCCACGATGATATTCAAGACGGCAGCCGGCTGCGCCGCGGGCGGCCGACTGTCTGGGTGAAATGGGGCACGGCGCAGGCGATCAATACCGGGGACGTGATGTTCACCCTGGCGCACCTGGCGATTTATGATTTGTGCCGGGTGCTGCCCGCGCCGCTGGCCCTGGATGCGGCCAGCGTGCTGGACGCGACCTGTATGGCCCTTACCGAGGGTCAGTATCTCGATCTCTCCTACGAGCAGCGCTCGGATCTTACGCAAGCGGATTACTGGCCGATGATTGCCGGAAAAACTGCCGCGCTGCTGGGCTGCTGTGCGGAACTGGGCGCGCTGAGCGCCGGGGCGGCGCCGGATAAACGCGCCGCCTTCCGCAGGTTCGCCGAGTCGCTTGGGCTGGCATTTCAGGTACAGGATGACTGGCTGGGTATCTGGGGGGATGCCGCGCGGACGGGTAAATCCACGCAAAGCGACCTGGTTTCGGGCAAGAAAACCCTGCCTGTGCTGTACGCCCTGGAACGCGGCGGCGCATTTGCCGCGCGCTGGCGCCGGGGGCCGGTTCAGCCGGAAGAGGTAAGCGAACTGGCGCAAATGTTAGTCGATGAAGGAGCGCAAAGTTACACGGCGCAAACCGCTGACCGCCTGACTGCGGAAGCCCTGCAGGCACTGGATGAAGCCGCCGGCAGCAGCGCGGAAGCCGAAGCTCTGCGTTCTCTGGCGGAAACACTGCTGAACCGCAGCAATTAATCTATTGGGTGGAAAGAAGCAATCCCATGACCGATGATGACGCTCTGTACCGCGTAGCCGATTTGTTGATGGATCAGGAAATTGACCAGGACGCCATTCGCGCCGCGGTGGCGCAAATGCTGGCCGCCTTTGGCGAGGACCCGCAGCGGGAAGGGCTGCGTGACACGCCCGAACGCATGGCCCGCATGTACGAAGAACTGCTGGCCGGATACCGCACCGACCCGGTTGAACTGGTCAACGACGCGCTGTTTGAGGTAGAGTACGATGAGATGGTTATCGTGCGCGATATTGAATTCTACAGCCTGTGTGAACATCATATGCTGCCGTTTATGGGGCGCGCCCACGTGGCGTATATTCCCAAAGGGCGCGTGATCGGCCTGTCCAAAATTCCGCGCGTGGTAGATCTCTTTGCGCGGCGCTTGCAGGTGCAAGAGCGCATGACGCGCCAGATTGCCGATTTTTTGGACGAATTACTGCATCCAGTAGGAGTGGCGGTCGTGGTGGAAGCGCTGCATATGTGCTCGGCCATGCGCGGGGTTAAGAAACACGACGCGCGCATGACCACCTCGGCCATGCTGGGTGCGTTCCGCACCGAGATGATGGTGCGCATGGAGTTTCTGGACAGCATCTCGCGCTCGTCCGAGCCGTTCCACCTCTAGCCGCGCAAACCATCAGGCGCGGAAGCGTTCGATCTCAACGCCGACAGAACTGGTGAAGCGCACCGCGCCGGGCTTTTCCACGCGGATACGCGCGCCCTGGATCGGATAATCCGCCAGGAGCTGGTTTGCCAGGTCGCTGGCCAGCGCTTCGACGGTGTAGCGTTTGGATTTCTCCACATAGCCGAGCACCTGTTTGGCGACCTTGCTGTAATCGATAGTGTCTTCCAGGCGGTCGCTCTGGCTGACCGCGCCAATATCGGAGAACAGGGTAATATTGACCAGGATGTCTTGCGGGTGCTCGCGTTCCCGGTCGCTGATGCCGATCACGCCCCGGGCAAGGATGTTGGTGATAAAGATTTGATCCATCGTCCCTCTCCTGATGATCTATTTCCCCGGCTTTTGACCGGGGTTCAATAGCCGCGCTCCGGCAGCCGCGGCCAGGGCCAGCACTACCCAGGCGGTCACCTGGGCCTGCCGTAATCCGCCAAATACCAGCCCGCCGTCGCCGCGCAGCAGTTCCAGCCACAGCCGGGCCAGGGCTGTGGCGCCAAGGAAGATCACAAACCGCAGTCCTGGCGGTAGTGCCGCGGCAGAGCCCGCGCGCGGCCAAATGCCAAAGGCGATCAGCGCCGCGGCCAGGGCTTCGAGCAACTGCACCGGGTGGCGGGTTTCCCCCCAAAGTTGAATGCCCCAGAACAGGCGCGTGGGAGCGCCGAATGCTGCGCCGGAGGCAAAATTCGCCAGATGTGAACCAACCATCAGAATTGCCAGGGCGGGAGCCAGCGCATCCAGGGCATGGAGGACGGGTATTTTGGCCTTCTGCGTATAGCCAATACCGGCTGCGAAGGCAATAATGATTCCATCCGTGGCGCTGAGCATTTGCGGGCTGAGTGCCAGCAGGCTGGCCGGGCTGGCCAGAAACGCATCGATGTTGCGCGCTGCGTAGCCCAACCGCGCGCCAATCAATCCCGCAGTCAGCATCACCAGCGCCAGGTTGTAGAAGCGGTCAGCGGAAATACCGGCGTGATGCGAAACTTTTTCGGCGCGCGAGAGACCGATCCACACTGCCAGGAGCAGGATCAGCCCAGGAGCCTGTAAGGTTAATGGGCCAAGCTGGACCGTGGGCAGCATCAGGGAACCTCCGCCAGCATCTGCTCAGCCTGAGCGCGCAGCAGCCCTTCAGACATTGGCCCACCAACGATCACATCGTGGATATTGCCCGCGCGGTCGATAAAGAACGTAGTCGGCAGCGCGCGCACCTGGTACTGCCGGGCTGCCTCCGCGCTGGTGTCCAGCAAAATGGAAAACGTCAGGTTGTACTGGCTGGCAAAATCCGCGGCAGCCTGACGGCTATCTTGATTGGTGGCGTTGACGGCCAGGATCACCAGCCCCTGATCGCGGTACTGCTGATAGACGCGCTGCATGGCGGGCATTTCTGCTTTGCAGGGTGCGCACCAGGTTGCCCAAAAGTTGACGATTACGGGCTGGGCCTGCAAGCGGCTGAGCTGCACGGTCTGGCCATCAAGGGTGGTGAGTTCAAAGTCTGGGGCCAGAAAGCCCTGCCGCGGCGCGGGGATGCGCCCGCCGGTGCCGGATGGAAAGAAGAGCGCGGTAAGCGCCATCCAGCCTGCGCTGAGGATCAAGGCTGTCAGAGAAATCAAACGCCAGTGCTTCGCAATTGTTGTCATGGTGTAGGTTAATGGTAGAAGCGAAGCGAGGGTGTGTCAAGCGGTCTGGGTTTCTCCGATCTCAAATACCTTGTAGCAGCGCCCGAAGTGCTGTTCTTGTACATAGCGGCTGACGTTGTGCACTGGCACGCCGCCCGGGGTGCGGCCTTCCGGCGCGCCGTGATGCGCGTGACCGTGCACTGCCAGGTCAACGCCCTGGCGATCGAGAGCAATTGCCAGGTGCTCCGACCCCAGAAACGCAAAAATCTCGGGCGGTTCGCCTTCCAGGGTTTCGCGTACTGGCGAATAGTGCAGCACGGCCACCTTCTGTTCACATTCCAGGTTCGCCAGCACGATCTCCAACGCTACAGCTTCTTTCATTCCGGTTTGGGCAAACTTTTTGAGCGCTTTTTCACCAAAAGGTTGGATGACATTCCGTCCAAAGCCGCCGCAAAACCCTTTGGTTCCGGCGAAACCGACATTGTCGATCTCATAGGCGGTGTTGTCCAGCATGATAATCCCGGCATCAGTGAAAATCTGGGCCACTTCTTCTTCCTGCTCGTTTTCGTGATCATGATTTCCCAAAACGGCCAGAATGGGCATAGTCAGCGCGCTCAACTGCTTGGCCAGGCAGCGCGCTTCTTCGGGAAGGCCGCGGTCGGTCAGATCTCCGGTGATGAGCAGCACGTCCGCGCTTTTTTTGACATCTGGCAGAACCCCGGCCACCAGGTCGGGGGTGTTGACCCGGCAGTGCAGGTCGCCAATGGCAGCAATTCTCATAACAACTCTCCATGCTTATTGACTAAGGGTTGGGCTTTGCGTTTATCTTCGTAACCCCAATCGCGGACATCGACGGTGTATGAAAATGGGTCAATCAGCGTACCGCGAAACTCGTGCGGCAGGTGATTGTTGATCGACCAGGTGTCAAGCATGCGCTCAAAAAACTGGCGCACTACCCCTTGCGGCAGAAACTCTACATGGCCGGGGTAGACATATCCAAAGAGGATCAGGTCGACCAGCAGCAGCGGATAGTTATCTCCCAGGCGGCGCAGAATATAGTCCCAATCCAGGTTGCCTTCTACGGCGAGGATTAAATGCAGGGTATCCGGCAGATCGTTGCGTTTCCGGCCTTTGATAAAGCAGGCTGCCGCCACCATATCCTCTACTGCAATCAGGCGCGTTGGAACACCCCAGAGTTCGATGGGCTGGCTGGCAGCGAGCATTTCGTCGTCCACCTGGACCTGGTTATGCCCGGTACCGAAGATAAGATCAATAAAATAGGTGCCTTTCCAGGCTTTTGCCAGCCAGTGGTTTTGCACCACTTCAACACGAAAACCGGCTTCGCGCAGCGCATTGAATGCCAGTTTTAGGTCGGCTGGGGGCAGAAACACATCCAGGTCTTTGGTGGGACGCCAGATGCGAGTGTATGCGTTGCGAGCAAAGGCCGCGGCGATCACGTAGCGCGCGCCGCTGTTATTCAAGGCGATAAGCAGCTCGCGGTAAACAGCCTGCTGCTCAGGGGCCAGGTCAGGTTCACCCTCGCGGGTGATGTTGCGCTCGCTTTCCGATTTTTCCGTCGCGGCGATCAACTCGCGGGCGATGCGTTCGCAATCCGAGATGCTGATCGACTGCGCATCGTCCTGCCGGATTTCGCGGCTTTCTTCCATCATCATACCTGTCTTCATCCTTATTCTGTACAACCGGCCTGAACCGGGTATATTTTGGTTTCAGTATGCCGGGGCGAGGGGGCTTTGTCAATTATGGCTTTCCCCATCTGGTTGCCGGGATTACCGGATATCTGTTACTTCTCTTGACAAATTCCGATGAATATTGTATGATTTAGACACCCCCTCCCCCCTGGGGGGGGATAACGACAGGAGAAATGATGGACAATA
>DATCUC010000049.1:0-5642 GCA_036567625.1 Anaerolineaceae bacterium | reverse complement strand
CTGGCGCGGTGGAACGCAGCATCGTTCCCAGGCCGCGGCGCATCGGAATTTCTTCGCGCAGCGTCAGGTGGAGCGGCAGCGCTCCCAGGCGCAGCCCGGCGGCCAGCAGCAGCACCTGGCTGACCCCGGTGGGAATGGCGGCAAAGTTCAAATCCACGCCCAGCGAGCGGCTGTAGAGCATGGCCCAGACCAGCACGAACACGCCCACAATCCGCGCCGCGAAGGCTACTACCACGCGCAGGCTCAGCCCCTTGTTGCGCACGGTGACCAGCAAGGCCAGCAGTTCCATCACGTCGATCGCCGTCCAACTGACGGCCAGGGTCAGCGGATCGGCGGCAGTAACCGCCAGCACACCCGCGCCAGCCAGCGCCAGGATCGCCGCCCAGGTATAGGGGTTCGAGCGGTACGCCAGCCGCGCTGAGGCCGTCAGCACTGTGGCCAGCGCCAGCCCGCTCAATGCAAAAGCATACGGCCATGAAACCCCGTCGAGCAAAAAATAGGGGTACTGCGCGGTTTCACCCAGCCCCAACCATGCCTGTCCGGCCAGCGTCACCGGGATACGCAGCCGCAGGTACAGCATTCCGCCCCAGCCGACCAGGCACACGCCGACTGAAGCGAGCCACGGCACGCCGTATCCCTGGCGAAAAGCATGCCAGATGGCAATCGCCAGGCCGGAGAGCATGTACAGCAAGACAGGGGCAAGGAGCAGCATAGGCGCGCGCAGGGCCTCGATCTTCGAATCTATGGCTTACAGGATATCCGCGAAGGGCTTGCGCGGCACAAAAACGCCCTGCCCTGCCGCGCCCAGCCAGGTCTCATGGTCGACGATCAATTTGCCGCGCAAGAATACCTGCTGGGGGTAACCATCCAGTTCCCAGCCCTCGTACAGGTTGTAATCAGTGCGGTGCTGGGCGTGCGCCGTTCCATATTTAACCACACGCTCGGGGTCCCAGATGACAATATCGGCATCGGCGCCAGGCGAGAGCGTTCCCTTGCGTGGGTATAGGCCAAACATGCGCGCCGGGTTGGTGCAGTGCAGCGCCACAAACTGCGTGGGGGTCATGCGCCCGCCGACCACGCCCTGAGTCCACATCACCGGCAGGCGGTCGCCCACGCCGGGCAGCCCGTTGGGGATGAGGGTAAAATTGTCGCGGCCCAGTTCCTTGCCGGGAATGGCGACTTCGCGCCCTTCATACAAGATAGGGCGCGTGCCGTCAAAATAGAACGGGCAGTGATCGGTGGCCACAGCCTGGATTGTTCCGTCGCGCAGGCCTTCCCACAGGCGCTCATTGTCGACGCGGGTGCGCATGGGCGGCGAGCAGATCCACTTCGCGCCGTCGGGGCGGCGCAGGTCATCTTCGGTGAAAAACAGGTACTGCGGGCAGGTTTCGCCCATCACTTGCAAGCCGTTCTCGCGGGCATAGGCCAGCATGTCAACCTCGCCGGCCACATTCATGTGCACCAGGTACAGCGGTGCTTCCGCCTGGGCTGAAATGGCGAAACCGCGCAGCGCGGCTTCAACTTCACCCCAGCCGGGGCGTGTCGCCGCGTGGAAATAGGGCGCGGTATAGCCGGCTTGCAGCGCTTCAGCAATCAGAACATCGATGATATCGCCGTTTTCGGCGTGCATCATGGTCAACATGCCGTGCTTGCCGGCAATCCGCATCACCTGGAAGATATCACCGTCGGGCAGGCGCAGCCGGCCGTTGTAGGCCGTAAACACCTTCAGGCTGGTGATGCCCTCGCCCACCAGCAGCGGAATATCCGCGGCCACCTGGGCGTCAAAACGGGTGATATTCATATGGAAGCTGAAATCGATCGCGGCTTTGGCATCGGCTTTGACATGCCAGCGTTCGACGTTGTCCAGCAGTGGAGAAACGTCCTGCGAGATAAAGTCGATGGCGGTGGTGGTGCCGCCAAAGGCCGCTGCCTTGTGCCCGGTGTAGTGATCATCCGAGGAAACCGTGCCAAACATGGGCAGATCGAAATGGGTATGCACATCAACCCCACCCGGCAGGATCAGTTTGCCGCTGGCATCGATCACCTGCGCATCGGAAACCGGCAGGTCGGTGCCCACCGCGACGATGCGCTCGCCGCGCACCAGAACATCGGCGGGGTACATTTCCGCCGCTGTGACTACCGTGCCACCTTTGATTAAAATAGCCATGCGCGCTCCTTCCGGTCGATTGTGCTTGCTTGTATTCTATCAAAGAAACCCGCGAGCGGTACGCTTACCCCGCGCTCAAACTCCCAAGCAGCGCCAGGATCGCCGGATCAATGGCAAATTCGGGCAGTTCCTCGGCGCGGTACTGCCCACCTTGCAGGGCGCGTTCGCGCAGCGCGCGCCACAGCGTCTGGCGTTCTTCTTCTCCGCGTACCACCAGGTCGCGCAGGCTGCGCGCGTTGAGCAGCCGCTCGCCGGTAGAATAGAGGAAGGTCACCCGCCGCCAGCGCCCGGCCAGCACCGGCGCGGGCAGGCGTTCCAGCGGCCCTAACTGCAGCTTGTAATACTCTTCGTGCGCGCGCGGGTGATCGGGTTCATCTCGCAGCAGTTCGCGGCGGGTGGTCAATTCGTGGCCGCGCAGCGGCGCGCAGTACTCAATCTGCCAGCGGTGATCTTCGCCAAAGCCAGAGGTCTGGTAAAACGCCAGCGCGTCGACCTCGATCAGCTTAGGCGCTTTACGTAGCGGCACGCGGTACCAGCCCAGCAACCGGGCGATTTCCAGATCACGCGGGTGGGTCATCACCGCCACCAGAATCAAAGATGTGGGCTCGAGGAAGGGTAGCATGGTGTAATATGGACCAGGGATGAATGGATAGCAGCGAGGGGCGAGTGATCCGCACTCGCCCCCCGAAAAACAGCCGGTTTAGTATTGCTTGATCAGCCCAACCCGCGCGTTGAACTCGGTGATCAGCGCATCCACGGCCTCGGCCTGGCACTGCACGTCAGTCCAGTAATGCGGG
Organism: Anaerolineaceae bacterium; assembly: GCA_036567625.1. GTDB lineage: Bacteria > Chloroflexota > Anaerolineae > Anaerolineales > Anaerolineaceae > CALDSL01. The sequence goes on along the minus strand of DATCUC010000049.1, from coordinate 2,678 downwards.
TCGTACCACTGCGCCTGGATCTCTTCGTAGGTGCGGCCCTGCTGTTCGACCCAGGTGTAATATTTGAGGTTGTGGACGCGCTTGCGGTCTTCGTAAGACAGTTCTTGCAGCGCATCGGTGGTTTCGCCGTACAGGTCAGCGGCAAAGGCTTCGGCGGCATCGTAGGCGGTGAATTCGCCCAGCGTTTCGCGGTATTCTTGCAGGCGTGTGCCGTAGAGCTGCAGCGAGTCGGTCAGCACGGTCATCACCACGTCATTCTCGCCCAGTTCATAGTACTTGGCGAACTTGATGGCCGAGAGCATATTGGCGATGCCGGAGAAGCCGAGCAAGTCGAGCTGTTCAACGGTGCTTTGCGGAACGCCCTTGCGCACCAAGTACTCGCGCCCGGTTGGCTCATTGAACAGGCGGGCCACATTGACCACCGAATTATCGTCGATGGCGACGACGATATCGGTATTCTTCACATTGTGGATCCAGGGCACGTGCTTATCGCCGATACCCTCAATGCGGTGGGCGCCAAAGCCATTGCGCAGCAGCGTGGGGCACTGCAGGGCTTCGCTGGCGATAATCTTGCTGGACGGGAAAATCTGCTTGAGGAAATCACCGGTAGCGATGGTGCCTGCCGAGCCGGTGGTCAGCGCCACGCCGCGGTAATTATCGCGCGGGCCCATCACCTGGCGCAGCACTTCTTCCATCGCGTGGCCGGTGACTTCATAATGCCACAGGTAATTGCCGAATTCTTCAAACTGGTTGAAGATCATCAGGTCTTCGCCCGATTTTCGCAGTTCCCAGCACTTGTCAAAGATTTCTTTGACGTTCGACTCGGTGCCAGGGGTGGCGATCACCTCGCCCGCGACCCTGGAAAGCCATTCGAAGCGCTCACGGCTCATGCCTTCGGGCAAAATAGCGATCGATTCACACGCCAGCAGGGCCGAATCATACGCGCCGCCGCGGCAGTAGTTGCCCGTTGAAGGCCAGACGGCCTTTTGCGTCGTTGGGTCGAATTGACCTGTCACCAGCCGGGGGGCCAGGCAGCCGAAGGCCGCGCCAACCTTATGCGCGCCGGTGGGGAACCACTTGCCCACCAGGGCCACAATGCGCGCGGGCGTGCCGGTCAAAGAACTGGGAAGCTCGATAAAATTCACGCCACCAAACCCGCCGCCCTGCTGCACCGGCTGGTTCTTCCAGGTGATGCGGAACAGGTTGCGCGGCGCGATATCCCACAGGCCAATCGAGCGCAGCTCGGCTTTGAGCGGGTCGGGGATGAGGGCCGGGTTCTTCATCTGCGCCAGCGTGGGGATGATGATATTCTGCTCGCGCGCGCGCTGCACCGTGCGCTTCAGCCGGTCTTCGTGAACAGACAGGTCAATTGTTGCCATTACGAAACAACCTCCAAAGTAGTTTTTTCAGGTTCGTCCTGGGGCGCCTGACTGACCACATACAGCGGCCGCCCCTTTACTTCGTCGTAAATTCTGCCGATATATTCCCCCAGGATGCCGAGCGAAATCATTTGCGTGCCGCCCAGAAAGAGTACCGCGATCAGCGTGGTGGCCTGGCCGAGCAGCGGGCGCGCATCCGGCGCGCCGGTAACGCGCAAGATGATTACCACCGGGATGGCGATGATCGCCAGCGCAGCCGAAATAAAGCCCATATACGTGGCAAGTTGCAGCGGAAAATAGGAAAACCCGGTGACGGCGTTCAGCGCCAGCTTGAACATCTTGCGGAAGGGGTATTTGGTCTCCCCGGCCTGACGCGCCGCGCGGTTGTAGCTAACGCCGGTTTGCTTGAAACCCACCCACGACGACATGCCGCGCAAGAAGCGGTGGCGTTCGCGCATCGAGTTCATCACGTTGACTACCTTGCGGTCCATCAGGCGGAAATCACCGGTATCCAGCGGAATTTTCACATCGGTGATGCGGTAGATCATGCGGTAGAACAGCGAAGCGGTAAACAGCTTGAACCAGGTTTCGCCTTCGCGCTGGGCGCGGACAGCGTAGACCACTTCATAGCCTTCACGCCATTTTTCGATCATTTCCAGGATCAGCTCCGGCGGGTCTTGCAAATCGGCATCGATAATCACCACGGCCTGGCCGCGGCTGTAGTCCAGCCCGGCGGTCACGGCGATCTGATGGCCGAAATTGCGCGCAAAGATCACCGGGCGCACGCGTGGGTCTTGCTCCGCCAGCGCGCGGATAATATCGGTTGACCCGTCGCGCGAACCGTCATCGACCAGCACCAATTCCCAGGCTTCATTGGTCGAATTCATCACATCGGAAATCCGCTTGTACAGCACGGGCAGATTTTCCTTCTCGTTGAAAATTGGAGCGATTACTGTAAACACTGGCAACATATCTTCATCCTCCCAAAGTATGAAACCAGAACGCTGACCCCTTCTGCACACCAGCCGGGCCGCTCATCGATTGAGATGGCGGCGCAGCGCCGCCAGCGACGGCTCGATTACCGGCGCAGACGCAACGGCTTGCATGGCGGCGCGGACGTCCTTCAAACCGCTGCCGGTGTTGAGCACCAGCACCGGGTCATCCGGGCCAACCTGGCCCGCGGCGACCGCTTGCTGCAAACCGGCATACGCCGCCGCTCCTGCAGGCTCGGCAAAAATACCTGCCCGGCCCAGGTCGGCGATGGCAGCTATGATCTTCTCGTCGGGTACCGTCAGGTAC
>DATCUC010000048.1:0-7820 GCA_036567625.1 Anaerolineaceae bacterium | reverse complement strand
TCGTCTTCCCAAACCCGGCCGGAGCGGCGATCACCGTCAGCCCGCCGCGCAGACCACGCTGCACGAACGCCACCAGCCGCGGCCGTTCGACCATATCGGGCCGCGTGGACGGGATGCGCAGTTTGGTGCGGATGAACTTGTCGGATGAAAGCATAGGGGTTTGCAAGAACGGAGATTAAAACAAAGGCGGAGAGGGCGGGATTCGAACCCGCGGTACCTTGCGGTACACGCGCTCTCCAGGCGCGCGCGTTAGGCCAGACTACGCTACCTCTCCGGGATGCCGTTGAACAATCTTCGGGCAGGGCGTATTATAACCGCAACCGGCCTCGCAGCGCAAGGTTTCAACCGCCGTGTGAGGACACGGATGGCAGTAAAAATAATCCTTAAGTGGTAGGTCATTGCAAAGCAGCGCCCCTTGAACTACCCTGCAAAAACGGGTAACATGATGATAATGAAGTTTGGGGAATAGTGCTGATCTTCACGATTCCATCCGTCCACATTCTAGCTGCATTGCGAGAAGAAGGATGGTATCCAAATTTGCATTTGTCCGATTTTCGACCGGCTGCGTGCGTTTTCATAGCCCAATGCGTTGTGACTCAGGGTTTTGTCCGGCTGGTTGCCAGTCCCAATGAAGGAGTGCCTACGGTGAATAAAATGCGTCTTGTCAACTTGTTTGTGGCTGTGCTCTTTCTCTGCGCGCTCGTTCCGGCGCACAGCGTTTCCGCAGCCCCCAGCCAGGCCGTTCTTGCCGCCCCATCTCTGACCGCTCCGGCGAACGGTCTGCTGCCAGTGGCTGACGGATTGCGGCCCACCTTCAAGTGGAAAGCCGTCACTGGCGCTTTGAGTTATGAGATCCAGATAGCAACCACTTCTGCATTCTCGAACATCGTCTATCCCGCAGTTGGAACAACTCACAACGTGGGAAATGTGATCGAATTCCAGGTAGACCAGGATATGCCTGCCAACAGCCGGCTGTACTGGCGCATGCGCACGATCAACGGTGACGGCGCGGGGAAATGGTCTGGAGCACGCTATTTCTACACGCGCCCCCTTCCGGTCCCACCCGACGGATTTGTCAATGGGCCGATGTCGAATCTCCCGGGTACGCTGGGCACGCTGCGCCCGGTGCTGGAATGGGACAAGTCAGAAAACGTAGTGAAATATACGCTGCAAATCTCTACCAGCGACACATTCTCCCCGCTGAAATTGAACAAGACCATTACCTTTGCCGCTACAGTTGACCCGCTGGTATATGAACATACCACCGATCTGGCGCAGGGTACGCAGTATTTTTGGCGCGTCATGGCTATTGGTAGCTACGGCGGAGCGAAGTCGGATTGGAGCGCGACGCAGTCATTCACCACCCCCACCCTGCCGCCCAAGGTACCGGTACCCACTGCTCCCTTGAACAAAACGGTCAACACCTACAGCCCGCAGATCACCTGGAATGCCGTCACTCCTGACCCGGGCCGCACGATTGAGTATCAACTGCAGCTTTCGACCTCCTCGAAGTTCACCAGCATTTACGCTGAATATTCTGGAATTGCCGCTACGTCCTTCACCATTCCGGTGGAACTTCCCGCGGGTACCTATTACTGGCGCCTGCGCGCGGTCGATGATCGCGCTGTGGTTTCCAACTGGTCGAAGGTGTACAACTTCAAGACCCCTGCCACTGTTGTCATCAATGTGCTGGATGCGGCGCTGTACAGCGTGGGCACGATCGAAGGCATCGAGGGGATCACCGTCACATATGTCGGCTTGCCCGGCACGTTGACTACCAACGCTGACGGTTCTGTCACCATTAAGTCAGCCCCGACCGGCTCGCGCAGCATCCGCCTGGCGGGCACTGATTTCCTCAATTTCAGCAAGACCCAGTCCATCGCCGCCGGCCGCCTGTACGAATTCACTTATCAGATCAAGCGCCGCCCGATGCGCATTGACCTGACCTGGGGCAAACTGCCCTCCGATCTGGATGTCCACCTGTGGACGCCTGAGGGCACACCCGAAATCCACATTTACCCAGACCGCCGCGGAAGCATCACAGCCTCGCCCTGGGCGCGGGTAGAAAAAGACGCCCTGGGGCTGGCCACGACCAAGACGGAGCGCATCACCATTCAAAACCGCTTCCCGGGTACGTACGTTTTCGCGGTACGTCAGTTTAGCCCGGATGGCAAATGGGAAACCTCCAACGCGCAGATCGTGGTCTCGAAAGTGGACGCCACCGGCAAGGTCTGGCAGAAATATGCGCCGATTAACGTTGTCAAGCCCGGCGGCACGTATCAAGGCATGTGGTGGTACGTGTTTGACCTGGACGGCGGCATCGGCGAAATCTCGCTGATCACCAACACCGTGCAGATCGAATCGCCTGGCCCGTATGACAAGCTTGGCGGAACCGCGCTCGAATCCAAGTAAACTGTACCAATCGATCGACGGGGCGGCCGCGTGGCCGCCCCGTTTTGTTCTCCCCAAAAAAGTGCCTGACCGGTATCAATTCTATTGCAATTTTGGGGTATCCCCGTTATAATATCGGTCAATGCGGGCGGTTAGCTCAGTTGGTTAGAGCGTTGCGTTGACATCGCAAAGGTCGTAGGTTCGAGTCCTATACCGCCCACACAGCTTCATACTTCGCGATGACCGGGACGAGTATCCGGCAGCCACCGCCAGGGAGAGGGGATCAAAGACTGAAAATCCCCTTCGGAGAACTGCCAGAGAAAACCACCCGCGAGCGTACACCGGAACCGGGCCGCGGCCCGCAGTATGGGAAGACGGTTGGCCCCGTTACCGGCCAGAAATGAGATTGCTCCGCCTGCGGGCGAAGTAAATCTGGGTGGAACCGCGTGAAATATCTCTCGCCCCAGAATTGGGTCGAGAGTGTTTGTTTTAAATCGCACAATGCTTTTCGTTGTGCGGATCAGGAAGACAGGAGGTTAGAATGGCTCAGAAGAAACAAGAACGATATGCCGAAACGCAGATCTATCGCATCCGGCACTCCGCCGCGCACATCATGGCCCAGGCGGTGCTGGAGAAATTCCCCGGGGCGAAGTTTGCGATTGGCCCAGCCATCGAAGAGGGCTTTTACTATGATTTTGACCTGCCGCGCCCCCTCACCCCAGAAGACCTGGCCGGCATTGAGCAGCGCATGCGCGAGATCATCCAGGGCAATTATCCCTTCCAACGCCGATCCATCTCTGCCGACGAAGGGCGCAAGCTGTTCAAAGATCAGCCCTACAAGCTGGAATTGATCGACGGCCTGGAAAAAGGCGGCCTGGATGAAGACGGGAACCCGGTGAACGAAAGCCCCGAGCTCTCTACCTACACGCATGACAGCTTCACCGACTTATGCCGCGGGCCGCACGTCCAATCCACGGGCGAGATCAACCCGGATGCCGTCAAGCTGATGACCGTGGCCGGCGCGTACTGGCGTGGTGACGAACACCGCCCCATGCTGCAGCGCATCTACGGCACGGCCTGGGGCTCGGCAAACGAGTTGGAAGAATACCTCAACCGGCTGGAAGAAGCGCGCAAGCGCGATCACCGCAAGCTGGGCCGCGACCTGGGCCTGTTTTATTTCTCCGAAGATGTTGGCCCCGGCCTGCCTCTGTTCACGCCCAAGGGCGAAATGCTGCGCCACATCATGGAAGACTACGTGCGTGAGGTGCAGACCAGGCATGGCTTCCAGCACGTGTGGACCGGTCACCTGGTGAAAGAAGATCTCTACCGTCGGTCGGGGCACTACGAGAACTATAAGGACGCCATGTTCCCGCCAATGGTGGATGAAAACGTTGCCTTCCGCCTCAAGCCGATGAACTGCCCCAGCCACATGACCCTCTACAATGAGATGGGCCGCCACTCATACCGCGAGCTGCCGCTGCGCTTCGCCGAGTTCGCCACGCTGTACCGCTATGAAAAGACCGGCGAGCTGAACGGCCTGACGCGCGTGCGCGCCCTGACGCAAGACGACTGCCATACCTTCTGCACGCCAGACCAGATCCAGCAGGAATTTGCGCTGGACCTGGAAGTGATCCGCGAGGTGCTCAACCGCTACCGCTTCACCGATTACCAGGTGCGCCTGTCGCTGCGCGGATCGGCTGGAAAGTATGTGAAAGATGACGAAAAGTGGGTCCTGGCGGAAAGCGCGCTGCGCGCCGCCCTGGACGCCGCGGGCGTGGATTATTTTGAGGCCGAAGGCGAGGCTGCCTTCTACGGCCCTAAAGCCGACTTCCTGGCCCGCGATGTGCTGGGGCGCGAATGGCAGCTTTCGACCATCCAGGTCGACTTCATCCAACCGGCGCGGCTGGGCTGCACGTATATCGGTGAAGACGGCGCCGAACATACCCCGGTGGTGCTGCACCGCGCCGTCACCGGCACGACCGAGCGCTTCCTGGGCGTGATCATCGAGCATTTCGCCGGCGCGTTCCCGGTCTGGCTGGCTCCGGTGCAGGCATCCATCATCCCCATCGCCGACCGCCACCTGCCCTATGCCGGTGAACTGGCCAAACGCCTGCGTGATGCCGGCCTGCGCGTGGAAGTGGATGACCGCAACGAGCGCATGAACGCCAAGATCCGCGACGCCCAGAACCAGAAGATCCCCTATATGCTGGTAGTCGGCGACAAGGAGATCGAGCAAGACGCGGTGGCGCTGCGCCTGCGCAATGGCGAGAACCCCGGCGCCATGCCGGTGAGTGATTTTATCGCTCGCGCAAAGGCAGATATCGAAGCCGGAGTTTAAGCAATAAACATACAACGCTCCCCATTTTCATAAAGCAAAATGGGGAGCGTTCTTCCCGTGCAGAAAATTTCTCTGCCTACCGTTGACGATTCCGGTACAAATATGGTATCATTCGCAGCGCCGTGTGTCCGTTTGCGCAAAACGGGCGGTTTTGTTTCATTTTCAAGGAGAAAATCTTATCAGCGCTACCAATTTTCGGGTAAATGAAATGATCCGGGTGCCGGAAGTGCGCCTGATCGATGCAAAAGGTGAAAACGTGGGCGTCGTAGCCATCGACGTCGCCATGCGGATGGCCCGCGAGGCCGAACTGGACCTCGTCGAAGTCGCCGCCGGAGCTACCCCACCTGTCTGCCGGATTATGGATTTTGGCAAGTTCCTCTACGAGCGGACGAAGAAAGAACGCGAAGCTCGCAAGGCGCAAACCAAGATTGAAGTCAAAGAGATCCGGCTGCGGCCCAAGACCAACGAGCACCACCGCGGTTTCAAGGTGGACGACGCTCGCCGGTGGCTGGGTGAAGGCATGAAAGTGCGCGTCACCATCCGCTTCCGCGGCCGCGAGATCACCTACCCCGAATTGGCGCTGGAAGACCTGCGTGAGATTGCCCAGATGCTGGCCGACGTGGCCGTGATCGAACAGGCCCCGGCCCTCGAAGGCCGCACGATGGGCATGCTGCTCAGCCCGGCCAAAGCCGCGAAGAAAAAGGCTGAACCGGCCGAAAAGTCATAAGCCAAATCTCCCGCAGTACTGGTATAATGGTCAATCCTCGGCTGCGCAAGTACGCCGATGAATTTTGTTGAGAGGAGTTTCGCTGTGCCACGCAAACCGAAAGATGGAAAAGTCAAGCTGAAGACCCACAAGGCAACCTCCAAACGGTTCCGTGTTACCGGGTCCGGCATCTTGATGCGCACCAAGGGCGGCAAGAGCCACTTGCGCCGCCGCACTTCCAAGCGCACCAAGGCTTTGTTCACCGAGATGGTCCAGGTGCAGGGTGAGAAGATCATCCAGCGCGTGCGCCGTCTGGCCCCGTCCCTCAAGGACTAATCAGCCAGGTCATCGTTTCTATTCGTTTTTGGAGCGGCCGTTGGGTGCATGCAACTGGTGACAGAAAGCACCGGCGCCCAGGGGTACGCAAAGGAGCACAATTATGGCACGTGTAAAGGGAGGACCGAAGGGTCATCTCCGCCACAAGAAAGTTTTGAAGATGAATCAGGGCTACTTTGGTAGCCGCCACCGCCTCTTCCGCCGCGCGAACGAGGCCATGCTCAAGAGCCTGTGGTACGCCTATGTGGACCGCCGCAACCGCAAGCGCGACCTGCGCAAGTTGTGGATCGTCCGCATCAACGCTGGCGCCCGCCTCAACGGCATGAGCTACTCGCAGTTTATGCACGGTCTGAAGGTTGCCAACATCACGCTCAACCGCAAGATGCTGGCCGACCTGGCAGTGCGCGATCCACAGGCGTTCACCGCCGTGGTGTCTGCCGCCAAAGCCGCCTGATTTCACAGGCAGCGAACACCCTCAGCGGGATGGTGAAAGCCATCCCGTTTTTATTTCCCATCATTTCACCGCTATTCTTCTACCTTCAAAGCGAGCCTGCCCTTCTGGTCACAGGATCGTTATTCTTAGTGAAGAAAACATTATCACGAATGCAACGAACAAAAACCGGCTGACGCCAATCATCCGAAGGAAGCGGCTGAGTTACTCTTTTAAGAGAGAAAAAGAGCGGCAAATTTGTGCCATTCTTTTTTCGTGCCATTCGTGATCAGGGTTTGATTTCTAAGAAAATCTCCGGTGTCTGGTCGGTTTTTCTTCGTTCTGGGATGATCTTCCCCAAACCATTCAGCGATACAATTAACCTATGTCGACAATCTTCTCCAGCCATACCTTCCCCGGCGGTCAGATGATCGAGATCGCCCAGGGCGACCTGACCCTTGAGCCGGTCGAGGCCATCGTCAATGCCGCCAATGCGCACCTGGCCCATGGCGGTGGGATTGCCGCCGCCATCGTGCGCCGCGGCGGTGAGGTAATCCAGCGCGAAAGCGATGCCTGGGTACAGCAGCACGGCCCGGTGACGCACGAACGCCCCGCGTACACCACTGCCGGCGCCATGCCTGCGCGCTACGTGATCCACGCCGTCGGCCCGGTGTGGGGTTCGGGAGATGAAGACGCGAAACTGGCCGCTTCCGTCACCGGAAGCCTGGAAACCGCCGCCGAACTGGGCCTACGCAGCATCGCCTTTCCCGCCATTTCCACCGGCATATTTGGCTTTCCAAAAGAACGCGCCGCCCCGGTGATGCTGGCGGCCGTACAGCAATTTTTCTCCCAACCCCAGCCTGGGTCGCTGCAGCTTGCCCGCTTTGTGCTGTACGATACTGCCACGCTGGACGTCTTCACCCGCGCCCTTGCCACGCTCTCCTGACCGGCTGCCCATGATCACTTCCACGCACAATCCCAAGATTCAACGCGTGCGCGCCTTGCTGGGCCGCCGCCAGGAGCGCGACGCCGCCGGAGCGTTTGTACTGGAAGGCGTGCGCCTGGTAGAAGAGGCCCAGTCCGCCGGGTGGCCAGTCGAGCTGGTTCTGTTTTCCAACGCGCTCTCGCCACGCGGGCACGCGCTGCTGGAAGGCTTCCGGCAGGCGGGCAGCGAAGTGGAAGAAGTGCCCCCGCACCTGATGGAATCGATTTCGGGCACAGATGCTCCGCAGGGCATCCTGGCCGTAGTCCAGCGCCGCGAACTGCCGCTGCCCGCCGCCCTGAACTTTGTACTGATCGTAGACAGCGTGCGCGACCCGGGCAACCTCGGCACGCTGCTGCGCAGCGCCGCCGCCGCCGGGGTAGGCGCGGTTCTGCTGGCTCCCGGCACCACAGACGCCTACGCGCCCAAAGTCCTGCGCGCCGGCATGGGGGCGCACTTTCGCCTGCCCATCCGCGAAGGCGATTGGGAGCTTATCCGGCAGATCTGCAAAGAGCGCCCGGGCAGCCCTTCATTAAATGTTTATCTGGCCGAGGCCGAGGAAGGCGCGTCGTGCTGGGACCTGGACCTGCGCCACCCGGTGGCGCTGGTGGTGGGCGCAGAAGCCGAAGGGGTGACC
>DATCUC010000047.1:0-3523 GCA_036567625.1 Anaerolineaceae bacterium | reverse complement strand
CGCGCTGCACGGCGCGGCCAGCCGCGCAATCTGCCCGTACGTGGCCACCTTGCCACGCGGGATCTGCCGCACCAGTTCATACACGCGGTCGCGGTAGCTGCCAGCCTGTCCGGTGCTCATTTCCCATTCCTGTCCGCGTCGATATGGAGTTCGTATAATTCATCGCCCGTGGCGCGCTCAAATCCCATGCGCCGCAGATAGCTCTCGTGCGCGGGGGTGCCGGGCACGCTGCACAGGCTGTGGATGCCGCGTTCGCGAAAGAAACCCGCCTTCTCACCGAACACGTAGCGGGCAATCTTAAAATCGCGGTAGCCGGGGATGACGAAGTCCAGGTCAACCCGCAGCGCGTCAGCTCCGTCTCGCCGTCCAATAAACAGCCCGGCCGGAACCATATTGCGCAGGGCAAAAAACGCCAGTTGTCCCTCGCCCGGCTGGTAACGGAAATCCGGTAAGAAACGGCGGATCTCGCTATCATAAAACTTGAGAAAGGCCAGCAGGTAATCCGAATCGGGCTGCATTTCCAGCAGGGTAAAATAATCCCGCGCGCGAAACATTTCGATCAGGTAGTACAGGTCGATCAGCACGATCAGAAAATTTACCGCCGCCACCGGGTAGGCGCGGATGCCCAACCCATAGATGGTAAACAGCACCGCGCCGATCAGGTTGATGATGCGCAGTCGCAAAATCGAGCTCATCATCAGCGAGATGGCGATCAAAATGGACGAAACGTAGCCAATGATCTCAAAAACCACGGTGTCCATGGGCCTCCTGGGGTCTTACGAGGTCAAATGCTGGCGCAGGAACGCCAGGGCGCGCTCCCAGGCCAACTGGGCCGCCGCTGGGTCAAACTCGGGGCGGTTGGCTTCAAAAAACCAGTGCTGCGTGTTGGGGTAGGTATAGAATGTGACTTCGCGTCCCGCGGCGCGCAGCGCGGCTTCAACGCCGCGAACGTAGACCTCTTCTTCGTAGCGGTCATTCTCGGCAAAATGCCCCTGGTAGGCCGCGCTGGCGGCGTCATACGGGCCTTCATCGCCCGCTCCATAAAAGGTGACCATAGCTCTTACCGCCTGCGGCGCAAGCCGCGAGAGCAAGAATCCCCACGATCCGCCAAATGAGAAGCCGATCACGCCCAGGCCCGGGCCGCTGACCTGCGGGTGGGCTTGCAGCTCGCGCACCGCCGCGCGCACCTTTTCGATGCCGCGCTCAGTGTTCACCTGCTCCACCTGTTGAAAGGCAGTGTCAATATCCGTGGTAGATTTGCCGTCGAACATATCCGGCGCGCCGGCAACAAAGCCTTCCGCGGCCAGCCGGTCGCACACATTTTTGAAGACATCCGTCAGCCCCCAAAATGCATGGATCACGATCACGCCCGGGCCTTTGCGCCCGTCTGCCGGAGCGGCCATGTAGGCCAGTGCTTTCTCAGAATCTGGAACAGTATTCATCATAACCTCCGTCGTTACCCCGAAAAACCGGTGCGTTGCGCCGCCGGTGGAAATCGAACCGCGGAGTTTACATCCACGGCCACGGCTGGCCGCCTTCCTCAGCAAACTGGACAATAATATCCGGCGTGGGCAGCGGCTGGCCCAATTCGGTCATCAAAATCGACAATTCGCCGCGGTGGTGTATCGAATGCACCAGGATCTGCAGGAGCGCTTTCCAAACCGGCAGGGTCAGTTGGATCTGCCCCAGGTCAAAATGCGCCTCCCGGCACAATTCTTCCCAGGCATGCCCCTGAACGAAAGCCTGCAGCGCGGCATCTTCGGCCTCCAACGCGGCGCGAATCTCGCTGAAGCTGGTCAGTTCCAGGCGCGCGGCCTTCTGCCCCTGGGCCATTGCCAGAAAACCGCGTTCCACGCCCAGAATATGACGCAACATGCGCTGCACGCTGCCGTGGCTGAGGCGGCTCTCATGCGTAAACTGGGCTTCATCCAGCAGTTGAGCGCGCGAAAACAGCAGGCGGTTAGCATAGGCATGGTATGCGGTCAGCGCCAACAGCACATCCTGGTCCACGTTGCCCTCCTTTTTTGATCCGCTTCCGCAAGCGGGTTACCCGGGCGCGTTCTGGTCGCCCATCTCCGTGATCAAGGCTTCGGCGCGCGCCACCAGCTTGCGGTCGCTGTCAAACGCCAGCAGCGCCTGCGCCCGTCCAATTTCCACCCAGCGCGCCTCGTTGACTTCGTGATCATGGTCGTTGACCTCTCCCGAGAGATAGCGCAGCAGATAAAAGTAGACGTACTTGTGCACGCGCACGCGCTGCTCCTGCCGGGTGATGTAAAACCAGTATTCCACCTTGTCCAACGCGGCAATGATCTCGGTGACGATCCCGGCTTCCTCGCGCACCTCGCGCAGCGCGGCGGCTTCGTTGCTTTCGCCGTCCATCACGGTGCCCTTCGGTAGCTGCCAGCGCGGGCCCGGCCCAACCGAAATCAGCGCCACCTCGATCTGGTCGTCCTGCCTGCGGTAGGCCACGCCCCCTGCCGAAACCTGCGTTTGGGTGGGAACCCATTCCGTCATAAATCAATCCACTCGCTTCAGGCGCAGCGCCGACCAGTCTTCGTCTACGGCGATCATGGCCACCCCCTGCAGCCCGAGCGTGGCCGCGTAGGCATTGATGCTGTCGCGGTTAATATCGGTTTTCACCCGCGCGCCGCCCTTGTAATAGGTCACCCACAATGCGCCGCCCGGGGCAAGCAGCGCCTTCAATCGGGGCAGTTGGGCTTCCAATGCCGCGCGCGATTCGACAAACACCTGAAGGATATCCGCCGGCCCGTCATTTTCGGCTGCCAGGCGCGCGCCTTCCGGCACGCTGCCCATGCGCGCGGTGTACCCCGGCGGAGGGTTCACCAGCAGAAATCTGCGGCCCGCTTTTACCATCAACTTTTCCAGGATCGTTTTTTCAGCCATCCAACCGTCCTTTCCTGGTCAGCCATTTTCCGCTCGTTCCACTGCATCGCGCAGTTCGCGGAACATATCGGCCAGGGCAGCGGCCTGGTAATGCGCATTCAGCCCGCTGGGGTTGGGCAGCACCCACAGCCGGGCTCCCGCCAGCCCTTCCGCCTGCGGCCCCACCGCGGCTTTGGGCCGCTCAAATGCCTGGCGGTACGCGCCCACGCCCAGCACAGCCACCCAACGCGGGGTAAAGTTCGCCACCTTATCCGCCAAAATGCGCCCGCCCGCCAACATCTCTTCCCGCGTCAATTCATCCGCGGCAGCCGTAGCGCGCGCCACCACGTTGGTGATGCCCAGGCCCAGCGCCAGCAGTTCCTGCTCTTCAGCCGGCGCGAGCAAGCGCGGCGTAAACCCGGCGGCATACAGCACCGGCCAAAAGCGGTTGCCCGGCCGCCCAAAATGATGGCCGATTGCCGCGGTATACAGCCCGGGGTTAATGCCCACAAACAGCACCTTCAGGTTCGGGGCGATCACATCTGGCACAGTTTTCCCCGCCGCGGCCTGCAGTTCTACCCGGCTCGGGGGTCGTGTTTCCGATTTCATCCCGTTAAGTGTACAACAATTAACCAAAAAT
>DATCUC010000046.1:0-12912 GCA_036567625.1 Anaerolineaceae bacterium | reverse complement strand
GCGTTCGGCGGCAGTCCGCCGCAGGTCACCGCCGCAATGCAGGCGGCATTCCAGGACGCCGGCGTGGCCTGCCGTGTTTTCGCGCTGACGAGCACCGGATTGGCGGCCTCTGCTCAATCAGTACGCTGAATTCTATCGAGGCGTACGGGCTGCGCGCGACAAGGTGCTCATTTGTTCAAGAACCGCGCGATCACATTCAAAATGATCGTCAGCAGGATGCTTATCACAACCGAGCCGAGGATTGGAATCAGGCAGGTGACCCCGCTGCCCTCGATCTTGATCGTGCCGGGCAGACGGCTCAGGCCGCCGAACCGGCCAAGCAGCCAGATGATCCCGCCAACCACAGCGATGTCAATTCCCAGGCCAACCAACAGACGCCCAAAGACGGTGAAATTATCCATGCCAGCTTACTCAGGGCCTTTGTAGTAATCCAGCAGCGGTGCGTAGAATTGGCGCAGCGGGCCGGGCAGATCGCAACGCAGGATGCAGGCCGTGCGCGGCACGGGCAGCCTGCCGCCGCGCACACTGACAATCTCGCCGCTGATCAGGTCTTCATAGTCACCGTCAGCGGCCAAAACCGTTGCCTCTCCGCCGGATGCGCTCAGGTTGAACACGCCGAGCAGCGAGCCGCCCGGGTGGAACCAGGCGGCCTGTACCGCCGGTTCGGCGGCCAGGATAGTGAAGCGCCCTTCCTGCACCGCGATGCGCTTTTTGATCTGCGCCAGCCGGGTGAGAAAGCCCTGCAGGGGGTAATCATTCCATTGCACCGGGTCGTAGTCAAACAGGGTGGGGGTGTGTTTTGCGGCGGATTCCTGCCCGCCGTAGATGAGAAACGCGCCCTTGTTAAATGCCTCAAACGCCGTCCAGGCCAGCGCCAGGTCTGGCGTGGGGGCCAGGGCCTGGATGCGCGCCTGGTCGTGGTTTTCCACGCAGCGCAGCTTGACGTAATTGGCCGGGTAGATGGCATCTTCGAAGCGCAGTAATTCCAGGTAACGCGCCACCGGGGTGAGGCCCTGCACGGCCATCTGCCAGATGGGGTGGATATCGTATACGTAGGTCAGATCGAAGGCCGAAAATACCTCGCCGTCTGACCAGGCGGTGAGGCCTGCCGCGCGGCGCGCTTCCACAAACCCGGCGTGCACGCTTTCCGCCAGCCAGATCGTATCGGGTTGGACGGCGGCCACGCGCGCGCGAGCAGCCAACCAGAACTCCAGCGGCACCACCGAGGCCACATCGCAGCGGAAGCCGTCGACGCCTTGCTGCACCCAATACAGCAGGCTTTCGATCAGGTATTCCTGCAAGTCAGGATGCGGGTGGCGCAGGTCGATGATATCACTCCAGTCCGGTATGGTGGCGAAGGGGTGGCCGTTGGCATCCTGGTGGAACCAATCGGGGTGATCGCGCACCAGCACAGAATCGTGAGCGGTATGATTGTAAACCACGTCAATCATCACCTTGAGGCCCAGTGCGTGGGCCTTTTCTACCAGCCGGCGGAAATCTTCCAGCGTACCGTATTCGGGGTTGACGGCACGGTAATCGCTGATGGAATAGGGCGAACCCAGGCGGCCCTTACGCGCCACCACGCCGATCGGGTGAATGGGCATAAACCAGAGCACGTCCACGCCCAGCGAACGGATGCGGTCCAGATCAGCTTCTACGCCGGCAAAATTGCCCTGCGGGCTGTGGTTGCGCGGGTAGATCTCGTAAATCACCAGTGAACGATAAGAAAGGGGTGTGTGAATAGCCATCGCGTAATTGTACACGATCTAATCATTTCAAATCGGACCGTCCTATTGGGACGGCCCGATTTGAAATGATCTTATTACTTTTCTAAGGCAATGGCCACCCAATCGCCTTGCTGGATTTGCTCGATGAAGCGCAAGCCTTTGGCCTGGGCGGCTTCGATCACCGCCGGGGCCTGTTCGACCAGGATGCCGGATAGCACCATCTTGCCTGGGGTTTCGAGCAGGTCGGCCAGACCGGCATCAAACAGGCGGATAATCACCGGGGCGAGGATGTTAGCCAGCACCACCGGCGCGCGGCGCAGGGTGAACTGCCCGTTGCGCACTTCGTCCACCGAGCCCAGACCGGTTTCGATCCATTCGCTCACCTGGTTGGCTTCGGCGTTCTCGCGCGTGGAACGCACCGAGGCAGTATCAATATCCACCGCCAGGGCGTGCGTGGCGCCCACCTTGATCGCCGCGATCGAGAGAATCCCGGAGCCGCAGCCCACGTCAATGACGGTTTGCCCGGGCTGAACGTATTTCTCAATCATTTCCAGGCATAACTGCGTGGTGGGGTGGGTGCCGGTGCCAAACGCCATGCTCGGGTCAATGCGCACCGGGATGCGCCCATCATTGGCAATCTCAATCCACACCGGCACCACGATCAGCCGCTTGCCGATGGGGATGGGCTTGTAATGCTGTTTCCACGAGGCCATCCAGTCTTCATCTTCGATGGCGCGGAACTCAGGCTCGGGCAGCGGGCGGATGCGCCCCAGGTAATAGAGCGATTCCAGCAGGCGCTGGCGCGTTTCTTCGATGTTTTCATCGATGGCCATGTAACCGTAGATGCGCACCGGGCCCACGGGGGTGCCTTCGTCTTCGGCGTCGTTATAGCGCACGCCGCTTTCCACTACCACGCCGTTGGAAACAAAGCGCCCCAGTACGTCGGCGATGGCCTCGGCCAGTTCGCCATCCACGGTCAGCGAAACTTCCAGCCAGCGAGGATCAGCCACCCAGCACCTCCTTGAGTTTGTCCAGAAAACTGCGCTCCTGGGGGCGCACTTCGCTGCCCAGCGTCTTGGCAAGCTGCATGAACAGTTCGCTTTGCTCGGCGGTCAGCCGGGTGGGCACTTCAACGGATACGATCACCGTCTGATCACCGCGGCCGCTGGCGCGCAGGTGCTGAGCGCCTTTGCCGCGCAGGGTGAAGGTTTTGCCGGGCTGCGTCCCGGGCGGAACCACCAGTTTGGTCAGCCCGTCCACGGTGGGCACTTCGATTTCCGCGCCCAGGGCAGCCTGCGCCACGTTGATGCTCAGGTCGAGCAGGATATCGTCGCCTTTGCGGCGGAAGAAGCGGTGCGGCTTGACCTGGATTTCCAGGTACAGGTTGCCGTTGGGGCCGCCGTTCGCGCCGGGCTGACCCTCGCCGGCCAGGCGAATTTGCGTGCCAGAATCGACGCCGCCGGGGATTTTTACGCTCTTGCGCAGGTTTTTGCGCTCGTAGCCGCGCCCGCGGCAGGTATGGCACGGGTTGGTGATGATCTCGCCGGTGCCGCTGCACGCCGGGCAGGTGACCACCTGCACCATTTGCCCCAGAATGGTCTGGTGCACCTGGCGCACTTCACCGCGCCCGCCGCACTGAGCGCACTTGGTGGGGCTGGAGCCGGGTTCGCTTTTACTGCCGCGACAGGTGGAACACAACTCGTCGCGAGTGATTTCGACTTCTTTTTCAGCGCCGAAGACGGCTTCTTCAAAGCTGATCTGCACCGCGTACGACAGGTCCTGGCCGCGCCGCGGCGCATTGCGCTGCCGCCGCGACGACGCGCCGCCGAAGCCGAAAAACTCGCCAAAGATTTCGGAAAAATCGATGGTCGAGAAGTCCGGAGCGCCGCCGCCCATGCCGCTAACACCGGCGTGGCCGTAGCGGTCATAGGCGGCGCGCTTATCTTCGTCAGACAGAACTGCGTACGCTTCGTTGATCTCTTTGAAGCGTTCTTCGGCGTCGGGAGATTTGTTGACGTCGGGGTGGTACTGGCGCGCGAGGCTACGAAACGCCGAGCGGAGTTCCTCTTGCGTTGCGTTGCGCGCGACACCCAGTACTTCGTAATAATCTCGTTGAGCCATTAATTGGTCTTAAATTCTCCGTCTACTACATCTTCCGGGCCGCCCTCGTTTGTACCGCCGGGGGCGCCGGTAGGCGGCGTTTGTTCGGGGCCGGCCGCGCCGGGCTGCTGGTAGAAACTTCCGCCAAGGGTCTGGATCACCTGGCCCAGTGCTTCCGTTTCGCGCTTGATGGCGTCAACATCGTCGCGGCTCATGGCGTCCTTCAACTGCTTTACGCCTTCTTCGACCTTAGTTTTCTGATCAGCAGGGATTTTATCATGAAAATCGCGCAGCATCTTCTCGGCGGTGTACACGGTGTTATCCGCGTGGTTGCGCGCTTCGATCAGGTCTTTGCGGCGGCGGTCAGCTTCGGCGTTGGTTTCCGCTTCGCGGCGCATGCGGTCGATCTCCGATTCGCTCAGGCCCGAAGAGGCGGTGATGGTGATATGCTGGCTGCGGTTGGTGGCTTTGTCCAGCGCGGTGACCTTGAGAATGCCGTTGGCATCGATGTCGAAGGTCACTTCGATCTGTGGCATCCCACGCGGGGCCGGGGGAATGCCGTCCAGGTTGAATTTGCCCAGCGATTTGTTATCGGCGGCCATCGGGCGCTCGCCCTGCACCACGTGGATTTCCACCTGGGTCTGGCCGTCGCTGGCAGTTGAGAAGATCTGGCTCTTGCGGGTGGGGATGGTAGTATTGCGTTCGATCAGCGGGGTAGCCACGCCGCCCATCGTTTCCACGCCCAGGGTGAGCGGGGTCACATCGAGCAGCAGGATGTCTTTGACTTCGCCGCCCAATACGCCGGCCTGGATCGCCGCGCCAATTGCTACGACCTCATCCGGGTTGACGCCCTTATGGGGGTCTTTGCCAAACTCGCGGCGCACGGCATCCTGCACGGCGGGCATGCGCGTCATGCCGCCCACCAGCACCACTTCATTAATCTCGCCGGGTTTCAGTTCCGAATCGCGCAGCGCGTTGCGCACCGGGTCGAGCGACTTGTTGACCAGATCGCCGGTGAGCTGTTCGAGCTTGGCGCGGGTGAGGGTCATCACCAGGTGTTTGGGGCCGGTGGCGTCCGCGGTGATGTACGGCAAGTTGATTTCGGTCTGCATCGTGCTGGAAAGTTCGATCTTGGCTTTTTCCGAGGCTTCCTTCAGGCGCTGCAGGGCCTGGCGGTCTTTGCGCAGGTCGATACCGTTTTCGCGTTGGAACTCGCTGATCAGGAAATCCATGACCCGCAGGTCAAAATCGTCGCCGCCCAGGAAGGTATCGCCCGAGGTGGCGCGCACCTGGAAGACGCCTTCGCCCACGTCCAGCACGGAGATGTCGAAGGTGCCGCCGCCCAGGTCGTACACGGCAATGACTTCATTTTTCTTTTTCTTATCCAGCCCGTAAGCCAGCGAAGAAGCGGTGGGTTCATTAATAATGCGCAGTACTTCCAGCCCGGCAATCTTGCCCGCGTCTTTGGTGGCGTTGCGCTGCGCGTCGTTGAAGTAGGCCGGAACGGTGATCACCGCCTGGGTCACGGGTTCGCCCAGGTAAGCTTCGGCGTCGGCGCGGATCTTGCTCAGGATCATGGCCGAAATTTCCGGCGGCGAATACTCATTGCCGCCCAACACCACGCGCACGTCGCCGTTGGAGGCTTTGGTGACCTTGTAGGGAACACGGCCCAGGGTGCGCTGCACTTCCGCATCATCAAACTTGCGCCCCATAAAGCGCTTGATGGAGAAGATGGTGTTCTCCGGGTTGACGATGGCCTGGTTGCGGGCCACGCGGCCCACGAGGCGCTCGCCATTCTTGTTGACCGCCACGACTGACGGAACCAGGCGCTCGCCTTCCGCGGAAGGGATGACGACCGGCTCGCCGCCCACCATCACCGCGGCAACGGAATTGGTGGTGCCAAGATCAATGCCAATGATTTTTCCCATGAAAACCTTCCTTTATTTTTATCGAGCTACGCGAACCAGCGCCGGGCGCAAAACCCGGTCACCCAGGGTGTACCCCTGCTGCAACACCTCAATCACCTGGCCGCTTTCATGGTCAGGGCTGTCTTCATGACTGATGGCCTCGTGCAGGTTGGGGTCAAACTGCTGGCCTTCAGCTTCAATGCGCTGCACGCCTTCGGCTTCGAGCAGGCTCTGGAACTTGCGCAGCACCAGTTCTACGCCGCTCACCCAGGCCTGGGCGTCTTGCCCGCCTGTCGGAGCGTGCTTCAGCGCCCGCTCCAGGTCATCCAGCACGACCAGGTATTTCTTTACCAGGCTGCCCGTAATCGAAAAGACGCTTTGCGCCTGGTCGCGTTCAATCCGTTTTTTGTAATTGAGAAAATCGGCGCGTTCGCGCTGCCAGCCTTCAAAATTCTCGGCGGCTTTGGCGCGGGCATCATCCAGTTCACGCTGCAGGGCTTCTACCATCTGCGCGTCGACCGCGGGCGCGGCAGATTCGGGCTGCTCCGCGGTAGGCGGCGTATCATCAGGGGTGGGTTGCGAATGGGGGTGCTTTTTTCCGGTCATGCTTCAGGTTACCTCTCTGAAAGAAATAGTGCCGTCTCAAGGAATGGGTTCCAAGAACTGTGCCTTGTAACCCATGCGTTGAGCCGGAAATAACTTACTGCGTGCCCTCATCCTCGACGAGGGTATCCGTTACCAGCTCGCTGAGCAGTTCTGCCAGGAAGCGCACGGTAGAAATGGTGCGCCCGTAGGGCATGCGCATCGGGCCGAGTACGCCCAACGTACCGGTCATCAGGCCGGGGGCGCCGTACCGCGCAAGCACAATTGACGACTGGCGCAGGTCCTGCCAGGTGCCTTCGCCGCCGATCAGCACCTGCACGCCGCCCACCTCGCCGGTCATCACCGTGCGCGAGAGCAGGTCTTGCAGCAGCGGGCGCTCTTCCAGCACGCGCAGCGCGCGGCGCGCCTCTTGCGAACCGGAGAACTCGGGTTCGGCCAGCACGTTGGTCAGGCCGTCCAGGTAGATCTCGCCCGACACCAGGCTTTCCGCCTGGCGCATTTCTTCTTTAATCCACTCAATTACATCCAGCGCCAGCGGGTCGAGGTTGGGCGGGAGAGTCACGCTGGCCAGGTCTTTGTTCTGGTACAACTGGGTGAGCAGCGCCGCGGTGCCAGAAAGCTGCTCCTGCGAAACCGGCTCGGCCAGCGAAAGGATGCGCTGCTGGATTTCGCCGCCGGCCATCACCAGCACCATCAGCACCTGCCGGCCGCGGGTGGAGATCAGCTCAATGTGCTTGATGCGCGGCTGCTGAGGATGCGGCGCGGTGATTAACGAAGCCGCGCGCGACTGGCGCGCCAGCACAGAGGCGGCCAGGCGCATCCATTGTTCTACGTCATTGCGCATCTGGAAAAACTGGTGGCTGATGTTGAGTCGCGTGGTAGCGGGGAGGTCGGTTTCCTGGATCAGGCGGCCCACGAACAGGCGGTAGCCTTCTTCGGTGGGCACGCGACCAGAAAAGCTGTGCTGCTTGCGCAGATAGCCGAGGTCGGTGAGGATGGCCATCTCATTCCGCACCGTCGCGGAGCTCATGTCCAGATGGTAGCTCTTGACGAGGTTTTCCGAGGCAATCGGCGCCGCCGTGCGGATGTACTCGTGGATGATGAGCGTGAGAATGAATTTTTGCCGTTCCGTTAACTCGGGCATAAACCTCTCCGTTTTAGCAGCCGAGTGCTTCGCCTGCTAAAATACTGATATTTATGATACCATGCCTGAAAACGGGAGTCAAGAAAGGGGCGCGCGGCGTGGAGACTTCTGATAAAAGATTAATATTCCTTAATTGAGAATAACCCATCTCCCATATTGTGAGAATTGTCTTATTATCTTGGTATGCGCTTCACCTTCCGTCACCACCTCGTGGAATTTTGGGAAGCTCACCGGATGCTGAGCAGCCGCTGCGCGCATGCTATGCGGAAGCGAAACAAGCCAACTGGAATTCGCCCGGAGAAATCAAAGCAGTCTACCGCAGTGTCAGTATCCTTCCGAATAACCGCGTCGTTTTCAACATTAAGGGGAATACGTACCGGTTGGTCGTCGTCGTTGAGTACTCGCAAGGCAAGATGTTTATCCGGTTTGTGGGCACGCATGCGGAATACGACAGAATCGATGCATCGCGCATCTGAAATGAGGGAATGTTTATGGAGATCAAACCCATTCGAACTGAAGCAGACTACGAAGCGGCCCTGGCCGAAGTCGAACGGCTGTGGGGTTCCGCGCCCAACACGCCTGACGGAGCCCGGTTCGAGGTGCTGTTTACTCTGATGGAAGCATACGAAGAAAAGCAGTATCCCATCCTGCCGCCGGATCCGATCGAGGCGATTAAATACTGCATGGACAGCCGCGGCCTGTACCGGCGGGATTTGGAACAAAATATCGGGCCGAGCGGCCGCGTTTCAGAGATCTTAAGCCGCAAACGCCCGCTGACCCTGACGATGATCGGGAAATTAAACGCGGGCCTGGGCATTCCAGCAGAGGTGCTGATCCAGAATTCGGTCAACCGGTGAAACCGTATTCCTTCACTTTGGAAATAGACGGTCGCACTACGTGCTCCCCGCAGTTGACAACCGGCGATCTTTCATTAATATAAAACAACGTGAAACTACAGGTAGACCGCAAAGGAGCAGCGATGCGAACCGTTTTCTTTGGAATGCATGTTTCGCTGGATGGCTATATCGAAGGGCCAAACGGCGACCTGAATTGGACCACGCCCGACGTGGAACTGCACCAGTACTTCAACGACCTGGAGCGCCGGGTTTCTTTGAGCCTGTACGGGCGCGGGTTGTACGAGAATATGGCCGCTTACTGGCCGGTTGTCGATCAAGACCCATCCGCCGGGCCGGTAGAATTGGAATACGCCAAAATCTGGTGCGCCCAGCCCAGGATTGTCTTTTCGACCACGCTGCATGAAGCCGCGTGGGCTGAGCGAATTGTGCGCGAGAACGTGGCCGAAGAGGTGCAGCAGTTGAAACAGCAGCCGGGCGGGCTGATCAGCGTGGGCGGGGCCGGGTTGGCTGCCAGCCTGTCGCAATTGGGGCTGATTGACGAGTACTGGCTGTACATCCACCCGGTACTGCTGGGCGGCGGCAAGCCCATGTTCGGTCCGCTGGCCGAAAAGATCAATTTGGAGCTGGTAGAAACGCAGCGCATTGGGGCGCGCGTGCTGATGCTGCGCTATAAGAAGGTGTAGGAATTGGCGGGCTGGATCGCTCCTGCCCTCATAGAGGGTTGATCCCACCCGGCGGCAACCCTCTCCACGCGGTTGACGTTCCGCGATCTAACGTTAAAATAAAGGGTAGGATGATGACTGATTACGCGCTCCACGCGTTGATTGCTGGATTCTTCCGGCCGGATCACGATCCGCCCGTCTGAGCGCCCCTGGATTAGCGGGGAGCAGCCGTTTTCCTTTGCCGGTATGCTGCTCCAGTTCGTATTTTTATTTGTTTAACCTTCCAGGAGCTATATATGAGCCTTACCCCTTTTGTCTCCAAGCGCGCGCCAATTTACGCCGATGTGCCGGATGAGAAATGGAACGATTGGCGCTGGCAGTTGAGCCATCGCCTCAACTCCGTCGAAGATTTTGAGCAGGTGCTGCATCTGACCGACAGCGAGCGCACCGCGCTCTCCACGCCCGGGCTGTTCCGCGTGGACATCACCCCGTACTTCGTTTCGCTGATCGACCCCAACGACCCAGAAGACCCGATCCGTAAACAGGTGATCCCCACCGACTGCGAAATTGTGCCCTTTACCGGGATGATGGAAGATTCACTGGCTGAAGACCGCCATTCACCGGTGCCGGGGTTGGTGCACCGCTATCCCGACCGGGTGCTGATGCTGGTGACCACCCAGTGCGCTTCGTACTGCCGCTACTGCACCCGCTCGCGCATTGTCGGCGACCCCAGCGCCACATTCTCGCGCAGCGAGTTTGAAATGCAGATCGAGTACCTCAAGCGCACGCCCCAGGTGCGCGATGTGCTCCTCTCCGGCGGCGACCCGCTGACCCTGGCGCCCAAGCTGCTGGAAGAACTGCTTTCGCGGCTGCGCGAGATCCCGCATATCGAGATCATCCGCATTGGCAGCCGCGTGCCGGTGTTCATGCCCCAGCGCGTGACTCCGGAACTGTGCGATATGCTGCAAAAATATCATCCGCTGTGGCTGAATATCCACGTTAACCACCCCAATGAGATCACTCAGGAACTGGCTGAAGCCTGCGACCGGCTGACCCGCGCGGGCATCCCGCTGGGCAACCAATCGGTGCTGCTGGCGGGGGTCAACGACTGCCCGCATATCCAGCGCAAGCTCGTGCAGGACCTGGTGCGCATCCGCGTGCGCCCGTATTACCTCTATCAGTGCGACCTGGTGGAAGGCGCGGGCCACTTCCGCACCCCGGTCTCGAAGGGCGTTGAAATCCTGGAAGCGCTGCGCGGGCACACCTCGGGCTATGCCGTGCCGCAGTTTATCGTCGACGCGCCGGGCGGCGGCGGCAAGATCCCGCTGATGCCCAATTACCTGCTGAGCATGTCGGATCATAAGATCGTGCTGCGTAATTACGAGGGCTTTATCACTACTTACGAAGAGCCGCTGGAATACACCCCGCACGACCCGAAGACCTGCGCCTACTGCCAGAGTAAACGCCTGGAGCCGGGCCAGGATGGCGTTTCGGGGATGCTCGACGGCGAGAAGATGTTTATCAAACCCGAAGGTTTTGACGAGCTGCACAACCGCGGCGGTGGAACGCACCGTCTGCGCGCCGATCAAAGCAAGTGGAAACCCCTGGGCATTGGTTCGGGGAACGAAGCCGAGATGACCGGCGGCTAAGCCAGAAATCTGATCACCACGGGGAACCGTGGTGATCTTCTTTTCCGTTCGGTGGACGCACGGGCCGGGAAATTCCACCCCGCAGATCGCTAGCAGCAGGCGGCATTTATGCCATAATACAGCCATCCTATATTGATGTTGGAGAACTGCTATGCATTATCGCCGGTTAGGACATTCTGGTCTGAAAGTCAGCGAGATTTCCCTGGGCGCCTGGGTGACGTTCGGCGCGCAAATTGATGAACAGATTGCCTCGGACATGATCCACGCTGCGTACGAGCAGGGTGTCAATTTCTTCGATAACGCCGACATGTACGCCGGCGGCCAGGCGGAAGTGGTAATGGGCCGCGCCATCCGCGACCTGCCGCGCGAAGCGCTGGTGATTTCCAGCAAGGTCTTCTGGCCCACCATGCCCGGCCCCAACGGCCGCGGGCTGTCGCGCAAGCATATCCGCGAGTCGATCGACGCCTCGCTGCGCCGCCTGGGGACGGACTATGTCGACCTGTATTTCTGCCACCGCTTTGACCCGGATACCCCGGTGGAAGAAGTGGTGCGCACCATGGATGACCTGATCCACCAGGGCAAAATCTTATACTGGGGCACATCCGAATGGGAAGCGTCTCAGATTTCGATGGCGATTGGCGCGGCGCGCCAGTATGGGCTCATCCCGCCCACGGTAGAGCAGCCGCAATACAACCTGTTCCACCGCCAGCGCGTGGAAGCCGAACTGGACGCGCTGTGCAAGGAATATGGCATTGGACTGGTCACCTGGAGCCCGCTGTATTACGGCATTCTGTCGGGAAAATATAATGAAGGCATTCCCGCCGGCAGCCGCGCTTCGCTGGAGAACATGGGCTGGATCCGCGACAAGCTGACCGATGAAGCCCTGGATGCCGTGCGCCAGCTCACCGCCCTGGCCGGCGACCTGGACCTGACCACTGCGCAGCTTGCTATCGCCTGGATTCTGCGCCGCAAAGACGTCAGCAGCGTGATCACCGGCGCCACCCGGCTGGAGCAGTTGGATGAAAACCTGGCCGCCGCCGAAGGCGTTGACCTGCTCACCGATGACGTGCTGGATCATATCGAGCAGATCATGGGGAACGCCCCCGAGGATTAGGCTCTGCAATGCGGCCTGACGGAACAGATGGATGAATAATACCCGGCGTTCTGTGCTGTGGATGGTTTTGATTGGCGCGCTGGTGTTCGCTGCCTGCATTTTCCCCAACCTGCGCGGCGCGGCCAACCCGGACATGCTGGCCGTTTTCGAAACCGACGAGTACGCCCAGTTTCCGCATGTGATCCGCATGCTCACCCCCGGCGATACGTTCTACCAGAGCGTGCGCAACTTTGCCGTATACCAGCATTATTTCTACGGCTACCCGTTCTATTTCTTCTCGGCGCTCAGCCTGCTGCCGCTGAAGCTGCTGCTGGGCGCGGACTGGAGCGCGCACACGCAGTCGATCGTGCTGGCCCTGCGCCAGTTGATCGGCGTGCTGCCCATGCTGCTGGCGGCCGGGCTGCTGTCCGGAATCCACGCGCGCCGCCGCCCGGCGTGGCAGACGGCGCTGGTATTTGCCTTTTTGCTGCTGGTCCCGGCGGTGGTGGTCAACAACTTCTGGTGGCACCCCGACAGCCTGCTGGTGCTGTTTGTGGCGCTGACCCTGTTCTTCCTCGACCGTGACGACGGGCGCTACGGCAAGTTCTTTCTCCTGGCGGCGGCGGCCTGCGGGCTGGCCACCGGCACCAAGTATATGGGGCTGTTTTTCTTCATCGCCGTACCGCTGTACCTGCTGTGGGGCGTGGGGCGCAAGCAGATCACCTGGGGCCGCGCGGCGGTTCTGGGCGCATTATTCGTAGCGGTGATGGCCGCGGCGCTGATCATCTCCAATCCGCTGCTGCTGCTGCCGCAGGAGCGCGCCGAGATCATCGCCACGCAGCGGCTGCAGTTCGTGCAGACCAACCAGGGCTACTGGACGGTTAACCGCGCGGCTTACATCACCTGGAGCCAGTATCCCGAAGACTTCCGGCTGCACTACGGCGAACTGTGGTTCTTGCCCGCGGCGCTGGCCGGGCTGGCGCTGGGCATCTGGCGCAAAGAACGGCGGCTGACGCACCTGCTCATCCTGGCTTACGCGCTGCCCTACATGCTCTACTTCTTGTTTGTGGCTACCACGCGGCGCACGCATTACTTCCTGCCGGCCATGCTGCCGCTGTTCTCCTGCCTGGTGAACCTGCTGCCCGCGCCGGGAACCTGGCGCCAACGCTC
>DATCUC010000045.1:0-22614 GCA_036567625.1 Anaerolineaceae bacterium | reverse complement strand
CGGCGCCCACGCGCACGCCGCGCCCGCCGACTGCCGTGCCCAGTATTACCCCAACGGCGACGAATACGCCCTTCTCGCTGATCAACGCGCTGCCCGCCCTGGAAGGCGATAACCGGCGTTACCTGGGCATTGGCCTGGTGGCAGTTTCTGGGCTGGGCCTGCTGGTGATGCTGGCTGCGTCCATCTTCAAGCGCGGCAAATAAACTGTTTGGTTGCGAATCACAATGCGGGCTGAGTGTCAGCCCGCATTGATGTTATATGCTGAAATCTTCACCGCGCCATACGCCGTGATCCGGCGGGTGCAGGTGCGGATGAGAATGCGCCTCGCCGTGGTTGCCATTGCCGTTGCCGCCGCTGGAACTGACCGGGATGGAGAATTGCAGCGCTCCACTGCCGGCGTAGGTTTCTTCCAGCACGCGCGTGGGGTGGGTGTCTACATGGTGATCCAGACTGCGCTCGATGGCTTCTACCCGTTCCATTACGCTGGCCAGGGCTGCGCCGATCGCATCCGGCAGCTCGTTGTGGTTGAGATCAGGGGTTTGCGGGCGCGGTTTGCTGCGCACCACCACCTGCCCCGGAACGCCGACCACTACCGAATTGGGCGGCACGGATTTGACCACCACCGCGTTCGAGCCAATGCGGCTGCCTTCACCGATGTAGATTGCGCCCAGCACCTTGGCGCCCGAACCAACCACCACCCGGTCGCCCAGGGTGGGGTGGCGCTTGCCTTTTTCCAGGCTAACGCCGCCCAGGGTGACGCCGTGATACAGGGTCACGTCATCACCCACCTCGGCGGTTTCGCCAATCACGACGCCCATGCCGTGATCGATGAAAAAGCGCCGGCCAATTTGCGCGCCGGGGTGAATTTCAATGCCAGTCAGGAAGCGCACGATGTGCGAGCCAAAACGCGCCAGGGATTTGCGGTTATGCATCCACAGCCAGTGGTTGATGCGGTGGCCCCAGATGGCATGCAGCCCAGGGTAGGCGAGCAGGATTTCCAGCGTGCTGCGCGCAGCCGGGTCGCGGTCATACACAGATTGGATGTCTTCTTTCATCCATTTCAACAACTTAATCATCGTTCACTCCCGCACGGCCGTGTCAGTCCGCCAGGTTGGCGAACAGCGGCGTGCTTAAGTAGCGTTCTCCAAAGGACGGGATAATCACTACGCCCAGTTTTCCGGCGTTTTCCGGGCGCCTGGCAACCTGAACAGCCGCCCAGACCGCCGCGCCCGAAGAAATGCCCACCAGCAGGCCCTCCAGGCGCGCCATGTCGCGCGCGGTGGCATAGGCGTCGTCCAAAGTGACGCGGATTACCTCATCATAGATCTCGGTATTCAGTACCTGCGGCACAAACCCCGCGCCCAGGCCCTGAATGCCGTGCGGACCTTTTTGCCCGCCCGAGAGTACCGGGGAAGCATCCGGCTCCACCGCGTACAACTTTACTTCCGGCTTGCGTGATTTCAATACCTCGCCCACGCCGGTGATGGTGCCGCCGGTGCCCACGCCAGAAACCACGAAATCGACTGCGCCGTCGGTGTCGCGCCAGATCTCTTCGGCAGTGGTGCGGCGGTGGATCTCGGGGTTAGCGGGGTTATCAAACTGCGCGGGGATGAAATAACGCGAGTCGGCGGCAGCCATTTCTTCCGCGCGGCGGATGGCTCCGGGCATACCTTCCGAGCCGGGCGTCAGGATCAGTTCAGCGCCGTAGGCGCGCAGCAGCATGCGCCGCTCACGGCTCATTGTTTCGGGCATGAGTAGCGTGCATTTATATCCACGCGCGGCGCAGACCATCGCCAGGGCGATGCCGGTGTTGCCGCTGGTGGCCTCGAGGATAATGCTGTCCGGGCCGATTTTGCCGGCCTTTTCGGCGGCGTCGATCATCGAAGCGCCAATGCGGTCTTTCACGCTGTGCGCCGGGTTATAAAATTCCAGTTTCGCTGCCAGGCGCGCGGCGCTGCCTTCGGTAACGCGGTTGAGAAAAACCAGCGGGGTATTGCCAATCAAATCCGTGACATCTTTTGCGATTTTCATACGGGTCTCCTCAAGAATTAAGATGAAATACAGGTAACAAAAAACGGCCAACAGGCATATACAGAGTGGAGGCTCCACTCAAAAGGGCGGGGTGCTCTCCACGCTATCGGCCTGCGACCGTTGGTCTACAGCATATTATGCTGACGCAATTTCAGGCTCGGCGAGGGTCACACACCCCGCCGGGTACACATGCA
This sequence comes from Anaerolineaceae bacterium, assembly GCA_036567625.1. GTDB lineage: Bacteria > Chloroflexota > Anaerolineae > Anaerolineales > Anaerolineaceae > CALDSL01. The sequence goes on along the minus strand of DATCUC010000045.1, from coordinate 20,389 downwards.
GTACAGGTTCCTGAAATTTCTAATTTCTGTCAACATAATCATATTTATTCCTGCGCAGAATTATACGGCATTCCAGAGAAAAGTCAAGCCGGGCCGGGCGAGGTTATACACCGGCCCACCGAGCAGTTTTTGGGCAATAAATTAATCTTTTCTTAATAGTTGACTTATAATAAGCATGATTTACGCGTCTTTTCATTATCACCGAATGGGGGCGGCAGGGGGGAGGTAACAGCAACCTGTCGTTTTTCTTGTCTTTTTGTTTGAAAGGAGCTTATATGCGCAGGAGCAGTATTTTTTGGGGCGTGGCGATTATTTTGGCGGGGGTGGTGCTGCTGTTGAGCAACCTCGGCCTGCTGCCGGTGAACGCCTGGAATTTAATCTGGCCGCTGGCTCTGGTTCTGCTGGGCCTGTGGTTCTTGTTTGCCCCGCGGCTGGCGCGCGGCTCGCTGGAAACGCGTGATCTGGCGCTGCCGTTGGAAGGCGCGCGCAGCGCGCAGGTGCGCATCAGCTACGGCGCCGGGCGGTTAGACCTGGGGCCTTCGAGCATTCCCGGGCAGTTGCTCTCGGGCAGTTTTGAAGGCGGCGTGCGCGAATCGGTCAGCCGCAATGGTGATCAGACCAGCGTGCGCCTGGAAAACCCGGAAATCCCCGTTCCGGGCGTGATTGCCGGCCGCCAGGGAGCTTCCTGGCGCGTGCAGGTCAGCCCGGATGTTGACCTGAACCTGGTGTTGGAGACCGGCGCCAGCGAGAACATACTCGACCTGGGCCGGCTGCGCGTCACCAACCTGGAGATTAAATCGGGGGCCAGTTCTACCGATGTGACTCTGCCGGCCAATGCCGGCAGCACGCGGGTAAAAGTGGAATCGGGCGCGGCTTCGGTCACCTTGCGCGTACCGCCGGGGGTGGCGGCGCGGATCAAGGGTGAATCCTTCCTCTCCGGGTTCGAGATCGATGCTGCGCGCTTCCCGCGCGTAGACGGGCAGCATTATGAGTCGCCGGATTACGCTACTGCCGTTAACCGGGTGGATATTTCCGCCGAAATGGGCGTTGGCTCGGTGAAGGTCTTTTAGGCTCAACCGCGCAACTTCTTAGGCGGGAATTGCGTATACGGTATGTAACTCAAACGCATGTGAGGGAACATAATGAAACGTTTTGACTATCGCATTGTTCTGGCTGTGCTGCTCATTTTGGGCGGCGTGGTGTTCTTGCTGCAAAACCTGGGGGTTGTGCCTCCGCTGCAAGACTATTTATTTGCCCTGTTGTTCGCTGTAGGTGGGCTGGCATTCCTGGGAGTGCTGGCTGCGGACCGCAAGCAATGGTGGGCTATCATCCCCGGCGTGGTGCTGCTGGACCTGGCGCTGATTATCGGCCTGGGCGAAGCCACCCAGCGCGGCGTGCTGCGCATCCCGGACGACTGGATTGGCGGGGTTTTCCTGCTGGGCATTGGCGTGGCCTTCTGGGTGGTCTTTTTCACCCGGCCTGAATTCTGGTGGGCGATCATTCCGGCCGGCACGCTGAGTACGCTGGGCGTGGTGGCGGCCTTTGGCGAGGCACTGCCCGGCGGCGGTGGGGCGACCCTTTTCATCGGCCTGGCGCTGACCTTTGGCCTGCTCGGCCTCATCCCGGTCAACAACCAGCGCATGGGGTGGCCGTTCATCCCAGCGGCTGCCTGCCTGTTTGTAGCGCTGATCATCCTGGCATCGGCTGGCAACCTGATTAACTACCTGTGGCCGGTGGCGCTGATCCTGGGCGGCGGTTTCTTGCTGCTGCGCGCATTTACCAAACGCGCCTGAAGCGCCGGGAAAGAGGGATAAGCCATGCAAACGAAATTGTATCGCAGCCGCAGCAATTCGGTCATCGCCGGGGTGTGCGGCGGCCTGGGCGACTACCTGGGCATTGACCCGGTGCTGGTGCGCATTTTCTTTCTACTGTTTGTTTTCGCCGGCGGCGCAGGGCCGCTGATCTACCTGCTGTTGTGGCTGATCATTCCGCTGGAAGACAGCACTTATTCGCCCAACGATCTGGGCGGGCGCGTCAACCAGGTGCGGGATGAGTTCATTCAAGTCACCAACCGCCCCAATCCGTCCGCGGCAAAATGGATCGGCTTTGGGCTGGTGGGGCTGGGGGTATTGTTTTTGCTCCAGGCGCTGAACCTGCCGTTCCTGGGCTGGCTGGATGAAGACGTGCTGTGGCCGGTGCTGTTGGTTGTGGCCGGCCTGGTACTGCTGTACCGCGCGATGCGGGGGAGGAATATCTGATGGCAAGTTCATTTGAAAATCCCGAGCGTGAACCTGAAACTCGCGGGTTTGACCGGCCGCACCGGCGCAGCATTTTCTTTCCGCTGCTGCTGGTGGCTGCCGGGGTGCTGCTGCTGTTGAGCAACCTGGGCGTTGTCGGCCCGGAGATGTGGAGCAACGTCATCCGCCTGTGGCCGCTGCTGATCATCGTCGGCGCGCTGGATGGCATCTACCGCGGCGAAGGGCTGGCCGGGCAGATCTTCTGGCTGGGCCTGGGTATCCTTTTCTTGCTGGCTACGCTGGGTTATCTCTCGGTAAATATCTGGGAACTGCTGCTGCGCTTCTGGCCGGTGTTCCTCATCGCCCTGGGCATTGATATCCTGCTGGGCAACCGGCGCGAAGCCTGGGCGCGCGCTCTGGCAGTGCTGCTTTCGCTGGCGCTGCTGGGCGGTGTCATCTGGTTCGCCGGCATGAACTTCACCGGGCGCGGGGGCGCGCTGGAAAGCAGCACCATCAGCCAGCCGGCGCAGGGCGTGACCGCGGCCAACTATGACCTGGCGATGGCCGCCGGGCTGTTCGAACTGTCGCGCGGCGCGCCTTCCGGCCAGTTGATCGCCGGAGAGGTGAATACCACTGCCAAGCGCGGCGTGCGCGAGAGCTTCTCTGTGGCAAACGGTAAGGCGACCTATTCGCTCAAGGATGAAAGTGTGACGGTGCGCTTTGGCAATAATACCAACAACCAGCACTGGGTCATCCAACTGAACGATAAAGTGCCCACCAGCCTGGATGCCACCCTCGGCGCGGGCGAACTCAACCTCAACCTGGCCGGGCTGCAGATCACCCAGGTGGACGCAACCGTGGCGGTAGGGGAGATGAACGTGGACCTGCCGCAGGACGGTGAATTCACCGGTGACCTGACCACCGTGATCGGTAAAACCGTGATCCGCGTGCCAGGTGATGCGGCGGTGGAAATCACCGTGGACGGGATTTTCCCGATCAATATCAGCGGCGAAGGCCTGACGCTCAACGGGCGCGTGGTAAAAGCCGCCGGCAGCGGCCCGGTGACCAAGATTACGGTGCTCAATATCATCGGTGATACCGTCGTGGAACGCGTGCGCTAAACCGGTGCATGTCAACCTTCATCAACCCGCCCGCGCAAGCCGCGGGCGGGTTGTATTTTGGGAACTTTTTGAACCCGGGCGCGTCTTAACCACAGATTGATCTGAGGCAATACACCTATCAGGAGGCATAGAAATGAAGAAACAAGCATTATGGGTCGTTAGTCTGGTGGTGATTGGCGCAATGCTCGCCGCATGCCAGGGCGCGCCGGTTAGCGGCGCTGGCGGCCAGTCTATCCAGCGCAGCATCACCGCCGTTGGGCAGGGGCAGGTCTTCCTGGCTCCCGACCTGGCCCGGATTTATATCGGCGTGCACAGCCAGGCCGAAAGCGTGACCGCCGCGCTGGCCGATAACAACGCCAAGGCGCAGGCCATTGCCGACGCGCTGGCCGCGATGGGCGTGGACACCAAGGATGTGCAGACTTCGAGCTTTAACATCTACCCGCAGCAGCAGTACGGTCCCAACGGTGAGATTGTGGGTACCACGCTCTACAACGTGGACAATACCGTCAATGTCACCGTGCGCGATCTGTCGAAGCTGGGCGGCCTGCTCGACGCGGTAATCACCAGCGGCGCCAACAGCATCAACGGCATTGAGTTCGATGTGCAGAATAAAGAAGAAGCACTGAAGAACGCGCGCAAACTGGCGATTGACAACGCCAAGGCGCAAGCCGCTGAGATTGCGGATGCTGCCGGGGTAACGCTGGGTTCGATTGTTTCGGTGAATATCAGTAACCTGAACCAGGGCGGCCCGATCTACGACAAGGCGTACGCGCAGGGCGCCAGCCAGGTGCCGATTTCAGCCGGGCAGCTTGCCCTCACCGTCGAAGCTTCGGTGACCTACGAGATCAAGTAAGATCCGGTAGCGACTCCCCCATTTTCGAAGATTGAAAATGGGGGAGTTTTTTAATATTCGATTGGGCTGATGGCGCCGAGTTTGCTCAGGCGGTGGGTGGCAGTGATGTGGCGAATGGTGCCGGTCAGGCCGCGCACCACCAGGGTATCCGTTTCCGCGCCGTCGTGGAAATACGTCACGCCTTTGAGGAAAACGCCGTCCGTCAGCCCGGTGGCGGCAAAGAAGACGTCATCCGAGGAAACCAGGTCGTCCAGCGTGAGCACTTTATCCAGATCGTAGCCGGCTTCGCGGCCGCGGCGCGCTTCTTCGGAGTTGCGCGGGTACAGCCGCCCCTGGATCGCGCCGCCCATTGCTCGCAGGGCGCAGGCAGCGATCACGCCTTCAGGCGTGCCGCCAATGCCCAGCAGCACGTCGACATGCGAGGTCTCCCAGGCAGTCATCAGCGCGCCGGCCACGTCGCCATCCGGGATGAGGAAGATGCGCGCGCCGGTCTTGCGCACACGGGCAATCAATTCGGTGTGGCGCTCACGGTCGAGGATTACGGCGGTCAGGTCGTTGAGGTCTTTGCCGCGCGCGCGGGCGATCTTGTACAGGTTGTCTTCCACCGGCGCGTTGATGTCGATCACGCCGCGCGCTTCTGGCCCGACGGCGATCTTTTCCATGTAGACAATCGGGCCGGGGTTGAACATTGTCCCGCGCGGGGCCAGCGCTACCGTGGAGATAGCGTTCGGCAGGCCCAGCGCCATCGGGCGCGTACCGTCGATCGGGTCTACGGCAATATCCACCTGCGGGTCGGTGCCGGTTCCCAGGCGTTCGCCGTTGTACAGCATGGGCGCTTCGTCCTTTTCACCTTCACCAATGACGATGATGCCATCCATCTGGATGGTGTTCATCACCAGCCGCATGGCATCCACCGCGGCCTTGTCCGCGGCAATCTTGTCGCCGCGGCCCATCCAGCGCCCGGCTGCCAGGGCGGCCGCTTCGGTTACGCGGGCCAGCTCCAGGGCCAGGTTTCGGGTCGGTTTACCGTCTGTCATTGCCCCTCCTGTTCATTTGTCAGAACCCAAACCCAATTACCAAAAAAGAAGCATCACGTAGTAACTGATCGCCGCGGCCCACACCCACGAGTCGATGCGGTCCATTACGCCGCCGTGGCCGCGCAGCAAGTTGCTCGAATCTTTGACGCCAAACTGGCGCTTGATCAGGCTCTCGCCCAGGTCACCCAGCGGAGTGATTGCCGCGAGCAGCAGCCCCAACAGCGCGCCGCGGGCAAAGGTGAACGCCGGGTCAAACTGGCCGTAGAGCAGCGCCAGCAGCCCGGCCAGCGGGGCGCCAAACAGAATCCCCGCGGCGTAACCTTCCCAGCTTTTGCCAGGGCTGACGCGCGGGGCAATCTTGTGCTTGCCGTACCGGCGGCCAAAGAAATATGCCGCCGAATCGGCCAGCCATACCGCGGGCAGCGCCAGCAGCAGCGCCCACTGGCCGCTGGGCTGTTCGAGCAGGCGCAGCGAGATGAGGTAGCTCCCCAACCAGCCCAGGTAGGCGATGCCGCCCAGGTCGATGGCGAAATCCACCGCGCTGTTGGCATGTCCGCGCTGGTAGCCAAACACGTGGACCGCCATGGAGATCATCACCAGCAGCGCCAGCAGCGCCGGGCCGTAGATCATCTGCGCGCCGCGGTCGAGAAAGCCACGCGCCAGGGCCAGGGTCACCACCCCGCCGGTGATGACGACCAGCGATGGATGGTAGCCTGTGCCGATGCCGCGGCGAAAAATGCGCGCATATTCCCAGGCGGCAACCCCGAGGACGAGAGCCACAAAAAGGGTGAACGGCCAGCTTCCCAGAAGAATAAACGCCAGACCTACGGGGAAAAGGAGCACGGCAGTGATCACCCGGTCTTTGAGCATAGGCCCCCACTAAGAATCTTCAGCGCAGCAGTTTGACAGCTTTCCAAAACGGCGGTCGCGGGCCGAATAATCCAGCAGCGCCTTGTGCAATTCCTCGCGGTCGAAATCCGGCCAGTAGAGCGGGCTGAAATACCACTCCGAATAGGCCGCCTGCCAGATGAGGAAGTTGCTGATGCGCATCTCCCCCGAGGTGCGGATGATCAGATCCGGGTCGGGCAGGCCGTTGGTAAACAGGTACTGGTCGACGAGCTGCATCGTCACCGCGTCGGCGGAGACTCCGTCGCGGATCATATCGCGGATGGCGCAGACGATCTCATCCCGGCCGCCGTAGTTGAAGGCCAGGTTGAGGTTGAGCACCGTGTTGTCTTTAGTCAGCTCGATAGCGGATTGAATTTTTTCGCGCAGAATAGGGTTGAGCGGGTCAAGATGGCCGATGTGGCGCAGGCGCACGCCTTCTTCGTTCAACTCGGCCAGTTCGCGGTCGATGACATCTTCGAGAATGTGCAGCAGCCCATCGACTTCTTCTTGCGGACGGCCCCAGTTCTCGGTAGAAAATGCGTAGATGGTCAGGTATTTGACGCCAAATTCGACACAGGCGCGGATCACGCGGCGCAGATTTTCCGTACCCGCGCGGTGACCGGCCAAACGGGGTAAACCGCGCCCGGACGCCCAGCGCCCGTTCCCGTCCATGATGACGGCCACGTGAGTGGGAATCTTGGTCAGAATTTCTGTTTGGCTTTCAGAGCTCATGGGCGTTTCTGGACCGGAATTAGACTTCCAGAATCTCCTTTTCTTTTTTGTCGCCAATCGCATCCACGTTCTGAATCATCTTATCGGTCAGCTTTTGCAGTTCTTCTTCGCCCTTTTTCAGGTCATCTTCCGAGATCATCTTTTCATGCTCGAAGTCGCGCAGATCTTTTACCAGATCGCGGCGAATATTGCGCACGGCGATGCGGGCCTCTTCCAGGCGGTGATGCACGACCTTGACCAGGTCGCGGCGGCGTTCTTCGGTCAGCACGGGCAGCGTCAGGCGGATTACCTTGCCGTCGTTGTTGGGCGTCAGGCCCAGCTCCGAGGCGAGAATGCCGCGTTCGATGGTCTTGATCGTGCTGGGGTCAAATGGACGCACCAGCAGCACGCGCGGTTCGGGCACGCTGATGCTGGCAAGCTGCATCAGGGGGGTAGGCATCCCGTAATATTCAATCGGAAGCCGTTCGATCAATGCCGGGGTTGCTCGTCCGGTTCGAATACCCGCCAGATCTTCTTCCAATGCTTGTAGAGCGCCACGCATTCGTGTTTCGGCGTCTTTGGTGGTCTCCTTTATCACAATGGCCTCCTTCAGGATGCAAATAGCCAGGCAGCAGGCTGGCCGGGTCAAATGGTCAGAACGGGTTAAGCATACCTTAATTCCGTAAAAAATGCTATCACTTGAGTGCAGGGGAAGTGCGGGGACAAATCTCGGAAAACTGCTGCTTGACTCTCTAGGCCAAATGTACTATAATTCACTCTAGAACGAGCGTTCTAATCGCTATTGGGGGTAGCGACTTTTTTTCGGAACGATCTTAGAACAAATATTCCTAATCATGATGAATCGACTAAAAACATTCCAAAACGGTATTGAAGGCCTGACGCGAACTCGTTCTGAGACGTACCCCCAGGTGAAGGTGGACGAGCGCCAGCCGCGCCCGGCCGCCCCACGTTCCGCGCGCCAGGGCCTGACGATTGAGCAAATGATGGCTCAACTTCCGCACTATCCCACCGAAACGGCGTTATTGGGCATGTGTGATGACGGCCTGCCCGTGCTGTTCGATCTAACCGATCCTCGCCCCGGCCCGATTTTGTTGACCGGTGAATCGGGCAGCGGTAAGACCACCCTGATGCAGGGCCTGCTGCGCTCGCTGATCGCGGCCAATTCTCATTTTGAAGTCAAGTACGCCCTCATTCCAGCCAAACCGGAAGAATGGGCCGCGTATGAAAATACCACCAAGCACTGCTTTGCCTTTCATCCCAACTACGAAACCGACGCGGGGGATACGATCTTGCGGTTGGCGGAAATTGCCGAGCAGCGCCGGGTAGGCAAGGAAATGGGCGCGGCGATCGTCTTACTGATCGACGACTTGCGCTACATGGCCCGCGCCGATTTTGATGTGCGCCTGAATTTTGAATGGCTGCTGAAATGCGGACCAGACCTGGGCGTGTGGCCGGTGGTTTCGCTTCCGGTGGCAGCGGCGCGCGAGATGTCGCGCATGGTGAGTTATTTCCGTACCCGGCTCATCGGCCATATGTCCGCGGAGAATTCATCGCGGATCACGTTATTTGACGGCTGCAGCCCTGAAACGCTGCGACCTGGCAAGCAATTTGCAGTGCACGTGGAAGATGCCTGGCTGCGCTTCTCGCTGCCGGTTCGCGGCTAACCGGGATCGTCCTATCTACAACCGCAAGGTAGATAATATCTGGCTTTTTGGAGAGAACATGAACACGGGAATGCTCTGGTTTGACAACGACAAATTGACCGATCTGGAAACCAAAATTGAACGCGCGGCCGCATATTACGCCAAGAAGTACGGCGCCATGCCCGACCTGTGCTTCGTGCATCCCAGTATGCTGGCCAGCCCAGCGGTTTCGGCGCGCGGGATTGAGATCAAAACCACGCAGCAAATCCTGCCCAACCACCTGTGGATTGGGGTGAACGAGAAGAAACCGGCAGTATCCGCGGCTACCGCGGGTTAACCTTGTTGAGAGCTCCGGCGGCGGTACCGCCGGGGATGGGTCTTGCTGGCGCGGGTCGAGGTGTTTTCATCACCTCGATCCGCGGCCATTTAAATAAACCCGTCGGCCACGGTGCGCGCGGCGCTGCGGATGATATTGAACAGGCGGCGCAGTGGGCGCTGCGAGTACTCTTCGGCGAAATGACTGGCGGCTTCCTCAATGCTGACTTCTTCTTTCCATTCTTCGCGCAGATACGCCAGGTGCTCGATGATGTACAGGTACAGGTCGGCTTCGGTGCGGCCCGGAAACTCGGCCAGTATTTTCTGTTCGCGGATGATTTCTACCAGCGGCAGGTAGACTTCATCATACCAGCGGGTAACCGCTTCTTCCCAGGGGATGTCGCGCTGGAACTGCTCACCCAGGTACCAGCGGTGCACGCTGATATGGTCGACCAGTTTGGTGTACTGGCCGGGCAGCGACAGGTTCACTGCCGAATCCGGGCGCAGATCTGTAAGTTTGGTGGCAGTGATAAACTCCGCGTATTCCTGCGCGCGGATCAGGTCATCAATATTGCTGATGTTTTCCACCGGGATATTGGTGGCTACTTCAATCACATAGGCGTCGAGGAAGGCTTGACCGCGCTCACGCGCCACGGATACGCGGTGGTTGCCGTCTTTGACGAAATATACCGCCCCGATCTTATACACCTCAATCGGCGGCAGGATCACGTCTTGCATGTGGGCTTTGTCGATGCTGATCCAGCGGTCGCGCGTGTTCGTCTGGCGCGGCAAGAAGGCGCGGTCAAAATCCTGGTAGCGTCCCACGCTGCCCACGATGTTGTCCACGGGAATTTGCTTGAGGCCCAGGTAATGCTGACCGGTGACCGGCAGTCGCCTGCGTACCTCGTCAAACGGCAGCAGTTCGTTTGTGCTTTGCGTCAGCCAGCTCAGGATATTGCGCCAGTAGCCCTTGCGCAGCGCGGTTTCAAAATCGGAGCGCGCCATGCGCGAAACGAAATCACCATCATCACTCATGCCGAACCTCCTCCGCGGAACCAGTAAGCCCGGTCATCGGAACCGGAAAATCGATCTCGCGGAATGCATATGCGTTGATTACGCGTGTTTTCTCAAAAAGCGTTTCCGACACGGCATCCGGCCGGTAGAGGTGGATGTGACCGTGCAGGTGAATGGCCGGTTGAAATACGCGCAGCAGCCAGCGAAAGGCAGTAAACCCCTGGTGCGGCAGGTCTTCGCGATCTTGTACATGCCGCGGCGGCGCGTGCGAAACAAAAATATCCAGGTAGCGGCCGTAGCGCATTTTATTCAACAGCAGGCCGGGGGCCATCAGCAGCACCATGCGCCACATAGCCTCTTGCGAATACTGCTTTGGCCCAAAATTGTACAGCAAAGAGCCGTCCATGCCAGCCAGCAGCAGACCACCCGGACCGCGCAGGATGCGCCGGTGCAAATGAACCGCGCCCCACGGGGCGCGCCGGTCGCCGCCTACGCCTGATTCGACCTTGTTCATGTGGTTGCCGAGGACGAAATACATCGGCTTGTTGAGCATGCTGACAATGTATTCCAGGTAGAAATACGGCAAATCGCCGCAGCCGATGATCAGGTCTACATCAGCGAAGCGCTGGATAATGGAGGGGCTGTAGATGAAGCTGACTTCGACGTCGCTGACTGCCAGGATCTTCATTCACCAACCGCCACAACAAAAGCCACCACCGTGGTGCGGTTGTGGGTAATGCTGACCGACCACGTGGTCAGGCCGAGGTAATCGGCCACCTCGCGGGCAAACCCGTGCAGGTGCAGCTCAGGCGCGCCGTATTGCCCGCGGCGGATCTCAATATCCTGCCAGTGGACCTTGCCAATGCCGGTTCCCAGGGCTTTGGAGACGGCCTCTTTGGCGGCAAAACGCCCGCTGAGGCTCTCGTTGCTGTGCCCCACCTGTTCCAGCTCCAGCGGGGTGAAAACGCGCTCCAGGAAGCGGCGGCGGATGGCCGGGTTGACATCCGCCAGCCGTGAAACTTCAAGGATATCCACCCCTGTGCGCAGGATCATCGCCCGTCCAGGATCAATTCTTGTCCAACGCCGGCCCGGCGGAAACGATTGCCAGCCGGTCGGGGTGCAGGTAGGTGCGCGCGGCTTCCAACACCATCTCGGGCGTCACGCTTTGCACAAGCTGCGGGTAGCGCTGATAGTAATCCAGCCCAAGCTGGAAGCGGTACAGGTTGATCAGGGCATTCGCCACGCCGCCGTTCGATTCGAGCGAAAGCGGCAGGCGGCCAACAAAGTTGGCCTGGCTGTCTTCCAGTTCTTCTTTGGTCACCGGTTCGGTGGAGAACCGCGCCAGTTCCGAAAGGATCAGGTCGGTGGCGCGCTGCACGTTGGCCGGGTTCACCCCCGCGGTGACTTCCCACGAGCCGGTGGCGATCCAGGCGTTCAGGCTGGTGCTGGCGTGATAAGCCAGCCCGGCGCGTTCGCGCACCACGTCGCCAATGCGGCCCATCATGCCAAACTGGCCGAGGATGCTGTTCCCCAGCGAGGCGGGCAAGAATTCGGGGGAGCAGCGCGCCGGGCCGATGGTGCCCATTACCAGGTCGGACTGCACCTTGCCGGGCACGTCGATCTGGCGGCGCACGCTGGCTTCCAGTGGAATAATGGCGGGCATTTCTGGCGCGTCCGGCTGGCGTGGGTTTTGCCAGTCGCCCAGCGCCTGCTGCACCAGGTCAATCGCCCGCTGCGGCTCGACCGCGCCAACCACCACCACAACCATGCCTTGCGGACCGTACTGCACGCGGTGGAAGGCTTGCAGGTCATCGCGGGTAATGCGCGCAATTGTTTCGGGGTAGCCGTCTTCCGGGCGGCTGTAGGGGTGGCCGGCGAAGATGATCTTGTCGAACTCCAGCGAGGCCAGGTCGGCTGTATCCTGAGCGCGGATAGCCAGGTGGCTGAGCAGTTGCGCGCGCAGGCGTTCCACCTGGTCCAGCGGGAAGGTAGGGGTGCGCAGCGCTTCGGAAAGCAGGCGCATCAGCAGGGGCAGGTCTTCGGCCAGGGCGCGCCCGCCAAAGCTGACGTTGTGCACGCTGGTGCCAAAGCCCAGCGTTGCGCCAACCGATTCGATCGAGTCGTAGATTTGCTGGAAATTCTGGCGCTGGGTTCCGCGCATGAGTGACAGCGCCGTGAACTGCGCCAGCCCAAGCCGGTCATCGGGGTCGAACAGGCTGCCGCTGGCCAGGTATCCGGCGATGACTACCGACGGGCTGTTGAAATTGGATCGGGTCAGTACGCTGATGCCGTTGGGCAGCGTCACCAGGGTAATATCTTCGGGGCCGGGCAGGGTTTTCCAGTTGGCAGGCTGCAAAGCTCTCATTCTTCTTCCTCTTCTCCGCTTTCTTCACCGGTAGGCAGGTATGCGCCGACCACGCGGTTGGACGGCACCAGGTATTCTTGCGCCGCGCGCTGGATATCCTGCGCGGTGACCTGCGCCAACCGTTCGGTATATTGTTCGAACCAGGCGTAATGGTCAAACATTTCGGCGTAACCCAGCCAGAAGGCCTGGTTGGTGATATTCTCGCTGCCGTAGGCAAATAAGGCGCGCGCCTGTTTGATGGCGCGGGCAATCTCTTCCGCCGAAACCTGGCCGTCTTGCAGGCGCTGGATTTCGGAGTCGATCACGCTCAGCGCTTCTTGGGGGGTGCGCCCGGGGCGGACGGTGGCGGTGATATCGTACAGGAACGGGTCAAGGGTGGCCTGCAGCCCGCCGCTCACATTCACCACCAGTTCACCTTCGACCAGCTTGCGGTACAGGCGGCTGGTCTTGTTCGACACGCCGCCGCCGCCAAACATATTCAGCCCGGTGGCGCCGGTCAGCAGGCTGTCCAGCACCGAGAAGGCAAAGAAATCCGGGTGGGCTGCCGCCGGGGCGCGGTAAGCGAGCTGCAGGTAGGTAGTGTGGCCCGGGCCGCTCACTTCCAGGCGCTGTTCCGCGCTCTGGGGGGCTTCCAGCGCCGGGTGATATTCCGGTACGTTCCCAGCGGGCATGTTGCCGTACAATTCCTGCAGCCGGGCGAGCATGGCCTGCGTATCAAAATCGCCGGCCAGCGCCACAACGGCGTTGCTTGGGTTGTAATGCCCGCGGTAGTGGTTGTACAGGTCGTCGCGGGTGATCTTTTGCAGGTCTTCGACCTCGCCGATCACCTCGTGGTGGTAGGGGTGGCTGCGAAACGCGGCTTTTTGAACGGCCTCGCCCAGGCGGAAAAGCGGCTCATTTTCGTGCCCCTGGCGCTCGGAAATGATCACCGTGCGCTCCGAATCGACTTCTTCGGGCACGAACTCGGTTTCGACCATGCGGTTGGCTTCCAGCCGCAGCGCCAGGTCGATTTTATCCGCCGGCAGGGTCTCGAAGTATGTCGTCCAGTCCAGGTAGGTGAACGCGTTCCAGTAGCCGCCCTCACGCGAAATGGCCTTATCCAGCACCCCGGAGGGGAACATCTTGGTTCCCTTGAACATCATATGCTCCACCCAATGCGAAATGCCGGTGATCCCCGGCGTTTCGTTGCGAGAGCCAACCCGGTACCAGACCCAGTGACTGATGATTGGCGCGGTATGAATTTCTTTCAGGTGGATGGTCAGGCCATTTGGCAGCTGGGTGAAGGTAACCGGGGTAGATGTCATTCAATCCTCATTAAGGGAACAGGCTTGCGCACAATTCGTCTGTGCCGCAAAGAACTTCTGTCCAGGAGTTGGGCGTAGCGTTTAACCAACTGTGATACGGTTCCAACACCTGTTGAAGGCCGGTAAAGGGCCGGTGCAGTTCGGTCTGCTTGAGGGGGATGTTGACATCCACGTTCAATTCGACCGGAATTTGCTGATCGACCGGAACGGTCAGATCCAATTCCACCGGCAGGATGGTGCCCGCCGGCAAAATGATGTCGGTGGGCGCGCTGGAGATCGTCACCACTCCGCCGTAAAGCGACACACGCGCCCCGGAGATAAAGGTATCCTGGGTGAGGCGCACATTGGTTTGCGTTTTCAGCGGCAGGTCGAACTTGGCGGGCACCATGGTTTTCACCGGAATGGTGGTGCGGATGGTGGATTCGTCCATCAGGACAAAATTGTTATACAGCCCCCCAATGAGCTGGTCGTTGACGATCTTTTTGATTTGAAAGAGCTGGCTGGCAAGCAAGATCACGCTGACCAGCAGGATGATATTAATGATAATCGAAATGCTGCCAGTCACTGTCCAATAAGCGGGGGCAATTTTTTCTTTGCGCAGCCAGGGGCGGGAGTTTGCGCTGGTGGCGCGGGCCGGGTGGGCATACGTTGGGGCGGTTCTGCGTTGATTCATGGTAGACCCTCATCTATTTCTGGAAAGCTTGCTTGTAATATAGCATATTCTTCCCCGATTTGGCTGAAAAACCAGCTATAATCAACCCGGGGGGAAGTTAACGATTTTGCAACTTTCCACGCGGGAAATTGCATCGAACTTGGAGGTTGGTTGCAATTGCTGGGCCAAAATTCGTACATGGTTGCGGTGGTCGGCGCGGGGCCGGCAGGCCTTTTCGCTGCAAAAGAACTGGCAGCGCACAACGTTTTCGTGTGCCTGTTTAACCGTGATATTAAACCCGGCGGCCTGGCGGAATACGGCATCTACCCCGATAAACACAAAATGAAAGACGGCCTGCGCGGCCAGCTTCACCCGATTCTGGACCTGCCCAATGTGCGCTATTACGGCAATGTTCTGGTGGGCGCGGGGGGGGATATTCGCCTGGCGGAATTGCGCGCGCTGGGATTTCAGGCAGTGCTGGTGACCGCCGGCGCGCAGGGGACCAAGTGGCTGGGGCTTCCCGGCGAAAAGCTGAGCGGCGTATACCATGCCAAAGACATCGTCTATCACTACAACCGGCTGCCGCCGTACAGCGAAATGCAGTTCAAAGTCGGCCGGCGCGCGGCCGTCATCGGCATGGGTAATGTGATGACCGACATTGTGCACTGGCTGGCCGCCGAGCAGCACGTGGACGAAGTGGTTGCCGTGGCGCGGCGCGGCCCGGCCGAGGTCAAGTTTGATAAGAAAGAGCTGGAAAATATCGCCGCGTATCTCGACACCGCCGCTGTCGACCGCGAGATCGAGCGGGTGGCTCCGCTGATGCGTGCGATTGGGCAAGATCCGCAAGTCCCAAAGCAATTTATCGATTCTGTGGTGCAGAAGGTACAGCCCGCGGAAGGCGGCCCGCGCTTCCGCCTGGACTTTCTGGCCTCGCCAACGCGCATGCTCGATGACGGAAAAGGCGGCGTGGCCGGGCTGGAAGTGGAAGATAATACGCTGGCGCTTGAAAACGGTGAGGTGCAGGCGCGCGGGTTAGGTACGCACCGGGTGCTGGATGTGGATACCGTCATCTTCGCCATTGGCGACCAGGTGGACGGCCAGTTGGAACTGCCGGTGCAGCGCGGGGCGTTCGTCAAAAATCCTGATCCGCGTTTCCCAATTGAGGGCCAGTCGTACGAAGTCTCGCCGCAGCGGCCCGATCTGGAAGGCGTATTCGTGGCCGGCTGGTCGCGCAAGGCATCCACCGGGCTGGTGGGCGTAGCGCGCAAAGATGGGATCAATGGAGCGCGCGCAGTGCTACAATATTTAGACCTGCAACAACCGCTGGCGGAGATCCGGCTGGATGCGCTGGAAGACTGGCTGCGGCGCAGCGGCCGCCCGGTGGTCACCGCCGAGCATTTTCACCGGCTGCTGGAGGCCGAACAAGCCTGCGGCGCCGCGGCCGGCATCGATCATTTTAAGTACGCCAGCAACGCCGCCATGCTGGAAGCGATGGGGTTCAAGCTAGAACGATCGTAATTTTTTCTGTTGGCTGGCAGCAACCGCTACTTTCCACCTGTTTTGACAAATGAATACGAGGGAGAAACATGGCCAAAATCGAAGTTGTCCACGAAAAAGAGGAACATTTTCCCGAGACCGTTGAAACCATTGAGGTGCGCGTTTGGGGCGCGGCCGGCAAAAAAAGCCAGGCGTTCTTTATTGGCAGTGGGCTGAACTTCGCCGCTGACGCCAACCTGTGGGTTGAGTTTCTGTATTCCGTCAACGGCGCGCAAATCTTTTATACCCGCAACTTCGTGCACCACGATATCGATCCCGAAATCTATGAGGATGTTTTCAAAAATCAAATCGACACGCTGATCGAAAAGCAAGAAGGCCAGATGGCTTTCGCGGGCATGCTGCCGGAGACCGCGATCATCTTCAAAGCGGAGAATAAGAGCTATGCAGACTACACTGGCGAACAGAAAACCTACTCGTACACCGAATTGGAAATCACGGCGGATACCGGCCCGGTGTTTGGCCGCAGCGGGCCAGGCGGGCGGGCGATTAAAATATCTCTGCCGTGGATCTCCATAGAGGAGGGCGTGCGTTTTATGAGCGAGTTGAAGCAAGAAATGGATGCCGCCGCGGAAGGTAAACACCCCAATCCGGCCAGTTTCCCGGAGGGCTCAAGCGAATGGCCGTTCGTCTGGCAGGCCAACCGGCTGGCCTATGACCGCATCGCCAGCGAATATGATGAAGCATACTTTGAAAATCCGCTGCTGACCGCTATTTTTGACAAATGGATGGCCAACCTGCCCGCGGGCGGCAGCGTGCTGGATGCCGGCTGCGGCCACGGCCAACCGGTGATCGCGCGCCTGCTGGAGCGCGGGTTTACCGTGACCGGCAGCGATTTCTCCGAAGCGATGCTGGAGCGCGCGGCAGGTCAGTTCCCGCTGGTAACGTTCTTGCATGCGCCCACCACGCAAATCCCGCCGTTGGCGCAGTTTGACGGGGTGTGTTCGTTCAATTCGATGCTGTATCTCGACCCGATCGATTTCCTCAACAGCCTGCACCGGCTGCGCAGCGCGCTGAAACCCGGCGGTCTGCTCTTCTTGCACGCCTGGGATCCCGGCCCGAGCTGGTGCGGCCTGCCCTACAGCTTCCGCTTAGACCAGTGGATGTGGAGCTGGCATTACGGCATGGAAGAAGCCGCCCGGCTGGTGGAAGAGCACGGGTTTTTCGAAGTGCTGGAGATGCAGCTCGTGCACGTCGATCCGGAAGAAGAAGAACGGATTAACCAGGAACTGGCGCAGCAAAAGCAGGAAGAGGAAGAATATTATCGGGAGCAGAAAGCGAGCAACCCGGACGGGTTTATTTTCCCGTACATGAAGATGCCGGTGTTGAAATCGCCCTACGGGTATGCGATTGTCGCCCGGCGCTGCGGAAAGTAGCGCGGGTCAATCTTTCTTGCGCTGCTGGTAGGGGATGAGCAGGAGAAAGCCAACGGCGATGATTAACTGGCCGATTTCGACGCCGCGCGCCTGCCAGCCGCCAAAGTAGGGAATCTTGGGCAGCGAATGGCTGCCCAGGCCGAAGACATCTGCCATGCCGGCAAACACCGCCACTACGTAACCCGTGGCGACCATGCGCACGCCAATATCCGCGGCGATGGAAGGCACGCGGTCTTTCCACAGCGCCATCATGCAGGTATAACCGCCAATGCACATGATCGCCAGCCCCACCAGAAACACGGCGATCTGCACAAAGCCAATGATTGGGCTGCGGTCGAGGCCAAACAGGCCCGGGACCGCGCCGATCAGGAAAATGATGAACCCGATCAGGGTCAGCGTCAGGCCAGTGCGAACCCGGCGGCGCGAATAGGTAATGCGCCGGGTAGGCTGGTCGATGCTCGTGGATTGTTCAGCTTCCTGATCGGGGGGTGGCGGTACGCTCATGCCGCGGGTAGATGCTCCTCGAGGTGGCGGCGCCAGTTGCCGCCCAGGATTGCGTCGATATCATCATCAGTATAGCCCCGATTGCGCAAAATGGGGGCGATTTTTTGCAAATCTGCGATCGTGTCAATCTCAGCCGGAGTAGACTGGGCCCCAAAGCCGCCGTCGAAGTCGGTGCCAAAGCCAACGTGGCGCGCATTGCCCGCCATCTGGCAGATATAGTCGATGTGCGCGGCAATGCTGTTTTCCAGGGTGACGCTCTGCTTCCCGTCCGCCGGTTTCCAGTCGGCATCTAAAAAGCGGTTGAACGGCACCAGGCCGATCACGCCGCCGCGCTCGATCAGCATGCGGATCACGTCGTCGCTCAGGTGGCGTTCGGCCCAGCGGCCCTGCTCGCCGCGCACCAGCTTGCGCACATTGGCGTGGCTGGCGATCACCGCGCCGGGGTAGCGGTCCAGCGCCTGCCGCGCGGATTCCATGCTCATGTGGCTGAGATCCAGGGTAAAGCCCAGGGCAGCCATGCGTTCCAGCAGTTCCAATCCTTCAGCAGTGAAGGGGCCGGGCTGGTTGGTGGCGCCGCAGTAGCGCGCGCCCAGCCAGGCCGGGCCGATCTGCCGCAGGCCTTTCTCCCACCACAGTTCCAGTTCACCCGGTGAGCGCACGCCATCGGCGCCTTCCATCAGCATCACCAGTCCCACGGGGTGGGTCACATCCGGGAAGCGCGCCGGCTCAGACTGCCAGGGGGCGAGCACTTGCGCCAGTTCGGCGCGGTTGGTGATCAACCGGAACATATCCGGGTTTTCGCCGGCCAGCCGGTGATAGCGATCCAACTGACCCATATACAGCGCGTGCGCCTGGTGGTAGTCATCGTACACCTGGCCGTTATCCAGTGGTGAAGCAAACCGGCGCGGGGCGGCAAACAGGGTGTTGAACACCACGGCCACCTGGCCGTTCTGGTATTCCGGCCAGCCCAGCAGTGAGTAGCCCTTTTCCGGGTCCTTGGAATCGTGCTCCAGCGCGCGGATTTGCGCCGCCGAACGGCGGTAGTCGCGGCCGTAGGTGAGCATGTTGTAGGCCAGGTCTTCATGCGCGTCAATGATCATGGGCATAGGGGCTCTCCAAATAAGAGCGCACCGGTTTTTCCGGTGCGCTCTCGGGTCAGACGATGGAGCTTATTCCGCGGCCGGAGCGTCGCTTTCGGCGTCGGAATTTTCTTCAGGCTGCGCCTCGGGTTGGGCCTCAGGCTGCGCCTCAGCCTCAGCTTCGGGCTTTGCGCCGCCGGCTTCCGCTTCGAGGGTCTGCCAGTCGAGATCGGCATAGGCCATCGATTCAACGCGGCGCAGGCTCAGGCCAATGCGGTGATTATCGGGGTCGATCTTGATCACGCGCAGGGTAACCGTATCGCCTTCCTTGAGAACCTCTTTGGGGTGCTCAATGCGGCGTTCGCTGATCTCGGAAATGTGGATCAGGCCTTCCAGGTCATTCTCCAGCCGGGCGAATGCGCCGAACTTGGTCAGGCGAGTGATCTGGCCCTGTACAAGCTGGCCGACCTGGTAGCGAGCAGCCTGCTGCGCCCACGGGTCTTCCAGAAGCTGGCGGATGGAGAGGCCGATGCGTTTCTTTTCTTTGTCGATGCTGATGATCTTGACGCGTACTTCCTGTCCAACCTTGAGCACCTCACCCGGGTGATTGATGCGTTCCCAGGAGATTTCGGACAGGTGCACCAGGCCGTCGGCGCCGCTGATATTGACAAAAGCGCCAAAGTCGGCCAGGCTGGTGACGCGGCCGGTGCGGATTTCGCCTTCCTGCAGTTCGTCAATCACGCGTTCCTTGAGGGATTCGCGGGTTTCGGTGGAGGCGGCGCGTTCCGACAGGATCAGGCGGCGGCGTTCGCGGTCGACTTCGATCACGGTCACGTCGATTTCTTGCCCGATCATCTTCGCCCAGCGCTGTTCGGGGGTGTCGCCGGTCAGGTTGGCGCGGCGGGAGAGGCTGATTTGCGAAGCGGGTACAAAACCGCGCAGACCACCGAGAGGAACGATCAGGCCGCCCTTGTTGAAGCCAACAATGCTGCTGTGGAAAGCTTCCTTGGATTCCAACAAGGCTTCCGCGTCCTGCCAGCTCACTTCTTCGCGAGCGCGCACGTACGAGAGCACAAGGTTGCCGTTCTGATCTTCCGGGTTGACCACATACACGGGAATTTCTTCCCCGACCTGCAGCTTTTCCAGCTCAGCCGGGTGGATCTGTTCGAGCTCTTTGCCCGTGATCACACCTTCTGACTTCGTCCCGACCGAAACCAGGATCTGGTTTGCGGTTTTACTGGCGACGACACCCTTGCGGATTTCACCCTGCTGGGGGAAGTCAATGCCGAGACCTTCCTGTTCTAACAGAGAAGCCATGTTGTGGTTTTCAACTTGGTTGTTCTCGGGCGCGTCCCCCTGCTCGAGTTGGGCGTTATCTTGGTCCATACGATTCTGTACTCCGGTTTGAAAAAGATAAACCACATTATAAATCTAACCGGTTCAATTGACAACCCTATAATTTTTAAGGTTGTATTATTCCTCGGGTTGGTTGGACTGCGAAAGGCCGCTGCGCGGCATAACCGAAATCGATCCCCCGGTGGAACGGGGGATCGAGGGAAAGATCATATTCTCGCGGCCAGCAGGCTTAATGGCGCTTGCGCTTCTTCTTACCGCCAGGCTGTGCCGGGCCGGTTTGCGATTGGGCTGCGCCGGCAGGGACGGCCTGATCTGGCTGTTCTGCCACAGGCGCGCCGGCCGGAGCCGCGGCGGGGGCC
>DATCUC010000044.1:0-6458 GCA_036567625.1 Anaerolineaceae bacterium | reverse complement strand
GTTGTGGCGCTCGACCAGGCCCCGGCCGCGCTGCGCGAAGTGCTGGGAAAGTGACCCGATGGAGCAAATCTACCGCCCCACCCGCCGCAACGGGCTCATCCTGCACAGCGTCGCGCTGGCTGCCTTTAGCGTGGCCTCGGGCGCGGCGTTTTGGCTGGCCTTCAGGCAGGACGTGGGCGGGAATTTTGTGCTGTATATCCTGCTGGCGCTGCTGCTGTTCATCCCGGTCCCGATCCTGGCCTACCGTGGGTATGCCCTGCTGACCGCGCGCTACAGTATTGAACGCGACGGCCTGCGGCTGCGCTGGGGTTTGCGCGCTGAGGATATTCCGCTGACCGAAGTGGAATGGGTGCGCCCGGCCGCCGACCTGGCGTTTGAGCTGCCGCTGCCGCGCCTGAGCTGGCCGGGGGCCATCGTTGGCGGTCTGACCGTGGGCGATCTTGGCCCGGTGGAATATATGGCGTCTGAGCGCGATTTGCTCTTGCTGGTAGCGACGCCGGCGCGGGTGTACGCCATCTCGCCGGCTGACCCGGTGAGCTTCGTGCGCGCCTTTCAGTACGCCACGGAAATGGGCAGCCTCAGCCCGATCGACGCCTATTCGGCGCGCCCGGCCTCGTACCTGCGCAGCGTGTGGAGTGACCGCGCGGCGCGCGTTCTGATATTGGCGGGCGGCGCGCTGGCCCTGGCATTGTTTGTACTGGTCAGCCTGGCCATCCCCGGCAGGCAAACTGCCTCGCTGGGGTTCACCAGCAGCGGCCAGCCCATTCCCGCCGGCCCGGCGGTCCAGCTATTGCTGCTGCCCATACTGGGCGTGCTGGCGTTCGTGATGGACTTGATCGGCGGCGCGTTCTTCTACCGTTATGATCCCTGGCGGCCGGTAGCCTACTTGCTGTGGGGCAGCGGGGTGCTGACCCCGGCAGTGCTGCTGCTGGCAGTATTATTCCTCCTCTAAAATAAAAAATGATCCATCCTCTCCAGCTTGTGATTGGCCTGGCGTTGGCCTTGATCGTTTCCTTTGCCGCCTACCGCGCGCATGCGCTCAACCGCAGCGGGGCGGCAGCCGCCGCGCTGCTCGGAACCGTCGTCTTTGGACTGGGCGGGCTCACCTGGGCCGTGCTGCTGCTGGCGTTTTTCATCAGTTCCAGCGGCCTTTCGCGCCTGTTCAAACGGCGCAAAGCCGGGCTGGACGAAAAGTTTTCGAAAAGCTCGCGCCGCGATGCCGGACAGGTTTTGGCCAACGGCGGTTTTTCCGGATTGTTTGTGCTGCTGCACCTGGTGTTCCCCGACGCGCTGTGGCCGTGGCTGGGGTTTGCCGGGTCGCTGGCCGCGGCCAACGCCGACACCTGGGCCACGGAGCTGGGCGTGCTCAGCCTGGCCCAGCCGCGCATGATCACCACTGGCAAGGCGGTGGAACGCGGCACTTCCGGCGCCATTTCCATCACCGGCACGCTGGCAGCGCTTTCCGGCAGCCTGCTGATCGGCCTGCTGGCCGGGCTGCTCTGGCGCTGGAACGCCGCGCAAACTCTGCCGCCGGAGTGGTTTGCGGTGTGGGCGGTGATCGGTTGGGTAACCCTGGCCGGGCTGGCGGGCAGTCTGATCGATTCGCTGCTCGGCGCAACGCTGCAGGCGATTTACACCTGCCCAACCTGCCGCAAAGAAACGGAACGCCACCCGCTGCACCTGTGCGGCACGCCCACGCAGTATCTGCGCGGCCTGGCGTGGATGGATAATGACTGGGTCAATGGGTTGTGCACCCTGGCAGGCGGCGTGCTGGCCGCGCTGGGGGTATTGTTGAAGATCGCTTGAGCCCGCAGCAAGGTACAATACGGGTATTCGTACAGCCAATTTTGCAAAAAGAGGTGGCGATCATGCGCATTCGATCCGGTTTGACTTTCCTTTTTATCCTTGGGCTGCTGGCAGGCTGCTCCGCCGCGCAAGAGACTCCCGCCGCGCCGTCCAGCGGTAATATGAAGATCACGTCAGGCGCTTTCGCGGATGGGCAGACCATCCCGGTAGAATATACCTGCGACGGCGCGGATGCCGACCCGGCCCTGGCCTGGAAAGGCGTGCCGGAAGGGGCGCAATCGCTGGCGCTGATTATGACCGACCCGGATGCCCCCGGGCGGACGTTCTATCATTGGGCGGTGTATAACATCCCGCCGGAGCAGCGTGAGATCGCGCAGAGCGGGCCTGCGGGCGAACTGGCGTTTGCGCAAGCCGAAAACGATTTTGGCGAGCCGAATTACCGCGGCCCGTGCCCGCCCGCCGGTTCGCCGCACCGCTATTTCTTCACCCTTTACGCTCTGGACACCATCCTGGAAGATGGTCTACAGGGCGCGCGGGACGTCGAAAAAGCGCTGGAAGGGCATGTCCTTGATCACGCGCAGGTGATGGGGACGTTTGGGCGGTAAGTGACGGTCGAGCCTGTCGAAGGGTGCGAGCCTTGCAAAACCCGTTGACTTAATGGAGATTAGCTGCTCAGGCCCAGGCGGCGGGCAAGCTCGCGCACGCCGTCGAGGGTTTGCGGTACGTCAATGCCGGTGGTCAGTTCCCAGGTTTCCGTATGGCCCACCCACTGGCCAGGCTGCAAGGTAGTCATCGGGCCGAGGGTTTCCAACTCGATGAAACGATGATCGACATACACCTCGGTATTGACGCCGTAATCCGGCAGCGGCCCGTCAAAGCGCAGGCTGAAACGCTTGAGCAGCAGTATGCCGCGGTTGAGATACCCCGCCCACCCGCGTTTGTTGAGCAGGCCCACCTTGCACGGCGGCTGCGCGGCATTCCCATCGACCAGCACGTAATCATCGGCCAGATGCAGGCGCGGGTCAGATAGCACTGTGTAAGACCAGATGGCCAGCAGGCGGTCGGGCAGCAGCAGGTTGCGCGGATCGTCGCGGCGCTGCTGCGGCACGATGGCCACCCCGCCGTGCTGCAGTTGGGTGATGGCCCAGGGCGCCAGTTCCACCGGCCACATCCCCGCGTTTTCCAGCCGGTGGTGCAGGGTGATCGCCGCCTCATTGGGGTGCAGGTGGATTTCCAGGGTTTTCTGGATGCTGGTGGGGCCTTCTACCGGCTGGACCAGGCGCACGCCGTCTTCCAGTTCCTGCACTTCGAGGCCCTGATCGTCGGGAACATACGTGCGCGGCATGGCTTCGGGCGAATGCCACAGGCGGTGGCCGCCGGTAAAGTGATAATCGCCGTAGGGCGTGGGGATAGAGAAATCCGGCATTTCCGCCAGGAGATTGAAATCGCTATCGCCAGCAAACAGGCGCACGATCCGCGGCCCGGCGTTCGAGAGATATTCCAGCCGTAGAAACGCATTTTTCAAAACCGCAGTCGGACGTCCATAATAATCTGGCATAATTCACCTTCTCCCGCGTATTCGAATCAGAACCCTGGTTTATTTTCCGCGTGAATGGGCAAAAGGTCAAGCAAAAGGGGCTACTTGCCCAGCACCACTTCCACCCGGTGCGTCTTGCCGTCTCCGAACAACGGCGCGAGATTGCCTTCAATGCGCACACCGTCAACCAGCAAAGAACGCACGCCTTTGGAAATGCCGCGCGAATTCGAAACGCGGATCTCGTAGCGCGCGCCGCGAAATTCGCGGCTGAGCGTAAAGCCCGGCCAGTGCGGTGGGATGCATGGATCGATCTCCAGCCCGGCGTAGGCCGGGCGCACGCCCAGCAGCCACTGCGTGCCGGCCTGGTACATCCACGCGGCCGTGCCCGAAAGCCACGAGTTGCGCGCCAGCCCGAACTGCGGGTGCTCGTCCGCCAGGATGTTTTGCGGGTAGACGTACGGCTCGCACTCATATACTTCGATCTGATCGTTGCGCCCGGCGGGGTTGATTTGAGCATAGTACTGGTAGGCGCGCTCACCGCGGCCAAGCAGGGTTTCGGCAATGATCACCCACGGGTTGACGTGCAAGAAGATGCCGCCGTTCTCCTTGGCGCCTGGCGGATAGGTGGTGATGCCGCCCTTGCGCGGGTCAAAGCCATTGAAGCCCGGCGCGCTGAGCTTGAGCCCAAAGCGCGTATTCAGGCGCTGGTGAGCCGCGTCCAGCGCAGACTGCGCCCGTTCCACCGGGGCGAAACCGGCCAGCACCGGCCAGGCCTGCCCGTAGAGGTATATTTGCCCGGCCTCATTTTGCTTCGAGCCCAACGGCGTGCCGTCCGCGTCGAAATACGAAACATACCACTCCCCATCCCAGGCGTGCCGGTTGACTGCCGCCCGCATCTCCTCATAGTCCGCCTGCAAGTCCGCGGCTGCGCCGGGGTCATCCAGATGGCGGTAGAGAGCGATCATTTCCAGCAGTCCGCGGCCGTAGAGCGCCGCGGTAAGCAGCGATTCCGCGCCCGTGGCCAGGTTGATGGTATCATTCCAGTCGGCAAAGCCCAGGTGCGGAAGGCCGTGCGCGCCGCAGTCCTGGCGGGTGAAGGCCAGCGCCCGGCGCAGGTGATCAATCACCGCGGCGGATTCCAGCGCTTCCCCGGCGCGGTTTTTGTCGTAATAGGGAATTTCCTCGTCCAAAAAAGCAAAATCACCGCTTTCCTTGAGGTAGGCGCAAACCGCCAGCACAATCCACAGGCCGTCGTCGCTGTAATACTGCGGGCGGTCGTCACGCTCGTGAGCATCACCCACGCTAGCCACCATCGTCAGCGGGTTGAACTGGTGCATGGCTGAGCCGTCACGCTTTTGTACCATCATCAGCTTGCGCAGCAGGTCTTTGGCCTGCGCCGGACGCAAGAGCAGCGCGCCCATCACATCTTGAGCTGAATCGCGCACGCCAATGCCGCGCGCGCCGTAGCCGAGCTGGTAGAGCGACAGGTAGCGCGACCAGTTGAGGGTCACGTCGCACTGGCGCGGGTTGTGCACGTTGAGCATCGAATTGAGCGCCGCGTCTGGGGTGTTCACCTGGAGCGTATGGAGCGTGGTTTGCCAACCGGCGCGCAGCGCAGCAAAGGCCGCATCGACGGCGGCCGGGTCGCGGTAGCGCTCGATCAATGGGCGGGCGGCATCCAGGCTGCATTCCTGCCCCAGCAAGGTGATCAGGCGGCGCGATTCGCCCGGCGGCAGGCTGCCCAACCGGTGCAGCAGCACGCCAACATTATCCCCACGCAGCGCCTGGCCGTTGCCCAGAGAGGGGTCGTCCAGCGCGGCGGGGTGGGCCCAGGTTCCGTACTCGTTAAGGCCCAGGAATGCGCGCCGGTCGGTTTCAAAGGAATCCACTGGCAGATTGGAGGTGAAATAATTGATGTGCGTTTCGCGGCGCATGAAGGCATACTGCGCCAGAACCACGCGGCCCGCGCCGTCGCGCTCGGCGCGGCTTTGCATGGTCTGCGGCACCCAGTCGGCGTTGGTAAGCTGCTTGAGCGCGTCAAAATGGGTGTATTCCACCACCGGCACGGCATCGACCTCAACCGGGCGGCTGCCCAGGTTCTGAATGCGGATATCGCGTACTTCCACGGCCGCGCCGGGCGGCACAAACATGGTCACCTCGGACTGGATATCACCCACCCGCGAGCGAATGGTGGTATAGCCCAACCCCACCCGGCATTCCCAGGATTGATAGGGCGCAAGGCAGGGCGTATAGAAAGGTGAAAACAGCCGCATACCGGAGTCATCCCAGACGCGCAGGTATAGCGTTTCGCCGCGGAAGTCTGAGGCTGGCAGCAGCGCAATGTAGCGGGTGATGCGGTTGAGCGCCGGGTCGCCCTTGCAGATCAACGCGCCGCCGGTATGGTCGACAAAACCGCCAAAAGCCAGCGTGCCGATGTAATTGATCCATTTTACCGGAGTGCGTGGATCGGTAATCACGTACTCGCGCGCGGAATCATCAAAATAGCCAAACTGCATCTTAGCACCTCGATCAAAATCGAATAGGGCTGAGGTGAGCGCCGGTCAGCCGCGCAAGACAGGCTCAGCCAACCCACATATCCCACGAGAACAGCGCGGCAAGCATGCCCATCCACAGCACGCTGGCAATCGTCCAGCCGCGGTCAAAGACATCCTGTTTTCCCACCCAGGCCAGGCTCAGGAACATGGCCGGCATTGTAATAATGTAGCGGCTCATACTCTGCGCTGACCCGCTAAAAAAGGAGATGGCAAACACTGCCAGGCTGAACAGCGCCACGCCGGGCTGCCTGCGCAGCAACGCCAGGCTGGTGATCAGGCCGATAAAAACTAACGCAAATTCTAGCGCGAAATACATTTGCGTTGGACCATTGCCGCTGGTGGTCAATTGATCCCAGGCATAGGTCCAGGCCCCCCACGACTGCCCCATGATCAGGAAATAGCGCCCAAAGAATTGATCTTCCACATATTGAAACGCCGGGCGCAGCTTTGACAGCCACCAGATGCCCAGCGAAACCAGCGGCGCCAGCGAAAACACCGCCGCGAGGTACGCCTGGCGGCGAGGCAAAGCCTGCGCGCGGGCTTCGCGCAGCATTTCCCAG
>DATCUC010000043.1:0-9268 GCA_036567625.1 Anaerolineaceae bacterium | reverse complement strand
TACACCGCCGCGGCCGCCAACCTGCCGCGCCGCCGCGACCCGTATGCCTGGTATATCCGCGTGCCGGATCTAAAGGGCTTTTTGGGGCTGATCACGCCGGTGCTGGAGCAGCGCCTGGAAAACTCGGTGTGCGCCGGGCATACCGGTGAATTGACCCTGGGTTTTTACAGCAGCGGCCTGCGCCTGCGTTTTGAGCGCGGCAAATTGCTGGAGATTGTCGACTGGCAGCATGATACCTCGCACTGGCCGATGGCAGCCTTTGGCCGGCTGAGCTTTTTGCAGGTGCTCACCGGCTACCGCTCGCTGGCGGAAGTGCACCAGAACGCGGTGGATAGCTATGCCGGCCCCACCGGGCAGGTGCTGGTGAACGCTCTTTTCCCGCGCCAGCCGTCGCACATGGTGCCGGTGTTGTAATCCTTCATCGAAAATGCGCGCCGCGGGGCAGCGCTGTGCCAGGGGAGGCGTTTCGTGGTAAAATCGACGGCAGAAAGGTGAGGTTGTTCGAATGGCAAAAAGTAGTTCTCCGAAGCGCTCTTCCGGGCCGAGCAAAGATCAGCGCGCGATGCGCCGCAACCAGGTCATTTTCGCCGCGATGGCGTTAATTGTAATCCTGTCGATGGTCATCGCCGCGGTGGCAAAGTTCTAGCTTCACCCAAATACTGGCATCGATCCTGGCTGCCGGGGATAGTTCCCCGGCAGTTTTGTTTTTAAAAACAACGGGTGAACCGTGATACAATCCCCCTATGAAACGTTGGCAGTTTTGGGTTGGACTGATCATCAGCGCCGCGTTCCTGTATTTTACGCTGCGGGGGATGAAGCTCTCCGAATTATGGGAGACTGTGCGCACCGCCAGCTACTGGTGGCTGATCCCGGGCGTGGCGGTCTATTTTGTGGGGGTATGGGTGCGTACCTGGCGCTGGCATTACCTGCTGCGCCCAATTAAGAAAATTCCCACGAACAGCATGTTTTCCATCGTGTGCATCGGGTACATGGGCAACAACATTTACCCGGCGCGCGCGGGTGAGGTGCTGCGCGCCGCAGTGCTGCGCCAGCGTGAGAATGTGCCCATTTCCGTGTCGCTGGCTACGGTAGTGGTCGAGCGCCTGTTCGACGCGGTGGTGATGCTGGGCTTTGTATTCTTTAACCTGCCCGAACTGGCGCGGTTGACGCATAACTCAGGCTTTGTGGGCACGCTCAATATCCGCGACCTGGCCCTGTGGGGCGCGGTGCTGTTCCTGGGCGCGCTGCTGGTTTTTCTGGCCCTGGCCATGTTCCCGCGCGCCGCGGAAGCCCTGGTAGATTTCGTCGTCAACCGGCTGGTGCCGGCGCGCATGCGCGACAAGGTGCGCAACCTGGCGCTGAAGTTCCTCTCCGGGCTCGAATCGCTGCGCTCGCCGCAGGAAGCGCTGATGGTTTTCTTCACCACGGTGATTATCTGGCTGCTGGAGACCGGGAAGTACTGGTTTGTGATGCACGCTTTCCCGTTTGAGGTCAGCTTTTTCGCGCTGATGCTGATGAACGGCATCGTCAACCTGACCACCACCCTGCCTTCCGCGCCGGGCTACGTGGGAACATTTGACGCGCCAGGCATCGCGCTGCTGCAGGCGTACGGCGTGCCGGGTGCGATCGCGGCCGGCTACACGCTGGTGCTGCATGGGGCGCTGTGGTTCCCCATCACCCTGCTGGGCGCGTATTACTACATTCGTCAGCCGCTGCGCTGGGGCAAAGATCTGGAGCAGTTGCGAGAAGAGGGGCAGCCGTTGCCGCCCGCTCAAAATTAGGAGAACGTCATGCGAGTTGCGATTATTGGCGCTGGGGTCGGGGGCATGGCCGCCGCCCACGATTTTCTCAAAGCCGGGCACCAGGTTACCATTTTTGAATCGGCTGAGAACGTTGGCGGTCTGGCCGCCGGGTTTCAGGAACCGCATTGGAACTGGTCGGTAGAACAGTACTACCACCACTGGTTCACCTCGGATGAGGATATGTTCGGGTTGATGCGCGAGGTGGGGCTGTACGAGGGTGTGGTGGTGCGCCGGCCGAAAACGGTTTCGTATTACGATGGCAAGTTCTACCCACTGGATTCACCCCTGGCCGCGCTGACCTTCCCCGGCTACGGCTTTTTCGATATGGTGCGCTTTGGCCTGGTGACGGTGTACCTGCGCTATCTGGCTAATTGGCGCGGGCTGGAAGGCGCCACGGCTGACACCTGGCTTCGGCGCTGGTACGGCCCGCGGGTGTACGATATGCTCTACGAACCGCTGCTGCAGGGCAAATTTGGCCGGCATAAGGCCGAGGTCAACATGGCCTGGTTCTGGGCGCGGATCAAGGCGCGCACCACTAAGCTGGCCACTTACCGCGGCGGGTTCCAGGCATTCTGTAACCTGCTGGCGCAAAACCTGCGCGACCGCGGCGCGGAGATTCGGCTGGCCACGGCGGTGCGCAGCATCCTGCCCGGCGCGGACGGCGGTGTGGAGATCCAGGTGGAAGGCGAGACCGAGCGTTTCGACCGCGTGCTGGTGACGGTTTCTCCGGGGCTGCTGGCGCGGCTGGCGCCCACCCTGCCGCAAGACTACCTGCAAGGGCTATTGAACCTGAAAAGCATGGGCGCGGTGGTGCTGGTGGTTTCGCTCAAAAACCAGCTTTCCAAAGACGGCTACTACTGGTTCAATATCCCCAAGTCGGCCGGTTTTCCCTTTTTGGCGCTGGTGGAGCATACCAACTTCCTCAGCCCGGAGTACTTTGGCGGCGATCACATCGTCTACTGCGGCGATTATCTCGACCCGGACCACGAGTATTTCCGCCTGAGCAAAGAAGAACTGCTGGAGCGCTTTTTGCCCAGCTTCCAGCGCATCAACCCGGATTTCTCACCGGATTGGGTGAAGAACGTCTGGCTGTTCCGCACGCCGTACGCGCAGCCGATTCCGCTGGTCAACCATTCGAAGAACATCCCCGCCATTCAGACGCCGATCGCCGGGCTGTACTTTGCCAGCATGAGCCAGGTCTATCCCTGGGACCGCGGCACGAACTTTGCGGTACAGATTGGGCGCAAAGCGGCGCGTGAGATGCTGGCGGGATGATAAGACCTGGTTCAGCACAGGGCAGGGAGTTGCCGCAAGAGCCCTGGGCGGCGGCGTAAGCTGCTGAAAATTACTGCCGTGCAGGTCTTTTTCGAACATTTCAACCACCCATGCGAATCGACCGATTCTGATTCAGTTTTTTACCGTTCCAAGCCGGGCTGGCTGGCTTTGTGCTCTTTTTCATTTCTTTATATAAGCTTCCACAGCTAGTTCGATTTTGGAAAAAAGAACCCATACCCCCATATATAGGGGTGCGAAATGGTGATTTAAGCCACTAGTAGTGAACGAACAGCACTCGTCCGTGAAACATTCTACGCACGCTGCGAGGATATATCTTTAACGTTTGCGTGGGTTAAAGAACGCCGTTTTTTTAAGCAAGCGTAGGGTTGGAATGGTTGATCGAAACCCGGCGATCGGTTAGAATATTGATGGTAGTGAACAAACGGGAGGGGACCTACCCCCAGTAGTATTATTCATTGTAATACGGTAGCAGGCACAACGGAGATTGCATTCATGACCCACTGTCCATATCAGTGGGGTTTCTCTATCATTTTGCCTGGCGGCGCCGCTCAAAATCTTGCCTCATCGGAGGGTGATATGAACGCACAGCAAGCATGGCAGGCCACGCTTGGACAGCTTCAGATGGAAATGTCCAAAGCATCCTATGATACCTGGGTGCGCAGCGCGGAGTTGATTGGTCACGGGGATGACACTTTTACTGTTGGCGTGCAAAACGCGTACGCCCGTGACTGGTTGGAAAGCCGGTTGTCTTCCACAGTTATCCGGCTGCTTTCTGGGATGATGGCTTCGCCTCAGACCGTGGAGTTTGTGGTGTATCAGAAGGATTTTGAGCCGGCGGAGAGCGCCGCCGAGGACGATGAGCCCGCCGTTGGAGAGGTGCACGTTGCCTGCCAGACGATCCAGAGCCGCTATACCTTTGATAACTTCGTGGTGGGGGCCAGCAACCGGCTGGCACACGCCGCGTGCATGGCCGTGGCCGAAAACCCGGCGCGGGCATACAACCCGCTGTTTCTGTATGGGGGCGTAGGCTTGGGTAAGACCCACCTGCTGCACGCCATCGGCAGCAGCGCCCAGCAAGCCGGGCTTGAGGTCTTATACGTTTCCTCAGAAGAGTTCACCAACGACCTGATCAATTCGATCCGCACGCATACCACCGATAAATTCCGCGAGCGCTACCGCAGCATCGACGTGCTGTTGATTGATGATATCCAGTTTATCGCCGGCAAGGAATCGACGCAGGAAGAGTTCTTTCACACCTTCAACACCCTGCACGGCCAGAGCAAGCAGATCGTCATGTCTTCAGACCGCCCGCCCAAAGCCATGGTCACCCTGGAAGAACGGCTGCGCTCGCGGTTTGAGTGGGGCCTGACGGTCGACATCCAACCCCCGGACCTGGAAACGCGCATCGCTATCCTGCGCTCCAAAGCCGAACGCGCCCAGCGCCAGGTACCGAACGATATTCTGGAAACTATTGCGCGTAATATCCAGTCGAATATCCGCGAACTGGAAGGCGCCCTGACCCGCGTGCTGGCCTTTTCCGATCTGAGCGGCGCGCCGCTTTCGCCGCAGCTCGTCACCTCGGCCCTGGCCGATCTACTGCCCCAGCGCAGCACGCTCGAGCCGCGGCACGTGGTCACCGCGGTGGCAAACGTGTTTGGCGTCAGCGTGGAGCAGCTTTTGGGCCGCGACCGCTCGCGTGAGATTGCCCTGCCGCGCCAGGTGGCCATGTATCTGATGCGCGAGATGGCCAATGTATCGCTGCCGCAGATCGGTGAAAGCCTGGGCGGGCGCGATCACACCACCGTGATGTATGCCTGCGATAAAGTGGCCGACATGATTGAGCGCGACGACCGGCTGCGCCGCCAGATTATTCAGATCCGCGAGCAGTTGTTCGCCCAGTCGCGCCCGGCGGTTTAGAAATAATCGAAACGCTTTTCATCCCGTCCCCCCTCCTGCCGGAGCGGGGACGTTTTTCGTTTCCGTCATTTTGGAAGAAGAATGGAACGCGCTACGAATTTTTGACAAAAGCATGAGACTATGTTAAAATTTGCCTGACTGTATGATAAGCAATTGTGTTTGCACGGTGGAGCAGTAATCTTTCGCGGATAAGAGCCGTTCCGGATCATCATTTCACCGGGCGGCTTTTTTGTCACCGCAAACACATGGAACTGACCTGTACGACCGTTTATCACGGTTTTTTGAATCGTTTGTTTTAAGGAAATCAAGTACGTTTATGGAACAAAGAACATTACGCATCATTCCCCTGGGGGGATTGGGGGAAGTAGGCAAGAACATGATGGCCTACGAATACGGGAATAACATTCTGGTGGTCGACACCGGCCTGATGTTCCCCGAAAATGACATGCTGGGGATCGATTACATCATTCCCGATTTTGATTATCTGCGCTCCCGGCGCGACCTGGTGCGCGGGATTATCATCACCCACGGCCACGAAGATCACACCGGGGCCATTCACCATGCCCTCGAGGTGATCCAGGCGCCCATCTATGCCACGCCGCTGACCCGCGGCCTGCTGGAAGTCAAACTGGCGCGTAACGGCATGTTGCAAAAAGCCGACCTGCGCACAGTGCAGGCCGGTGACACGGTGCAGATCGGCCCGTTCAAGGTCGATTTCTTCCACGTCTGCCATTCCATCCCCGATGGGGTAGGGCTGGGGATCGAAACCCCGGCCGGGCTGGTGGTGCACACCGGCGACTATAAATTTGATCACACCCCGGTGGACAACTGGCCCAGTGATTACGCCAAGCTGGCCGAATTTTCGCGGCGCGGCGTGTTGGCCCTGTTGGGCGATTCGACCAATGCTGAACGCGCCGGTTGGACCCCCTCGGAGCGCGTGGTCGACGCTGCCTTTGACAAGGTCTTCCGCGAGGCCCAGGACCGCATCATCATCGCCAGCTTTGCCTCGCTCATCTCGCGCATGCAGCAGGTGGCCAATGCCGCGCAGCGCTATGGGCGCAAACTGGCGTTTGTGGGCACCAGCATGCAAGACAACGTTAAGATGGCCACCAAGTTAGGCTACCTGGATATCCCCGAAAACCTGGTGATCAGCATTGAGCAGGCGCGCACCATGCCCGGCCGCGAAGTGGCGATCATGTGCACCGGTTCGCAGGGCGAGCCGACTTCCATCCTCGGCCGCCTGTCGGTGGGGCGCAACCGCCTGTTCGACTTGCAGCCCGGCGACACGGTGGTACTGTCCTCGCATCCCATTCCGGGGAACGAGGAAAACGTTTACCGCACCATCAACCGCCTGTTTGAGCGCGGCGCGAATGTGATTTACGAAAGCATTGCCCCGGTGCACGTATCCGGCCACGCCAGCCAGGAAGAAATGAAGCTGCTCATTCACCTGACGCGGCCTAAGTTTTTCATCCCGGTTCACGGCGAGCTGCGCCAGTTGAAGCAGCATGCGCTGCTGGCCCGCCAGTTGGGCATCCCCGAAGAGAATATCGCCGTGGTCGAAAACGGCCAGGTGATCGAACTGACCGCCGACAGCATGAAGCTGGGCGAACGCGTGCCGGCCTCTATGGTCTTCGTCGACGGTTCGGGCGTGGGGGATGTTGGCCCGGATGTGATGCGCGAGCGCGAAGAGCTTTCGCGCGACGGCATTGTACTGGTCAACCTGAGCCTCGACCCGGTGACTCACCGGCTGCGTCAGGAACCCGAGATTATGACCCGCGGCTTTATGGTCAAAGGCGAATCGGACGAAGTGCTGGCCCAGGCGCGGCGCAAGATCATCGAGTCCGTCAACAGCGCCAACGGCAACCTGCAGCAAGACGTGGAACAGGCAGTCAAGAACGTTCTGTTCTCCGAGACTCGCCGCCGTCCGATGGTATTCGTTACGGTCAACAGGTAGGTCAACATGGCAAACCCGGATACCATTGCCCCGGCCATCGTCTTTGACTTTGGCGGCGTGTTAATGGATTGGAGCCCGCATTATCTTTACCGCCGCATTCTGGGAGATGACCGCCAGGCGATCGATCGCTTTTTGAAAGAAGTGGACTTTTTTACCTGGAACATCGAGCAGGACCGCGGGCGGACTTTCGCCGAGGGAACCGCCGAGCTGATTGGCAAGTTCCCGCAGCACGCCGATCTGATCCGCGCGTATGATGAGCGCTACATCGAAACCGTGGGGGGAGCCTTTCTGCCGGTAGTCGAAATTCTGCGCGGGCTGAAAGATGCCGGGTACGCGCTGTACGGGCTGAGCAACTGGCCGGCGGAAAAGTTCCGCCTGGTCCGCCCGGGATACCCGTTCTTCGAGTGGTTCAATGACATTGTGGTTTCCGGTGAAGAGAAGCTGGTCAAACCCGACCGCGCGATCTATGAAGTACTGCTGCGGCGCGTGGGCCGCCCGGCGAGCGAGTGCATTTTTATCGACGACGCCGAACATAATATCGCCGCGGCCCGCGACATGGGCTTTCAGACGATCCACTTCCGCTCTGCGGAGCAGTTGAAAGAAGAATTGTCCCGGCGCGGGATTCAATTCGAAATATGATCATCCGGCACGAGCCCGCTCTTACGCGGGCTCGTGTTTTGCTGCCTTACGGTTCCCAATCTTCTTCGCGCCAGCCTTCTTTGCCGCGCAGCGGCACAAATGCCACCGGGATTTCGCTTTCCATTTCCAGGCCGCAGGGGGTGCGCGTCCAGATTTGCAGTTCCTGGCCGGCGCGGCCGCCGACTGGGGCCACCAGCCGTCCACCCGGGGCAAGCTGTTCCAGCAGCGGGTCGGGGGCGCGGGGCGCGGCAGCGGTGATCAGAATGCCGTCATACGGCGCGGCCTCCGGCCAGCCAAGCGAGCCGTCGCCGGTGTGGACGTGGATATTGGTGTAGCCCAGTTCGCGCAGCAGCGCGGCGGCGCGTTCGGCCAGTTCGGGCAGGCGTTCCACCGTGTGCACGCTGCGCGCCAGTTCGCCGAGGATGGCGGCCTGGTAGCCGGATCCGGTGCCAATTTCCAATACACGCTGCGTGCCGTCCAGCCGCAGCAAATCGGTCATCAGCGCCACGATATAGGGCTGCGAGATAGTCTGGCCGGCGCCAATTGGCAGCGGTCCGTCGCGGTACGCCTGCGGGCGCGAATCAAGCGGTACAAAACGGTGGCGCGGCACGCGCCGGAAGGCTTCCAGCAGGCGCGGATCGTTGATCCCGCGCCGGGCGATCTGCTCGTTTACCATCAATTCGCGCAGATTCGCTTCCTCTTCCATAGCGTCACTGTTTTAACAGCCACTGTACCCGGTCATATGAAACGACATAATGCGCCAGGGTTACCAGCCCGAAAATCGAGGCCAGCGTTGTGCGCCCGGTGGCATAGACAGCCCACACCGCGCCGCCGAAAACCAGCATTTCTAACAGCAGCCGGGCAAGGCCCGGCACGGCAACCGGGGCTTTGTTTGGGTCATTGGGCACGCGAAAGATGCCCCACAACACCGCGGCCAGCAGCGGCAGGCCAATGGCCCACACGAAGCGCAGTGCACCGGCATGTTGTGTCCAGCCCCACAGCGCCAGGGCAGCCAGCGCCAGCAGTTCAAGCAGAAAGCGTACCAGCAGATTGAAAGGGTGATTGCTCATAGCGGATCCTTATCGTTTTCTCGCGGGAGCGGATGCGCGGCCAGCCGCCGCGCAATCTGCCGGTCGATCTTTCCCATCGGGTAAGCCGCCAGCGCTTCGGGCTCTGCCCAGATGATCTCGCTGGCGTGCAGCGCCCGGGGTTCGCCGTCTACCAGGCTGCAGAAAAAGGCATGCAGGCTGACCTTGAAGTGAGTGTAGCCGTGGTGATAGATGCCAAACGCCTCACCTACCGCGACAGCCGCGCCCAGTTCTTCCTGAATTTCCCGCGCCAGGCCCTGAGCCAGGGTTTCGCCGGGTTCCAGCTTGCCGCCGGGGAATTCCCACATTCCGCCCAACAGCCCGCTGCTGGGGCGGCGCGCCAGCAGCACCTGCCCGCCGCGGTGGATGATGGCCGCGGTGACGGTGTAATGCGGCACCGGCGCTTTTTCTTCTAACACCGGGCGCTGCTCCTGGATGCCAAGCTGGTAAGCGCGGCAGAACCCCTGGATGGGGCACAGCAGGCAGGCCGGGTTATGCGGCGTGCAAATCGCCGAGCCGAGGTCCATCAAGGCCTGGTTGAAATCGCCGGCACGGCCGGGCGGCAGCACCTG
>DATCUC010000042.1:0-21124 GCA_036567625.1 Anaerolineaceae bacterium | reverse complement strand
ATCACCCAGATGGCCAGCAGCAGAGTAAGAAAACCAAAAAAGCCCAGGAAGGTATCGGTGGCGTAAAAGTGT
The DNA here is from genome assembly GCA_036567625.1 of Anaerolineaceae bacterium. Lineage (GTDB taxonomy): Bacteria > Chloroflexota > Anaerolineae > Anaerolineales > Anaerolineaceae > CALDSL01. Next base: position 21,052 of record DATCUC010000042.1, on the reverse strand, counting down.
GAAAGCTGGATGGGCAATACCGCGAAGGAATAAAACGCGGCCGCCAGCACGGCAATACGCTGATCCCGGTAGAGCCGTATTCCGGCGATATACACCAGCAGCACGGTGAGCAAATCGAACAGCGCGGAAATATAACGCCCGACCAGATAGATCTGGTCGTAACCGATTTCGGCCAACCGCTCGGCCACAAAACGGACAATAAACAGGGGCAGCGTGCCGTAGACGTAGAACGAGTAACCGCTGTTGTACGGGCTGAGGGTTGAGGTGCTGGTATCAAAATACGCGCCAATGCTATCTACCCACTGCACTGATGAGGAAACCATGGTGAGAAAACGTTCGTCGGGGTGCAGGTGCTGGCTGTCATCCCAATTCATATGGATCACGCGGAAGTACGCGCCGAGCAGAAGCACCACCACCAGCATGACGGTCCAGAAGAACGAAGCTCGCCGGGGCAGGCCGGGTTGAATTGGGGCGGCAGTCGATTCTCTATCCATGCAAACCTCAGGGCTGCGAGGCAGCTTCTCCGGGAACCAGGTAGATCATAAAGTCCTTGCCTTCCAGCGGCGAAGTGGCGCGCGTCAGCGTTCCTTGCGGGTAATAGGTGCGCAGGATGTCCAGCGTAGCCGCATCCTGGGGATGGAAGATAAATAACTTGGTCCGCGAAACGCGGGTGGTTTCGGGGATAAACTCGGCGTTGAGGGCGTAATCGGTGGTTGGATACCCGGCGTTAATGCCCACCAGGCGCGTATCCACCCAGTACGGGTAGGGAATCACGTATGCATCGTCGGCGTCGCCAACCGAATCGGCAAAGCCGCGGATCACCTGCCCGATCTGCGTGGTGTTCCAGGCGCCGCGCAAAAAACTGTTGTGGAACTGATTGAATACCAGGTCAAAATTCTGCGCGGCAGAGGCGGAGAGCAGCGCCACGCCCAGCAGCCCGGCAGCCAGCCACCCGCGGCGGCCCATGCGCTGCGCCGTCTGGCGCAGGATAGCTTCAAGGCCGGTGGCAGCAATGATGAACACCGGCACAATCGCCGCCCCGGTGCGGTTGAGAGATGGATTCTCTTCGGGGAAGGCCAGCGAAAGGATCGAGGGCATCATCAACAGGGGTACGGAGAGCAACAAGAACAGGTCAACCCAGTTGCGGTAGCGAATCCAGCGCGCCAGCACCAAAATGGAACCGAGAAAGAACAGCGCCGCTGAGATGATATCCAGCGCGGGCCGATCGGGAACCGAGTGGACCCAGATATTGCCGTTGTTCCAGAAGAACATGATCATCGCCTTCCACAAATTGGAAGCGAAGATCGCCAGCGGCGTGCCAGGCAGCGCGCGTTCGCTGTCACCCAACCGCGAAAGCGCGCGGTAAGCGAACATATCCGGGTTTTCGAGCAGGTAGCGCACCAGCGGCAGGAAGACCACAAAAGAGACCACCGCAAGCAGCACCAGTCCGTAAACGGCAAAAAGACGCTCCTGGCGCGAGTGGCGGTGCAGGAGGTAAATCACCACGCCAATGACCAGCACGATGGGCAGGAAGCGAAACGGGCTGTACCCGTGCAATCCCAGGCCGACGAAAAGCCCGCTGAGCAGGAAATCGTTGCGGTTGGCGCGGCGCAAACCCCGCACCAGAAAGTAAATGGCCGGGGCGGCAAACATCGGGTACAGCGGAAAGCGCAGCCCGATGCGCGAGATGACGTTGGGCCAGTAGGCGATGCCGGCCAGGAACATGGCAAACAGGCCCACCCAGCGCCCGCCGATCTCTTTGCCCAGTAAGTAGATGAATGGGACCGCAAAAGCCCCGGCAAAAGCCGTGCCCAGCTTCAGGCTCATAAACGAGATGCCCGTGCCAAATACCTGCGCGATGAAGGCAGTCAGATAGAACTGGAAGGCTTCGCGCCCAGTATTACGTTCAAAGAAAATCTTGGCCTGACCGGTGATCAGGTCGTTCACGTCGAGCAGCTTTTCCGCCTGGTCGCTGAACATTTCGCCCGGCGTGCCGTTTAGGTCGTAGAAGCGGAAGAAGAGCACCACGCCAAAGACGAGGATCAGCAGCAACGCCCAGCGCGAAAGCTGTAGCGTCCAGGCCGGGCGGCGCAGGAATGCCAGCAGGCGGCGGTAGAACGGCTCAGCGGAAGATTTTTCCCACAGGCTGTAGAGCAGGTACGCCAGGCCAACCAGCCAGAGGATCACATTCCACACGGTGAAGCGGTTGCCGCCAAACATGGCAAACGCGCCCAGGAGCAGTACCCCGGCCGAAGCCAGCGGCAGCGCGCGCACCGGCGGCTGTGGCCTGGTCTCACTCTCCAGTGAGATGATATGCACCATTTCCCAGTTCTGGATGAGCGCCCACACAAACGCCAGCGTGGCGAGACCATACAGAATGACGCCGGCAGAAGCGAAAGGCTCGGGTTTAGGTTCGAGCATGCGCTGCGCAGCCAGGGCCAGCCCAAGCGCCAGCAAGATCAACCAGGGGATGCTAGAATGGCGCGCGGGTTTTCCCTCGCTCAGCGCGGGTTGACCAGCGGGTTGAAGGCCGGTTTGCTCGGCCTCAACAGCCGGGGCAGCAGCCGCCTCTGGAGCAGCCTCCGGGATCGTCACCGGGGCGTGTTTCCAGGGCTGGAGTTTCGATTTTATGTAATCAAGGACGCTTGGCTCTTCCATACGATCAGTTTTTCACCAAAAAGCCGGCGCGGAGATTGCTTCCCGCAGTCAACAATTTTTAATATTACCCCAGCCCGCCCGCGAGGACAAGGCGATCAGCTCCCCCTGAAGGTTTTGAAAGGCCTATTCCACTCGCCGCGTAATATAGAAGGTATAGGAGCCTTTGGGCTGATCCTGTGGCTCGTCGTAGTACGGCTGCACCAGGCGGCGAGTCAGTTCCAGGTTCCAGCGGCGCGGGACGAGGATCCAGCGACCAAACAGCTTGCGAGTAACCAGCGCCGGCAGCCCAAAGTAATGCCCCCACTCCAGCACCGCCAGCGCCTGCGGCGAGAAGTAATGCCAGTAGCGCTCGATGCGGAAACCAGCGCGCGCCAGCCGCTGCTGCCAGACTTCCGGGGAATCGCAGTGCTGGTGGCGCGAGATGCGGTTGAAAAAGGCGCGGTAGGCATTGCCCAGACGCTTGAGGCCGATACGGTCGAGGAAATTGGAAACCGACAGGTTGGCGAGGAAGTTGTGATTGGGCACGCAGAAAACAAAAGGCGCGCCGGGCTTTAGCACCCGCGCCATTTCGGCCAGGACGGGGTCCAGGTCGGGGATGTGTTCCAGCACTGAGTTGCTGAAGGCGCTGCCAAAGTACGCATCCGGGAAGGGCGTTTGCGCGCCGGCGCCCTGCGTGACCAGGTGGTAGCCGCCCTCGCGCGCCGCCTGGTGTACCGGGCCAGTCCACGGGTCGATACCCACATCCACCTTGTGATCAAATGCGATGGTGACGAAATTGCCATCTCCGCAGCCCAGGTCAAGGATGGGCGCGGGCAGGTCAAAGGTAGGATAGTTGCGCGCTTCCACCGCGCGCAGCAGGCCGCGAAAATACGGCAGGGTGCTCAGATTGAGCCACAGGTAATCTTTTTGGGAATCGGTTCGCGTGGCCAAAAGAAATCTTCCTGAAAGTAAGATATTTCGCGCCACGCTCAGGCGTGGCCGATATGTAACTGCTGTTCGATCTCGGCGATCAGCGGTTCGTACTCGGCGGCGATGGTGTCGGGGCGATACCGCTCGGCAATTTCTGCCGGGTTAGCGCGGTATTTTTCCGGGTGCGCGAGCACTTCGATCAGATCGTGGGAGAGCTGCGCGGAATCACCGATAGGGATGATGCAGCCCATGCCGTGCAGCTTAACCGGCTGGCGCACGCCTGGCAGGTTGGAGGCAATGCTGGGCACATTGTTCATCATGGCTTCGATCTGCACCAGCCCAAAGGCCTCGGTCGAGTTGAGGCTGGGCAGCACCAGCACGTCGAGGTTGGGATAATAGGCGGCCATCTGCCGGGGGTTGAGCACGCCGACGAACTTCCAGTGCCCGCTTTGCTCGTACTGGCGGATGACCGGCATCAGCCGGGCAGCATACTTTTCCTCGCCGATGATGTTCTGGTATGGGCCGGCAAACTGCACCTGAACGTTGGGGAAGGCTTCAATCACCTTGGGGAGCGCGTCGAGCAAGACTTCTACGCCTTTTTCGGTGGCGAAGCGCGCGGCCATGCCGATCACCGGGCGCTGGCCGGTCGGGTTGGCCTGCGCGGCAAATGCCGCGATTTCTTCCGCGGTCACCGATGGCAGCTCCACCGGCGGGGGAATGACGCGCAGCTTGCGCATAAAGCGCCGCAGATAGCTGGAGTTTTCGGCGTAATCGCGGGTGTAGGTGACGATGCGGTGGGTGAAGATACCCGCCAGGTTGTTCATCACCGTCACCGCCTGGTTTGCCAGCCACGAAAGCGGCCCGGAAGGCATGAGCAGGTCGCAGTGATAGGTGATGATGGTGGGCTTTTTCAGCAGGCGACCGCGAAGGGCTACTCCCGCCGCGTCAAACTGCGGCAGGTGAAGCTGCACTACATCGTGCGAGCGCACCAGCTTGTTGGCTAACATGCCAAAAGTGGGCATGATCACGCCCTTGCTGACGCGAAACGCTACTGGCGCGCGGATGATGCGCACGCCGTCGACGGTTTCTACCGGAGCAAGCTGGCTTTCAAACTGCGAGGTGAGCACGGTCACCTGGTGACCGCGGCGCACCCAGGCCTTGGCCAACCGCTCGGCATAGATGGTCAGCCCGCTGGTGTGCGGGCGGTAATAAGTCAACACTACCAGAATCTTCATACCGTTAAATTTCCCCTCAGGCCGCGAACAAATCGCGGTTAGCAATCACCCACTCGTACAGGCGGCGAATACCCTCTTCCACGCCTACGGCGGGCGTCCAGCCCAGTTCAGTCTGGGCTTTGCGAATATCCGACACGTAAATGCGCTGGTCGCCGGGGCGCCAGTCGGAAGTAGCTACTTCAATCTGGCGGCCAAACAGCTTTTCGAGGATCGGTCCAAATTCCTTCCAGACTGACATGGTTTTCTGCGCCCCGCCGCCGATGTTATATACCTGCCCCGCGGCAGTATCAATATGCTCCAGCGCTGCATCGTAAGCGTTGAGCAAATCTTCCACATAGAGCAGATCGCGCACCTGCTTGCCGTCGCCGTAAATGGTGATGGGCTTGCCAGTAACCGCGGCGATGATGAACCACGCCACCCAGCCCTGATCTTCCACGCCAAACTGGCGCGGGCCGTAGATGCAGCTCTGGCGAAATACCACCGAGGGAATCTCGTAAATGCGGTGATAGTCGCGTACGTACTGGTCGCCGCTGCCTTTCGAGCAGCCGTAGGGCGAGTGGAAATCGAGGGGCATGCTTTCGGGGATGCCCTGCGGATAATCGGCATAGCAGTACTCGGTGGCTTCTTCTACCACGCGCACGTCTTCCATGCCGCCGTAAACCTTGTTGGTGGAGGCGTAAATCACCGCCGGCTGGCGGCCGGAGAGGCGCGCCGCTTCCAACATATTGAATGTGCCTTGCGCGTTGATCTCAAAATCTTCGCGCGGATCAACTACCGAGGTGGTGACGGCCACCTGTGCCGCCAGGTGCACAATGACATCCGCGTCGCGGGCGGCTTTGCGCAGCGCATCCGCGTCGCGTACGTCCGCCTGGATCAGGTTAACCCCGTCACTACCAAACTGCTGCCGCAGCCACATAAGATTCATTTGCGCGCCGCCGCGCGAGAGGTTATCGAATATGGTAACCTGCTCACCCCGTTTTAAGAGACGCGCCACGTAGTTCGAGCCGATGAAGCCAGCTCCACCAGTGACCAAAAAACGACGAGCCATGCTTTGTTCTCCAATCAATCTGCATCACGGGTCACGGCCCGTGTACGTAAATCTTTGAAAAATGTTGTCAGCGATTTCCCCTGGCTGATCAATCCATACGCGCCCAGCACACCGGTAACGATCCACTGCTGGAAATGGATAATGACAGCATAGGCCAGCCCGGATTCAGGGGTGAATCCTAAGATACTTAGCGCGCCAACGATGGCGGCTTCAAACACGCCCAGAGCGCCCGGCGCGGAAGGCACCGCGATGCCCAGGGCCAGTACGGAATCGACAAACGCGCCCCACCACAGGGGAGCATCTGGCGCGAGCGAAAGCAGGAGGATGTAGTATTCGGCGACGGCGATCACCCACGACATGCCAATCCAGAACAGCGCCAGCAGAAAACGGCTGGGTTTGACCAGCACAGACAGGCCGCGCAGCAGCGAATCAAGCTGCGGCAGGATGAAGCGTTCTACCCAGCCAACCCGCGCTCCCAGTTTGTGCACCCAGCGGTGAACGATATCGCGGTAGCGGGCTACCAGGAACATGGCCGCCAGCATGGCGATCACAATCACCAGGGTGATCATTGCCACCGGGCGCGCCCAGTCCATTTCCAGCGCCAGCGGCAGCGTACTCAGCAGCAAACCGGCGGCAATCGCCAGGTCAAACGCGCGCTCGATGACGATGGTAGACAGCACGTGGATCATTCCCAGGCCGGAGGTTTGACCGAGCAGCGCCGCCCGGCCCAGTTCCCCCGCGCGCAGCGGAAAGATATTATTGAGCAAATAACCAGCATTCACCGCCAGGAACGCCTGCTTGAAAGAAACTTTATCTTCCAGCAGAGTCTTGACCGCCATGCCGCGTACCAGTAAGAAAATCAGGGTGGCAAGCACGGTCAGCGCCACGTAGAGTGGGTTGAACGAGGCCAGCGCTTTGAGCAGTTCGTTCCAGTCGATCACCTTGAGCACAACAAAAATTGCGATCAGACTGATGACCAGACCGGGCAGCCAGCGCCGGACTTCTTGCCACCGGTTTGTCTCTTTTGACTCCATTAATCTTCATCCCCCAGACGTAAAACCGCCATAAAGGCTTCCTGTGGAATTTCCACATTTCCAATCATCTTCATGCGCTTCTTGCCGCGTTTTTGTTTTTCCAGCAGCTTTTTCTTGCGCGTGATATCACCGCCGTAGCATTTGGCCAGCACGTCTTTACGGGTAGCTTTGACGTTGGCGCGCGAGATCACCCGGCCGGTGGCTGAGGCCTGGATAGGCACATCGAACAACTGGCGTGGGATCAGCTCTTTGAGCTTGGTGACAAGGCGCTGGCCTTTGTGATAGGCATCTTCTTTGTGGACGATGGCTGCCAGGGCATCCACCGGCTCGCTGTTGACCAGGACTTCGAGCTTGACCAGGTTTCCCGGGCGGTATTCGAGGAGCTGGTAATCCATCGAAGCGTAGCCGCGCGTGCGCGATTTCAGATCATCAAAGAAATCGATAATCAGTTCCGAGAGCGGAATTTCAAAGTCGAGCTGCACGCGGTTGGGCGCGGGGTATTCCTGGCCCTTGAAGGTGCCGCGCCGCTTGGTGACCAGGTCCATGATTGTGCCGTAGAACTCGGTGGGCGTGAAGATCTCCAGCGCCATCCACGGCTCGCGGATCTCGCGGATATCGTTCTCGTCGGGAAGCTGCGCGGGTGAATCGATCAGCCGCACCTCGCCGGTATTCATCTCAACCTCGTATTCAACCGAAGGCGCGGTGACAACGATGTCCAGATCGTACTCGCGCTCCAGGCGTTCCTGGATGATCTCCATATGGAACAGCCCCAGGAATCCCACGCGGAACCCAAAGTTGAGCGCTTGTGAGGTTTCGGCAGTGTAGACCAGTGAAGCATCGTTGAGCTGCAATTTCTCGAGCGATTCCTTCAGGTCGGCGTAGTCTTCGCCTTCCACCGGGTAAATACCTGCAAAGACCATCGGCTTGGGGTGGCGGTAGCCGGGCAGGGCCTCAGGGGCCGGGCGCGCAGCGGTTGTGAAGGTGTCGCCGACACGGCATTCACGCACGGTCTTCAGACCGGTGGCAACATAGCCCACATCCCCGGCTTCGAGGTGCTCGATGGGGCGCATATCCGGCGAAAAGACGCCAATTTCCACCGGGCGCAGTTCGGCGCCGGTGGTGATGAGCCGCAGAGTTTCGGCTGGCCGGATGGTGCCGTCGAAGACGCGTACATATCCGACCACGCCTTTGTAGGGGTCGTAATGCGAGTCGAAGATCAAGGCGCGGGTGAGCGCGGACGGGTCGCCTTTGGGCGGGGGCACGCGGGCGACCACGGCTTCCAACACCTGATCAACGTTCAACCCTTCTTTAGCTGAGATCTTGATGATCTCGTCTGCGGGTGTGCCCAAGAGGCTGTTGAGATCTTCCACCACCTGGTCGACGACCGCCGAGGGCAGATCGATCTTATTGATCACCGGAATGATCACCAGGTCGAGTTCCAGCGCCTGGTACAAATTCGCCAGCGTCTGGGCTTCAATCCCCTGGGTGGCATCCACCACCAGCAGCGCGCCTTCGCACGCGGCCAGCGCGCGGCTGACCTCATAGCCAAAGTCCACGTGGCCGGGTGTGTCGATCAGGTTGAGCTCGTAGGACTTGCCGTCCTGCGCGGTGTACATCATGCGCACGGCGGAGGCCTTGATGGTCACGCCCTTTTCGCGCTCCAGGTCCATCGTGTCCAGCACCTGCTCGGTCATTTCGCGGTCCGAGATGGTACCGGTTAATTGTAAAAGACGGTCAGCCAGGGTAGATTTCCCGTGGTCGACGTGGGCGATAATACAGAAGTTGCGAATCTGCTCAGTCATACAATGGGGAAAGTATACCCTATTTTCCCCTTCCGAATGGACGCTGGTAGGGTCTTCCCTACCCGATCCGGCGGAGCAGTTCGGCTTTCTTGTTCTGGAATTCGGCTTCGCTCAGCGCGCCCTGGCGGCGCAGCGCGTCGAGGCGAGCGATCAGGTCGGGAATATCCTTCGGATCCAGTTCGGCGGTTGGGCCAAAGGCGGGAGTGACAGCCGCGGCAGACATTCGGCGCGGACCGTCATCTTCGATGTTCATCTCTTCTTTGGCATTGAGCATAGCCGTCTTGAACTTGATCGGGTCATGGATCTTCAAAAAGCGGTTCATGCCCAATTCACTGGCGGTCAGAATTTCCACGTCGCCGTAATTGAAGGTGCGGCCGAGGAAGCTCTGCTCCATCTTGACATCATTGACTTTCTCCAGCGAGGAGTCGGTGATGTTCTTATTGAAGACCCCGGCGATCTGGATTACGCGGCGATTGGTAATGATAAAAGCGCGGTTGTACCATTCCAGAAAGTCGGCCACCATCCCTACGAGCGGGATGAGAAGCAGCAGATAACCGAGTGGGGCAATCGGGGAGACCTGCAGCGCCCATAAAACACTGACAATGATGATCGTGGCGACCGAAAAGAGAATTTCCCAGGTCATCGTAGAAAGCAGCAAAAAGACATGCTGGTGGGTAGTGAAGAGGATGCGCTCTTTTTCGCCGAGCAAACTTTCAACGTAGGTGTCTGGCATGGTGTCCGTCCCTGTGAACCGATGGATTTTCACAAAAATTATCGCACAGACCGGGCCGGGTGACAACGGGTTTTTTCCATATTCAAGATCAGATTGGCTGAGCCGTAGAAACGCCAGCAGAATTATGCTTCCGTCTTGGAAATCCGATCATTCCGGCCCGGCATCCGGGAGTACAGCATTGATGAGTGCTGTCATTTCTTGTTCGCTGGTCTCTCCGGGGTAGCGCAGGTGGGCGAGGAATTCGGTGTTGCCCTTTGGCCCCAGCAGTGGAGAGCGGATCAGGCCGGCCAGGCTGTAGCCGGCAGCGTTGGCGGCTTCGAGCACGCCGGTCAGCACCTGGTGATGGATGCGGGCATCACGGATGACGCCGTCACCGCGCGATACGTCACTGCGCCCGGCTTCAAACTGAGGCTTGATCAGCATGACTACCTGGCCGGGAGCGTCACCAAACCAGGCGCGGATGACGGGGAAGAAGATCTTGAGCGAGATGAATGAGGCGTCGATGACCACCAGCGACACCGGCTCGGGTAGTTTTTCAACGAAGCGGGCGTTCGTGCGCTCCATCACCACCACGCGCGGGTCATTGCGCAGCTTCCAATGCAGCTCGCCGTAGCCCACGTCAATCGAATAGACCTTTTCGGCCCCGGCTTGCAGCAGGCAGTCGGTGAAGCCGCCGGTAGACGCGCCAATATCGGCGCAGACCCGGCTGGTGAGGTCCGTGAGACCAAACGCCTGCAGCGCGGCTTCGAGCTTTTCGCCGCCGCGCGAGACGAACTTCGGCCCGTGTTCGACGGTCACTTCGGCATCCACCGGCACTTTGACGGCGGGCTTGAGCACCACCTGCCCCGCCACGCGCACCTGCCCCGCCATCACCATGCGCTGCGCCAGCGAACGGCTTTCGACCAGGCCGCGTTCCGTGAGCAAGACATCGAGGCGTACTTTTTCCTGCATACGGCCCATTGTACTGTCATTTCCGCAGGTTGTGATATCATAAATCCATGTTGAAAGCCTTGATCAAGACTATGCGCATCCGGCAGTGGCCGAAAAATGGCTTTCTATTCGCCGCGCTGGTCTTTGACCGTCAATTCACGCACCTGAATGCTCTTGCCCGTACGGCCGCGGGTTTCTTGCTCTTTTGCCTGCTCTCCAGCGCGGTGTATATCATCAACGATATCATGGACGTGGAATCTGACCGGCAGCACCCCACCAAGCGCAACCGCCCCATCGCCAGCGGTCGCCTGCCCGTGCCCACCGCGGTCGCCGCAGCGGTCGTCATTGTCCTGTTCAGCCTGACCCTGGCTTATTTCCTTTCGCTCGAATTCCTCGTGATCCTCACCAGCTATTTTTTAATCAACCTGGCCTACTCGTTGTGGCTCAAGCACGTGCCGCTGATTGACGTGCTCATCATTGCCACCGGTTTTGTGCTGCGCGTTGGCGCGGGCGTCAGTCTGATTGTGGTCGAGCGCTTCTCGCCGTGGCTGTACATGGTGACGATGCTGTTTGCCCTGTACCTGGGCTTTGGCAAACGCCGCGCCGAGTTGAACCTGGTAGCCAACGATCCCCAGGCCTACCGCCGCGTGCTGGAGGGCTACAACGTTCCGCTGCTGGACCAGTTGATCACGATTGTGTCGTCGACGACGATCATCACCTACAGCCTGTACACCTTTTCCGCGCCCAACCTGCCCGCCAATCACAGCATGATGCTCACCATTCCGTTTGTGCTGTACGGTGTATTTCGCTACCTGTACCTGATTCAGATCAAGCAAGAAGGCGGCGCGCCGGAAGAACTGCTGCTCAAAGACCGGCCGCTGCAGTTGACTATCCTCCTATTTGGCCTGACGGTGTTTGCCGTCCTGTACCTGACGGTTTGACATGCCAGCGATTTCCGCGACGGCTCCGGGTAAGATCATCCTGCTGGGAGAACATTCCGTCGTCTACGGCCGCCCAGCCATCGCGATTCCGGCGCACCAGGTGCAAGCGCGGGTGACGGCCAGCGCGGATATTGGCGCGCCGCGCGGGCAAATTACTCTGGTGTCGCCCGAAGTGCGGCTAAAAGCCAAACGCGCCCACCTGCCCGACGATCACCCGCTGTCGCTGGCGGTGGACGGCACGCTGCAAGCGTTAGGGATTGAGCAGCCCCCCGCGGTAACCCTGCTGATCCGTTCCAGCATTCCGGTTGCTTCGGGCATGGGCTCTGGCGCGGCAGTTTCGGTGGCGCTGATCCGCGCGCTGGCAGCCTTTTTGGGCAGCCCGCTGCCCGACGAGCAGGTCAACCAGCTGGCCTATCGGGTGGAACAGCGCTTGCACGGCACTCCCTCCGGAATTGACAACACGGTCATTACCTATGCGCAGCCGATCTTTTTTCAACGCGACAGCGGGTTTGAACAACTGCCGGTGGGCGCGCCGCTGCAATTTGTGGTAGCGGATACCGGCGCGGCAAGCTCTACGCGCGAAGCGGTGGCCGCGGTGCGCGCCGAATGGCAGCGCGATCCGCAGCGCAGCGAAGCGATATTCGACGAAATCGGAGAGATCGCGCGGCAGGCGCGCGCGGCTATCGAACATGGTGAAGAACGCAGGTTAGGACGCCTGATGGATGCCAACCAGCACTGCCTGCAAGTGCTGGGCGTATCCAGCCCTGCGCTCGACCTGTTGATTGACGCGGCGCGCGCCGCCGGAGCGCTGGGGGCCAAGCTTTCGGGTGGCGGGCGCGGCGGGATTCTGGTAACGCTAGCCGCCCCTGAAAAACTGGCGCGGGTGGAATCCGGGCTGAAGGCGGCGGGCGCGAAGCGCGTGATTGCTACGCGGCTGGAACCGACCGCGCAGGAGAGCGGCTAAAATGGACGATCTGATCCTGCTCAAGCTGGGCGGCTCGCTTATTACGGACAAGCTGCAGCCCTTCACCCCACGCCGGGATGTGCTGGCGCGGTTGGGGGCCGAGATCCGCGCGGCGCGCGCAGAACACCCGGAAATGCAACTGGTGATCGGCCACGGCTCGGGTTCGTTCGGGCATACTCCGGCGCGCCAGCATGGAACGCGGCAGGGCGTGCGCACCCCCGCGCAGTGGCTGGGCTTCGCCGAAGTGTGGAAAGAGGCCCGCGCGCTGAACCAGATCGTTGTAGAGGCTCTGCTGGATGCCGGCCTGCCGGTGATCGCGCTGCCGCCCTCAGCCAGCGTGACCGCGGAAGACGGGCGCGTGTTGGAGTGGAACCTGGCCCCGCTGCATTCGGCGCTGGAACACGGGCTGCTGCCGCTGATTAACGGCGATGTGATCTTCGATACGCAGCGCGGCGGCACGATCCTTTCAACCGAAGACCTGTTCCTGCACCTGGCGCGGATGCTGCGCCCGCGGCGCATCCTGCTGGCGGGGCTTGAAGACGGCGTTTGGGCCGATTTTCCGCAGTGCACGCGGCTGATTGAGCGGATCACTCCCGCGAATTTTGAAGGACTACTGCCTGCGCTGGGCCAATCTGCCGGGACGGACGTGACCGGCGGCATGGCGGCCAAAGCGCGCAGCATGATCGAACTGCTGGCGGATATCCCTGAACTGCAAGCGGTGATATTTTCCGGGCTGCGCCCGGGGCTGGTTCAACGCGCGCTGGGCGGGGAACTGCCCGGCACGGTCATTACTCGTTTATGAGGCAAGGAGGTTGGTATGTTATACAGCCGAGAAATTCTGGAAAATAACGAAGAGGAAACCCTGGCGCCCTATGCAGCGCACAGCCGCAATACCAAGGGCCGTTTTTACCCGGATGATGAACCGGATTACCGCACCACTTTTCAACGCGACCGCGACCGGATTATTCACACCACGGCTTTCCGCCGCCTGGAATACAAAACGCAGGTCTTTATCAACTATGAAGGCGACTACTATCGCACCCGGCTGACGCACACCCTGGAAGTGGCGCAAATTGGGCGGACGATTGCCCGCGCCCTCGGCGCGAATGAAGACCTGGTGGAAGCTATATGCCTGGCGCACGACCTGGGGCACCCACCCTTCGGCCACTCGGGTGAGGTGATCCTGGCGCGGCTGATGCGCGACTCGGGTGGGTTCGACCACAACAAACAGTCGTATCGCATCGTCACCGAACTGGAAAAACGCTACCCGGACTTTCCGGGGCTAAACCTGACCTATGAAGTGCTGGAAGGCATGGTCAAGCACGAAACCGAGTACGACCTGTCGGATGCGCGCGATTTCTCGCCCAACCTGCGCGGCAACCTGGAAGCGCAGATCACCAACGTGGCGGATGAAATGGCATACACCGCGCACGACCTGGATGACGGGCTGCGCTCGGGGATGATCAACGCGTCGATGCTCTCCGGGATGCCGCTGTGGGAAATCGTAGTGGAAAGCGTGGGTTGGCGCAGCGGCTCAATGGATGACCTGATGCGCCACCGCATAATCCGGCGGCTGATTGGCCTGGAAGTTGGCGACCTCGTCAATACCACCGCGCAGCGGCTGCGAGAAAGTGGTGTACGCTCGGTTGATGAATTGCAGCGCCTTTCTTATAATGTGGTAGGATTCAGTGAAGACAGGCATGCGCAAAATCGCCAGCTTAAAGATTTCCTGTTCGCGAACCTGTACCGGCATTACCGGGTGGTACGCATGGCCGTCAAAGCTGAACGCCTGCTGACCGATATGTTCACGTATTACCGCTCGGAGCCCACTACGCTGCCCAGGCACGTGCAGGTCGCCATCGCCGAACGCGGGCTGGACCGCACGATATGCGACTACATCGCCGGGATGACCGACCGGTTTGCAATCGAAGAACACCAGAAATTATTTGACCCGTCTGAGCTGCCGTAACGCGCCAGGCAGGTTTCTGTACCGCAAAATCAACCTGAAATGGGGTAATCCATGACCGAACAGCCATCCTATCTGACGGCCGAAGGCTTAGAACGCCTGCAGAAAGAATTGATCGAACTCAAAGGCCCCGCGCGCGAGGCCCTGGCGCTGCGGCTGCGGGCCGCGATCCAGCAAGGCGACCTTTCAGAGAACGCCGACTACAGCGCAGCCAAAGAAGAACAGGGCTTTTTGGAAGGACGCATCCAGGAGCTGGAGCGCATCCTGCGCAATGTGGTAATCATCGACCCGAACGCCCGGCGCGATCAGGTGGACATTGGCGCGCATATCACCATCCTGGAAGATGGCTTTGACGAGCCCGAGGATTACTACATGGTTGGCCCCAAAGAAGCCGACCCGGCCAACGGGCGCATCTCGCACGAATCGCCGATTGGCAAAGCGCTGCTGGGTCACCGCGCAGGTGACGAGGTGGAGGTGGACACCCCCAACGGCAGCTTGACGTTTAAGATCCTCAAAATCGATTGATCCAATCATACGGATGAAAAAACCGCCCGGGGGAAATCCTCAGGCGGTTTCATATTCAGGTGAAGGCGGTTAAGCCTGGAGCTGCTTCTGCCAGATGGAAAGCTCGAGCGTCAGGCGGTCGAAGTAACTCTCGGGGGGCAGCGGGCCGGACCCATAACCCATTTCCATGACCTTGGCGCGCAGCACCAGCGTGGCGGTTTCCAACTCAATCGGCGCGTCACCCGGCATGATCAGCACCGGCTCACCCTTGGACTCCAGGCGCTGGCGAATGGTCGCGTCATTGAAGGCATAACCGCTCATCAACACCTTGGTGACAGTCTGAATATCGTTCTTGTCGAACAGCCAGACCTCAAAGGCAGTGACTTTCTTAGGCTCGCCAACACCAACAGTTTCGGAGATGCCGACGCCGCACTCGCCGAGGAACTCGCCGGTGGGGGCATCAATGCTGAACGAGTCGTCGTAAAGCTCATCGCCCGCCAGATAAGTGGTGGTGAACTGGATGACGGGGGCCTGTTCGCCGAGCGCGGTGTAATCAGTCTTTACCGCCTGACGGCTGGCCTGGTGCGCCTGCCCGGCCAGAGATAGACCCCCGCGGCCCTTGCGGAAGATAAACATGTAGGCCAGCGCGCCGGCAATCACCAGCATGGCCACGCACAGCACCACCAGGGCGATGGTCAACAGTGAGCTGCGCTGGCCGGTGGCCGGGGCTTCGGTGGGCACAGTTTCGGCGCCGGCGGGCTGCGTACCGTTGACGGTAGGGGCAGCAACGCTCCCGGCTACCTGCGCGGTAAATTTGGCAATATCCCCGGGCGTGACCGAGCGCGGATCAATCTGCACATCGCTGAGAATTTCCTCGCGGTTATCGCCGAGCGCCTGCCAGCGTTCTTGCGCCTGGGCCAGGTTGTTGTTCTTGGCGAACGAGTCGATGGTCATGCGCAGGTAATCCTGCTGCAAATCCTGGCGTAGATCGGTGACGGCCGCATCATACCATTGCACCGGCCAGATACCCCAGCCAATCACCAGGCCGAGGATGAGGCCCACAATGCCCCCCAACACGGCAATAACGACCGGATTTTTTATTTGATCACGAATTTTATCCATGTTTCCTCTCCCGATGGACAGCTTGATACGCACGCGCGAAGTACTTTCCTTAAAATAACAGGTGAATGCCACAATTATTGTAGAACAAACACCCCGGTATGGCAACTCCCTTTACTTTACGAAAATATCAGGAGTGTACTTTTTGTGATGCAAGGTTCATGCCGATTGCGATGTTGATTCGGTGAGCTGTTCGAGCAAAAAGGATTCCTGGCAGTCGGTGCACTGGGCTTCGCGCTTGTTGGCCACTACCAGCAGCCCGCCGCAGCGCGGGCAGGGCGTGGGCAGCGGCTGCTTCCACGAGGTAAAGTCACATTCGGGGTAGCGCGCGCAGCCATAGAACACGCGGCCTTTGCGGGTTTTGCGCAGCACCACGTCACCGCCGCATTTGGGGCAGGTAACGCCGATCTTTTCCAGCCAGGCTTCGGTATGGCGGCAGTCGGGGAAGTTGCTGCAGCTAATAAACTTGCCGTAGCGTCCCCAGCGAATGACCAGATCGTGGCCGCAGTCGGGGCATGTGCGGCCAACCTTTTCCAACTCGGCTTTGGTGACCGGCATTTCCGCCTGGGCGCGCTGCACCTGCGGCGCAAACGAAGAATAGAACTCCTGGATGACCGCAGGCCACTCGCGCTTGCCGGCGGCGACCCGGTCGAGGTCAGATTCCATGGTGGCGGTAAAGCCGGTGTCGATAATCTCGGGAAAATGATTCATCAACAGGTTGTTGACCAGCACGCCGGTTTCCGTGGGGCTGAGGCGTTTGGCCTCGCGCACCACGTAGCCGCGTTCTTGAATGGTCGACAGGATCGGAGCGTAGGTGGACGGGCGGCCAATGCCAAACTCTTCGAGGGTTTGCACCAGGGTAGCCTCGGTATAGCGCGGTGGCGGCTGGGTGAAATGCTGTTCGGGCAGCAGCCGCACCAGCGTTTGGGCCTGCCCTTCGGCAAGGTTGGCCGGAATGCGCGTATTTTCGTTTTCGCCGTCATCCACGCGGGCGTCTTCATCCTGGCTTTCTTCGTAGACTACCAGAAAGCCGGGGAACCTGAGGGTGGAACCGGATGCGCGCAGCACGTACGTGTTGGGCGCGTTTTCGGTGGTGACATCTACGGAGATGGTATCGAATACGACTGATTCCATCTGCGAGGCGACGAAGCGCTGCCAGACAAGCTGGTAGAGCTTGAACTGGTCGTTGGTCAGGTGCGGCTTGACCTTTTCCGGCAGGCGCAAGACTGAAGTCGGGCGCACGCATTCGTGGGCTTCCTGCGCGCCTACCGCGCGGGTTTTGTACTGGGGCGCGGCGGCCGGCAGGTAATCCTTGCCATAGGTATTGAGGATGTGACCGCGAGCTTCCTTCAAGGCCAGCTCGGAAACGTTGGTTGAGTCGGTGCGCATGTAAGTGATCAGGCCGGTGGTACCGCCCTCGCCCACGTCGAGACCTTCATATAATTGCTGCGCCAGGGCCATGGTGCGCCGGGCAGTATAGCCCAGGCGGCGCGAAGCTTCTTGCTGCAGCGTAGAAGTGATAAACGGCGCCGCGGGTTTGCGCCGCCGCTCACTGCGCTTGATCTTAGTCACGCGGTAAGCCGCGGTTTCCAGTTCGGCCAGGGCAGCTTTAGCGCTGGCCTCATCCGGCAGGTCGGGGTCCTGATCGTTGATCTTGGCCAGGCGGGTAATAAAGGTGGCTTTACCGCCTTCGGGGCGCAGTTCAGCGCGGATGGTCCAATATTCTTTGGGCTCAAAAGCGTCGATTTCATTCTCGCGGTCGACGATCAGGCGCAGGGCCACAGACTGGACGCGGCCAGCGGAAAGGCGGCTGCGCACCTTTTCCCACAAGATGGGGCTGATGCTGTAACCCACCAGACGGTCGAGAATACGGCGCGCCTGCTGCGCATCCACCAGGTTCATGTTGATATCGCGTGGGTGGGCAAAGGCATCCGCTACGGCCGGCTGGGTGATCTCGTGAAATACCACCCGGCGCGTGATTTTCGGATCAATCGCTGCGGCTTCCATCAGATGCCAGGCAATGGCTTCGCCTTCGCGGTCAGGGTCGGTGGCCAGGTAGATTTCTTCCGCTTTGGCGGCCAGGTCTTTCAACTCTTTGACTACCTGACGCTTCTCGTTGGGCACGCGGTACTTGGGCTGGAAGTTGTGTTCAACATCCACCGAAAGCTCAGAGCGGAGTAAATCGCGCACGTGACCGACAGAGGCGCGGACAGTGTAACCCTTTCCGAGGAAGCGCCCCACGGTGCGCGCCTTAGCCGGCGATTCAACGATCACCAGCTTGCCGTCGCGTTTGGGGCCGGTTTTGCCCGGCGACTGCAAGCCGGCGTGGGCTTCAGTGCGGCCGGTGCGGTAGAGTTTTGTGCCGCACACGCCACAGACACCGCGAGTGACCGGCGCGCCGGCGGAATTGAAATCGGCCACGGGGTCGACAATTTCTCGTTTGGTTTTGCACTTAATACAATATGCTTCCAAAGCGGTTTCTCCTACAAATACTCGGTTTCCCCGGCGC
Organism: Anaerolineaceae bacterium; assembly: GCA_036567625.1. Classification (GTDB taxonomy): domain Bacteria; phylum Chloroflexota; class Anaerolineae; order Anaerolineales; family Anaerolineaceae; genus CALDSL01. Next base: position 2,700 of record DATCUC010000042.1, on the reverse strand, counting down.
TTTTGAGTGCATTGACCAAATCGCGAACTTTCTGGGCTTCTGTACGTGGGCAGACGAGAATGGCGTTGCCGGTATCGACAATCACCAGGTCGCTGGCGCCAATGGTGACGATCATGCGATCCGGGTTCTCGGCACAAATTAAGGAATTTGATGTATTTAATCCAATATGCCGGGCTCCGAGGATGATATTACCATTCTCGTCAGTTGGCAATACCTCAAACAATGAATCCCAACTGCCGACGTCGTTCCAGCCCAACCCGCGCGCGGGAAGCATCGCGACGCGCTCAGCGTTTTCCATGATTCCGTAATCGATCGTCTGGGTTTTTATACCAGGCCAGACGGATTGGATCACCGCGCTGCGCTGTGGGTCAGCCCAGGCAGCAGCGATTTCTTCCAGGCCGCGCATCAGCTCGGGCATTTGCCGTTGGAACTCGGCGAGAATGCGGTCCACGCGCCAGATGAACATGCCCGAATTCCAATCATGGTCGCCATTGGCCAGAAACTCGCGCGCCTGTTCTTCTTTGGGCTTTTCTTTGAAGCGCAGTACCGCGTAATAATCGTGGCCTTCGTACGCACCGAGCAGCTCGCCGCGCTGGACGTAGCCGTATCCGGTGGCGGCAAAGGTGGGCTGGATGCCGAGAGTGACCAGGTAACCATCCTGCGCGACAGAATAGGCTGAGCGCAGCAGTTCCTGGAACAGGCCCGTATTTTGGATGAAATGATCGGCGGTGAGGATCGCCATCACGCCTTGCGGATCGCGCTGGCGGATGGCCACGGCGGCAAACCCGACAACGGAAGCCGTGCCGCGCGGCATGGGTTCGATCAGGTAATTCTCGACCGGGATTTCGGGCGACTGCTGCTGGAGCAGTACCGCCTGGTCAGCCACGGTGACGACATAGATGTGATCGGGGTCAAAGAGGCCCTTCAGCCGGTTGACTGCCATCTGGAACAGGCTTTCCTCACCGTTCAACCGCAGCATTTGTTTGGGCCGGTTGGCCCGCGAAAGCGGCCACAGGCGCGTTCCACCGCCTCCCGCCATTATGACGGCGTAATAATGCGCTCTCATGGTTTATCCCTCCGGAGAATAATGGGCTGGAGTTTCGCGTATCCCCACATAGTTCATGCCACCCACCTGGCGCACCATGCCTTTCAACTCCATTAGCGCGAGTGTAGCCGAAACCTTATCAATGGTCAAGCCTGTGCGCAGCATGATCTCATCCACGTGCAGCGGCTCGGAGCTGAGAGCATCCAGCAGCTTGCGCTCCAGTTCGTCGGCAGGAAGCGCGCGGCGGGCACTGGACTGTTCGGCGGCACGCTCCATGCCCAGCATTTGGAGTACGTCTTCCATCTTTAATAGCGGGGTTGCTCCCTGCTGGATCAGGCGGTTGGTGCCAATGCAGCCCGGAGCATAGATGCTGCCAGGTACGGCAAACACTTCGCGGCCCTGGTTGGCCGCAAAGCTGGCGGTGATCAGCGCGCCGCTGGTTTCGCCGGCTTCGACGACCACGATGGCGCGCGACAGGCCGGAGATGATGCGGTTGCGGGGCGGGAAGTTGACGCCCTCGGGAGGCGTGCCGGGGGCGTAGTCGCTGATCAGCGCGCCGGAGGCGATGATATCTTCGCCAAGCTTGCGGTTTTCGGGCGGATAAATGATGTCAACCCCGCAGCCGAGCACTGCCAGCGTACGCCCGCCGTTCTTGACGGCGGCCTGATGAGCGAGCGTATCCACGCCGCGCGCCAATCCGCTGACCACGCTGACGCCGGAGTTGGCGAGATAGGCGGCCAGTTCTTCGGCTACCTGGCGGCCGTAGGCCGAAACGCGGCGCGTGCCGACGATGGCGACGGCGACTTCGTCTTCAATGCCGAGCGTGCCACGCACGTAGAGTACCGGCGGGGGCTGGTCGATTTCTTTCAATCGGCGCGGGTAGTTTTCATCATCCCAGGTGAGGGCGGTGATGCCCTTGCGCTGCATGTTCTCGCGAAAATGCGGCAAATCAACTCCGTGCCGCACCTGGGCCAGGGTTTCGACGATCTTCTGACTTAATCCAGCAGCGCGCAGCGCATCTGCCGGGGCGTTCCAGGCGGTTTCCAGGCTGCCGAAGTAATCTAACAGGGCCCGCAGCCGGACCGCGCCAATGCCTTTGACGAGGGAAAAACCGATCCAGTAATTGAGAGCATCCATGAAAGGCGGACCTTATTGATCCCATTCTGGAAGGCGCACGCGCATCTCGCGCCGCTCCAGATTGACCTCCAGCACCACCGCCTCGATGGCGGGCAGCAGAGTTTCTTTCCCCTCGGGGGAAATGACCAGGTAGACATCGTTCGCGCCGGTTTCGAGAATTTCGGAGAGGAAACCCACGGGTTGGCCGTTTTCATCCACCACGGCAATACCGAGCAGTTGGTGATGATAATACTCGCCCTCGGGGAGATCGGGCAGCGTATCGGCGCGCACGTAAACGATCTGATTGCGCAGCAAGCCGGCGGCGTCAGAATCTTCAACGCCCTCAAAGGTGATGAGCAGGGCCATATGCTGGCGGCGGACGTGGGTGATCTTCAGCGGGCGGTGTTCGTCGCCGATGTAGACCGTCTTGCGCGCGCGCAGCCGCTCGGGAAAATCAGTGAGGATATCCATGAGGATCTCACCGTGGATGCCGTGCGCGCGGCGCAGACGGCCGACGGCCAAGAATACAGGCTCGCCCG
>DATCUC010000041.1:0-14337 GCA_036567625.1 Anaerolineaceae bacterium | reverse complement strand
TCAGTACCAGCAATCAGACCTGCGTTCGTTTGGAGGAGTGTTCTCATGGAAACAGTTACGCTTACCGCAGCCCATTGGATTTACGCTGCCTTCGTTATCCTGATTTTTGTTGCGATGGCAATGAAACGCGACACCGGTATCGTCGCCATCATCGCCATGTTCATCCTGGGGTGGGTCACCCTGGGAACGCCTATCGGCGGCCTGCAGACGATCTTCAACGGCATGGTTCGGGCCGGGATCGTCCTCATCGATGTCGTCTTTATCATCTCCGTGGTCGTCGCGCTGGCGAAGGGCCTGGAGAAGATTGGCGCGATCGAGCTGATGGTATCCCCCTTCAAAAAGCTCATGCGCGGCCCCAAACGCGCTTGGTGGATCGTCGGCGTTCTCATGCTGGTTTTCGCGCTCTTCATCTGGCCATCTCCCGCGGTTGCTCTGGTTGGCACGGTGCTCTTCCCGGCCGCGCGCGCGGTTGGCCTGCCCGCCATTTCCACCGCCCAGGCGATGAACCTGTTCGGGCATGGTGTGGCGCTTTCGGGTGACTTTGTCATCCAGGCAGCCCCCAAGCTGACGGCGGAAGCTGCCGGCATCACTGTTGCCGAAGTCAACTCGGCTTCGATCATCCTGGATATCGTCGCCTCGGTTGTCGCCCTGACGGTCGCCTGGTTCCTGGTTGTCCGCAAAGACATTGCCGCCGGCACCACCTCTGATACCGAATACCTGAAGTTCAAGGCCGATGCCGATGCCACCCCCAAGGGTGAGTATTGCAAGACCGCCAAACTGGCCGCGTGGTTGGTACCGCTGTGCTTCCTCGTCGCGGTCGCCCTGTTCCTCATCCTGGAAATTCGCGGCGGCGATGCGACTGCTGTCCTGGGTGGTATCTCGCTAATGCTCCTGGCGCTGTTCTGCATGTTGGACTGCAACGGTAACTTCGCCGAAGGCATGGAACGCATCACGGATAACGTTCGCGAAGGCTTCCAGTTCGGTATGAAAGTCTTCTCGCCGGTGTTCCTGGTAGCCGGTTTCTATCTGGCCGGCGTTCCCGAACACTGCACCGCCATCTTCGGCGATAAGGGCGCGCCCCTAATCCTCGATATTATCAAGGCGATCAGCAATTCCATCCCGGTCAATAAAGTCGTCGTCGGTTTCCTGCACACCGCGCTGGCCGGCCTCACCGGTCTGGATGGCTCCGGCTTCAATGACCTGCCCCTGATGGGCGCTCTGGCCGCCTCGTGGAGCCAGGCTCTCGGCCTCAAGACAGCCTACCTCGCGGCCCTTGGCCAGATTTCGATGATCTGGATCGGCGGCGGCACGATCGTCCCCTGGGCGCTGCTGCCCGTTTCCGCCATCACCGGCGTTCCGGCGATGGACCTGGCCCGCAAGAACTTCTGGCCGTGCATCGCGGGTGTCGTCGCGGCAACAATTGTCGCGATCATCCTGATGTAGCCGGAAAACCTTTGCGCAACCCTTGAATCCAGAGGCGCTTCCGGCCGCCCACCCGTGGCTCGGAAGCGCCTCGCATGGCAGGCTCTTCCGCTATCCGGCAGTATATCGACGAAAGAAGCCGCAGCATGTTCTCTTTTCTCTCGCGTAAGAAAAAGAAACCGCAGCCCGAAGAAGCGGTCACCTGCCCGGCGTGCTCCGCACTGTTGACCGAACTGCAGGCCGGTCAAAACGATGTTATCTGCCCGGCGTGCGGAAAAAAGGTTGACGTTCAAACAAACTGCGGAAAATTCACCTGAGTGCCGGCCCAGCCCTGCAAGGATGCAGGCAGCAGTGGACGGTTCGAAGATCTACGCAATCCATAACGCGCTACTTCGCGCATGGAATCGAGAAGTACCCTACTAATCAGACTGCATAGAAGATCCGTTGGCTGTTCGAATGAAGCAACATGCGAATTTTTCTCCCTGGGCAATGCTCTCGGCGCTGCTCATCGGCACGATGATCGGGACGATGGGCAACAGCATGGTATCCATTGCCCTGCCCTCGCTGATGGACAGCTTTTCCATCCCTCTCACCTCGGCCACCTGGGCGATCACGCTGTATACACTGACTTTCTCCGTGTTGATCCCGGTATTTGGCGCGCTCAGTTCCAGCCTGGGGTATAAACGCCTGTTCCTCAGCGGCATGGTTCTGGTGGCATTCAGTTCGATGCTGTGCGTATATGCGCCGAATTTCGCCGTTTTCATGCTCGCCCGGGTGCTGATCGGCATTGGCGTTGCAACCATCCTGCCCACCATCATGGGCCTGGTGGCCGACCGTTTTCCCCCCGCGCTGCAAGGCCAGGCCACCGGTTACTGGGCGCTGGTCAACAGCCTGGGTCATGCCATTGGCCCGATCCTGGGCGGGGTGCTGATCAGCTACTTTGGCTGGCAGGGGATTTTCTGGATCAACGTACCCCTGGCGGCGTTGAGCATTGGCATGGCAGTCATCGTCTTTCCGCCAGATAGCAAACTGCGCGTGCCAGACTTCGACTGGGGTGGAGCAGCGGGGATTACTGTATTCGTCTTTGCGCTGATGTCGGGCATCTCGCTGGTTTCGAAGTTGGGGATTAACAACCCGCAGGTGATGGTCAGTTTTGCTATTGCCGCGGTTGCTGTCATCTTTATTGGCGTGCACGAGCGGCGGCATTCCAGCCCCTTCTTTGATTTCCATCTGTTCACCCGCAAAGAGTACCTGGCCGCGGTGTTCCCCATTTCGCTGCAGGCGTTCAGCCAGTTCGGTCTGTTGGTATCGCTGCCGGTCTTTCTGATCGACTTGCAGAGAATTGACAAGCAGGTTGCCGGCCTGGTGATTATGTGCATGACGCTGATGATGGCGATCACCAGCCCCATTGCCGGGCGCCTGGCAGACCGCTGGGGCAGCCGCCGCATCTGCATGGGCGGCACGCTGGCAATCGCCAGCGGAGCGGTACTGATGTACTTTCTAAAGACCGACACACTCACCACCACTGCCTGGGTGCTCTTCCTGATCAGCCTGGCAGTATTTGGCACCGGGTTTGGCATGATCCAATCCTCATCAACAGTGGCAGCGCTTCAGGCAGCCCCCAAAGGAAAAACCGGCGTCGCCACGGGCTTTTTCCACATGATCCGTTTTGTCAACGCCTCGTTAGGGTCAACGGTGGTGGGGATCATGCTAGAAACAAACCGCGGCGGCCTGGTAAATGGGTACTACTCCAGCTTCATTCTGGTGTTTGGCCTGGCGCTGGTCACGCTGCCGTTCTTATTCTGGATGGCTGACCGCGTTGATCAACCGAAACCACTGGCGCAGGCGGATTCCTGATGACCTTTATGGAAATTCATTACTGTTTCATGACGATTTGTACTTGACGAAATGCGCAGTTAGCTATATTATAAGATATATCTTATATCTTATACAACTCGGGCGTTTTCTCACCCGTACCCACCACGTTCTGTTTTCCAAGGAGTAAAGCGAATGGCTAAGAAATGGGATTTCAAGTATCAGATGTACAAACACTTACAGGCGAACCAGGCCAACATCTACGCCGAAGTACGCAAGATCTCCGACGAAATTGGCATCACCGCTGAACTTAAAGGCAATATCGGTCTCACCGGCGCGGTTTCCGGCTGCCACGGCCTGCTGGGCCGTGAAGTCGACGAAGCCATGTCAGACGTTGCCCGCAAAGTCATCCCCTCGGCCGTTTTTGATGAGAAGATTCGCGATATCGTCAAAGCCTATTATGGCGATGAGTACGATGCGGCGCTGATCAGCACCTGCGAAGCCGGTCTGGTGGTTTCTTTCGAAACCCTGGTCACCCCGCCCACCCTGGGCAAGGGCGAAGACTACCGGGCGCGCTACCTGGCCCCCTACGAGCGACACATGCACCACCAGGGCGCGTACGGCAAGCCCTTCCCCCCGCGCTACAAAGAGGTCAACTCGGAACGTGGCGAAGCCGCCGGTGAATACGGCGTGCAGGGCAAGCGCGCTTACAACGTCGACACCGTGTTCGTGAAACCCGTTGGCGCCAAATACGACTGCCACGGCATCAAGTACTGCCCGTGCCCCAACCTGCTGCACAGCGATGGCGAAGCTACCGTCAAGAAGTTCGAAGAAATGGCCGCGCGCCATGTCGATACCTTCGCCGGTATCGCCTCGCTGGGCTACGACACCCCCGGTTACGGCTACGGCGACAAGCGCGACGGCGTGCCCGTGCTGCAAACTGGCCTGGCGGCCCTGGCCGAAAAGTACGATGTGCCTTATATCATTGACAATGCCTGGGGCGTGCCCTTCATTGGCACCGATATTCGCAAAGTCGGCTGCGATGTAATCATCTACTCGATGGACAAGGCTTCCGGCGCCCCCACCTGCGGCCTGATCATCGGCAAGGAAGAACCCATGGTCGCCATCCGCCGCGCTCTGGGCATTCACGGCGCGCGCTACGGCACGCTTTCCTCGCACGGCAAGGCCTCTTCGGTCGGTTTTGACCCCGGCAAGGAAGCGCTGGCCGGCGCCCTGGCGGCGATGAAGATCCTCAAGGACCGCCCCCAGGTTGCCCTGACGGCCCTGGATGACTTGTGCCGGATCACCATGGAAGAGTTTGAATTCCTGCCCGAACCCCTCAAGCACAACTGGAGCATCTTCAAGTCGACGAACTCGCTGGCGGTGGAACTCAACTACTGCGACACCTGGAACGGCGATTTCGGTATCCCGGTGTTCTCGATGGAAGATATGTACGCCGGCAGCCAGATCCTGCAGAACTGCATGTCGCACATGGGCCTGGTTCCCACCATCGCCTACGACGGCAACGTCTACATTTCCAATGGCGTTGGCAACATTGACGAAGAAGGCAAGCTGATGGAACTGCCCACTCGCCTGTCGGTCAAGGCTATGTTCAAGTCGATCGAGGTCATCAGCCGCTACGCCGGTCTGCTAGACTAATATATTACGTACCGGGGATGGCCGCGGCCGGATCCGGAAAAACGCAGGGCCGGGTGATCAAGATCTCCATACGATCATGGATATCACGCGGCCCTGCCCTTCCCTATACGTTTGACGATTATTGATAACCAACACCGGCGCCAGCGTTGCCAGGAACCAATCAGATCACAGCGTGGAGTAATAACCATGAAAAAAGCTTTGGATCAAGTTGTCGATGCGATTGATATCGAAACCTTTCTTTATTGCCGTACCGAAGATGAAGCCAAAGAACTGGCGGAAGCGCTTGCCGTGGAATTAGGTTTACCGCATGGAGATATTGTTTTTCTGGAGCACAAGGGCTGGGGCGCGCGGGTGCGCCTGCGCAGTTATATTCACCGCCCGGGCGACCACTACCGCTGGTTGGAAACGGAGAGTGCCGAATGAAGAAGGTTCTGCTTGCCCCACTGGATCCTGTGCATGATAATGCTATCAAGCTGCTGAAACGTAAGCTTTCCGAAGCCGGGTATGAGGCCGTTTCGATGCCGCCGGGTACTGCTGCGGAAGAAGTGGTGCAGCGCGCGCTGGTGATGCATCCGGATGCGATCCTGGTCAGCCGGACGCTAGGCTACAAGGTCGCGGAAACGCTCAGCCACCTCGTGGACCTGGCCGAAGCATCCGGCATTCATGACACTACCCGCCTGGGTGTGGGCGGCATGGCAATCACCAAAGAAATTGGCGCCGAACTGGGCTTTGACGGCTGTTTTGTGGGCGACCTCAAAATGGCGGAAGTGATCGACTTCATCGAAAATCGAGCATCGTCCGGCGCCCTGGAAAACAGCGGACAGACCACGCGCGCAAAGCCGGATATTACCGGGGGCTACTCCTACCAGTTCTATGACGCGCGGATTGAAGCCGCGCTGCACCAGATCACTGATCAGGTGCTAGGCTGGGCGGCAAATAAAACCACGGACGGCATTGAACGGGCCAAGATCCGCATGGAAATGCTGGAGTGCGATGCTGCCGAACGCGACAGTCGGGCCAATCCCGCCGCGCGCCAGGCGCTGCTCAAACGCTATGTCGCCCTGTGCGACGCGGATATCCAGGCTTTTTATCAGGATGGCCAGCTTCCCTCTGGTGTACGCTGGCTGGGACAGGCTGAGATCGATAAAGTGCCGCGCCTGTTTGACACACCCCATGCCGAATTCACCCCGCTGCGCCATACCGGTGAGCGCCCGCTGTTCTTCTCGCAATACGGCACCGGCTGCCCGGTGATGGACGTCTACCACATCAAGGTCGCGGAAGCCTGGGGCATTGACGGCGTATTTCACTTCGACCCATCGTGGAACGCGCAGCGCGAGGGCCTGCTGGAAGGCCATCTGACCCACGAGCATGATGGCACCATCCTCACGCTGGAGAACCTGAAGTTCATCCACCATTTTATGGAGCCGTACACACTGTGGAACGTGCGCGGTCACCGTGGACTGAATACGCCGGAAACACAAGTGCTGGGCCATGCCGCGGGGGCGGACCTGTTTAAAATCAATATCCCGTACGGCGGCACGGCCGGCGGCACGGACCCCGAGCGGTTGACGGTGGACGGCATTTATTCGCTGATGCTGGCGGCGCAGTACGGCATCCCATTCGATATCCCTGGCAATGACGAACTGAGCGGCGTGCCGCCCTACAAGACCTTCGCCGGCCTGCTGATTATGATGGCGCTGGGCCTGCGCCTGGGCGCGCGGCCCATCCCCAAGCCGCTGCTGTGCTACTCGCCCTACATGACCATTAACGGGCGCATGGACGACAACATGATCGACATGAACCTTGCCAAGCTGGCCGTGTGGCGCGATATCGTCGACACCCCCATCTGGCCGGGCGAACCGGTGGGTTTCATGACCCACACTCCTGACCGGGTGCAGTCATCCGTGCAAACTGCGTTGCACGCCACTCTGGCCGCCACAATGGGCGTGGACGCGGTGACGATTGCCTCTTCCGACGAGGCCTACTCAAAAGGTCCAATCTCGGTGCAGGCGCGGGTGGATACACTGCGCGCGGTCAAAGATGAGCTGCGTTTCCAGGGCAGCGTCAAGGCCACGCTTTCTCCGGCGGCTGAGTTGATCAAAGAGGAAATCCACGAAAAGATCGCGGAAACCCTGCACCAGGTAGCGCAGCGCGGCGACTTTGTGGCCTCGATCTACGAAGGCCTGATGGGCAGCCAGGAAGACGGCCTCTACCCCGGACGGGTGGGCCGCGGAACGGTGCGCGGATTGGAAGCATGAGAACCCTGGGCTTTGTTGGCACGGCAAAGAACACCGGAAAAACCACAACTGCCCTGCACATTCTCCAACTGGTGAGCGCCACGGGCTACCACACTGCGCTCACCAGCATTGGGTATGACGGCGAGAATAACGATCACGTCACCGGGCTGCCGAAACCGCGCTATTTCGCGGAGCCAGGTATGCTGGTGGCCACCGCGCAGCGCTGCCTGGACTATGGCACGGCCGAGTACGGTCGCCTGCAGCCCACCGGGCTACGCACCATTCTGGGTGAAGTGCTGATCGCCGAAGTTCAGCAGGCGGGGTATGTGCACGTGGCCGGGCCAAACCGGCGCGTAGATATCGAGCGCCTGCTGCAAATGCTGCGCGGCATGGACGTGGAATTGACGATGCTGGACGGCGCGCTCAACCGCCTGGCCCCAATGGTGCTGGCTGACGGCATGGTGCTCTCGACCGGTGCAGCTTTTGACGAGCGCATACCGCTGATCGCCGACCACGCCGCGGCGATGGAGAGCCTGTTTCACTATCCCAAGATTCAATTGGGCGAGCGGTTTTCTCCCAACCAGATTGGCTATGCGCCAGATAATGGCGAGCCTTGCCAGCAGCTACCCACCAGTTCGATGCTGGACGCGGAGACGGCTGGCATTGTACTGAACTGGTTACAATCTTCTGGCCCGGGCACGTGCGTTGTCCCCGGCGCATGTGACCCGGGCTTATTTCTGAATCTGGCGCAGGCGTTAGGCGCGCAGGCCGACGGCTACCGGTTCGTTTTCACCAGCCCGGTCAACCTGATTGCCTCGGGCAGCCCGCCCACCTGGCGCGCCGCCTTCGCCCAGTGGACGCAGGCTGGTGGAACAGTGGCGTACACTACCCCCACCCCGTTGTGCTTTCTGACGGTCAACCCGTTTTATCCGTTGTACCTGCAAAAAACCGGAAAGTATATCCCGGCCTTTGTGGATAAAACCGAACTGCTGGCAGCCGCCCGCAAGGCCGTGCCCAACGCGGCGGTGATTGATATTCTCCAGCCGCCCCACCCGGATTTGCTGGCGTTGTGCGGATTGCGCCGCTAAATGGCTTGATCCCAGGCTTCGCGCAGCCAACCCAATGCTTCTTCATCCAGGTCTTCAGCCGCAAACAACTCCAGGTGATGCACAAAATGCCCGGGACGCGGTTCGACGATCTGTTTCCAGCGCGAAGACGGATGGCGGTACTGGAATGCCAGCGTAAGCACCAGCGGCGCCAATCCCGGGCGCCGTAAATACTGCGCCGGTACCCAAACCCAGGCGAAATCTCGCGCGCGTGAAAAAACGATCTGGCTCTTCATCACGCGGAGCTTCGCCACGCCCATTTCCGCGATGACGCCCAGCAGGCGTTCAAAGATGGGAAACGAGCCAGGATACGAGCGAAAAAAAGCCGGGTAATCTTGCATGGATTAGCTGTATTATACGGCAATCGTTTTCAGAAAGCTGGACCGGTCAATATTTCTTTCTTCCGGTTGGCGAAAATTTTGGTACACTACACCATCCGTAGTTACCGAGGCAGTATGCCGGACGAAAATCCAAGCCCACAAATACCCCGGCGCCAGTTTTGGCGCGGCGTTCAAGCCATTTTGCCCATCCTGGTGGGCGTGTTTCCGTTTGGCATGATCTACGGCGCGCTGGCGGTGAAGGCGGATATTCCGTTTTTCCCGGCAGCTTCCATGTCATTTATCACTTTCGCGGGCAGTTCCCAGTTCGTGGCCACGCAGATGGTGCGCCAGGCCGCTCCGGTGGTGATCACGGTACTGACGATGTTCGTCATTAACCTGCGCCACGCGCTGTATAGTGCTTCGGTGGCCGGGTATGTGCGCCATCTCTCCCCGGCGTGGAAGCTGGGCCTGGCCTACTTGCTGACCGATGAAGCCTACGCGGTGACAATTTCCAACTACCGGCAGGAAGGCAGCCAGGGTAACCAGCAGTATTTCTTTCTAGGGGCGGGGCTAGCGCTGTGGCTGTGCTGGCAAATCAGCACGCTGTTAGGGATTCTGCTGGGCGCGGTCATACCGGAAAGCTGGTCGCTGGATTTTGCACTACCGCTGACATTTATCGCCCTGATTGTGCCTTCATTAAAAGAACGCGCCGGGATAACTGCCGCGTTGACCAGCGCGGTGGTGGGCATTTTAGCCTACGCCATGCCCTTCAAACTGAGCATCCTGACCGCGGCGCTGCTGGGCATCACCGCCGGGCTGTTGGTGGAGAAGAAGCGATGAACCTCTGGCTGATCATCATCCTCGCTGGCATCCTCACCTACCTGACGCGGCTGTCATTTATCTGGCTGCTGCACCGGGTCAACGTGCCGCCGCTGGCGCAGCGCGCGCTGGAACTGGTTCCCCCGGCGGTGCTGGCGGTAATTATCGCTCAGGAGATGCTCATCCGTGACGGGGCGCCGGCGCTGACACTGCATAACCCGCGCATCCTGGCCGGCCTGGTAGCGATTGTGGTAGCCTGGCGCACGCGCAACACGCTGCTGACGATCATAGTAGGCATGGCCGCGCTGCTGGTCTTAAACGCCCTGCTGCTTGGGTGAGAATGCAGGCCGCGTAGATTTGCGTCAGTCTCCAAAATTGGTTATGATTAGGCAGACACCATGTCTGAATCCCCAAAACCAGTTGTTGTGGTCACCCCCGCGGCGGAGATCGATTACACCCGGGATTTTGTTGCCCTGCCCAGAGAATACGGCACGCGGCGCTATGAAGCGCGCGCCGACGTACAGGCGATACGCGCCGCGGTGTGGGACAACCTGCGCCAACTGGACGCGCGCACTGGTTTTTGCAGCCGCATTGACGGCAAGCCGGTCATCCTAAAGCCCAACCTGGTGACCGTTTTCCACTGGCTGGGCACGCGCGGTGGGGATTCGCCCGAAACCACCGACCCGCGCGTGATCGATGCAGTGGTGACATTCTTCCAGCAGTACACGCGGCGCATCATCATCGCTGAATCCTCGGGGCGCGGTATGCCGACCGCGGCGTCTTTCAAAATTGCCGGGCTGGACCGGCTGGCAAAGCTGCGCGGCGTGGAACTAACCGCCCTCGAAGAACAGCCGGTTGACCGTTACCTGCTGCCCAAAGCGCGCGTGATGCGCGAAGTGGTGGTGCCGCGGCTGATTTCAGCCGCGGTGCGCGGCGAGGCGTTTTTCGTATCGATGCCCAAGCTGAAGACCAACCTGTATACCGGAGTCACACTGGGGTTCAAGAATCAGATGGGCGTGCTGAGCTACAACCTGCGCCAGCGCAGCCATCATCATGCCATCAACCAGAAGTTGGTCGATCTGCTGTACCTGCTGCGCCCAGACCTGGTGCTGATTGATGGGATTGTGGGCGGCGAGGGCAACTGCCCCGCGCCGGTAGAGCCAGTGCAATCGCGGGTGATCATCAGCGGCAACCACGCGGTGGAAACTGACCGGGTAGCGGCGCGTATGATGGGCTTTGACCCAGCGCACATCCCGCTCCTGCAGCTGGCAGACGAAAACGGCTTTGGCGACGCGCGGGTTGAGGTTGCCGGGGCAGCGCGGGTGACGCCCTTCCGCCCGGCCGACCCGGCGCTGATGGGAGCATGGATGCAGGAGAACTTTCCCAACGTGCGCGTGCTGACTGGCCACAATGGTGGCGCGGCCTGTCTTCCGCCAGCGGCAGGCTGGCTGCAGGCACAGGAAAACGCCTGTCGCGGCGGCTGTCAGGCAAGCACACGCTACGCCTTCGATATGTTGTATTACGAAGGCAAGCGCCGCGATTTCCGGCTGACGGTGATTACCGGCACGGGCGTGGAGAAGAACGGCCGGCGGGTGTACTACGACGCCGCCGGGAACGAGTACAGTCTGCAAGATATCCACCGGTTGGACGGGAAGAAATTGGCGGTGGGCGCGTGCACCCGCGCGCTAAAAGACAGCGTCACCCGGCATATCGATGGATGCATGCCCTTCCCCAATGCGCCGCACATGGTGGTACACCAGTTGAGCGGCACAACCTGCGCGGTGATCTCGCCGCGTAATCACTTTTTGCTGGCGGGGCTGGTGGCCACGCTGCGCGCCTGCGAGCGGCGCAAAGCCATCCTGCGCACCGGCCAGCGCATAGATACGCCTTTGCAATGGACCGACACGCCGGATCTGCCGCGCGCCTTCACCGCCGAGGAAATGCGGTGCGATTACATTGCCGAGCCGTTCGCGCCGCTGACCAGGGCCGAAATCCGCGCCCTGTGCGCCGCCGAAAACCGCAACGTTCTGGCAACATTTTTTCCGTAGAATTCTACTCACCACACGTTTCGAGGATTTCCTCATGTCGCGCCGGCTGCAATTCATCTCGTACCAGCCCAAAACCATCCTCAACAAGCACAAGCGCGCCGATCACTGGTTCTGGGCGCGCTACACGGCTTACCCGTATACCGGCTGCCAGCACGGCTGTGATTTCTGCTACTGCCGCGAGCAGAAATATTCGCCATACACCGACCCGAACGACTTTGCCTATGTAGTCAAGGTCAAAGAAAATGCTGCCGGCCTGCTGCGCCGCGCGCTCAGCCGCTGCCCGGTGGACGTGGTCTTTACCGGCGACTACCAACCCGCCGAACGCAAGTTTGAGCTCTCGCGGCGGATGCTGGAAGTGTGCCGCGACCTGGGTTTTCCGGTGTTCGTGCTGGAGCGCTCACCGCTGGTGACCCGCGACCTGGGCCTGCTGCGCGAGATCAACGCGCAGGCGCCGTCGGTGGTGGCGTTTAGCATCACCAGCACCCCGGATTCGGTCGGGTATGCAAGCGTGCGCGCCATGGAGCACCTGGCCCCACCGCTGGAAAAGCGCTTTGCGGCAATGGAAGTTTTCGCGAAGGCGGGCATCCTCACCGGAACTTGCTGCATGCCGCTGCAGCCCGGACTGGCCGATGATGACGCCAACCTGGAAAATGTGGTGCGCTGGACAGCCAACCACGGTGGCCAGTTTTTGCTGGCCAGCAGCCTGACGCTGGCCGATCAGCAGCGCGCATATTTCTTCGCCGTGCTGCGCGCGCGTTTCCCGCACTTGCTGGCGCAGTACGAGCGGTTGTACCCGCCCGGAAGCTACGGGCCGCGCGGCTACCCGTGGCAGCGGATTGCGCTGCGCATCCGGGAACTGTGCCAGACCTATGGCATCCGCGACCGCGTGCCGCGCCCGATCATCCCTGGCGACAAGCGCGCGCGCAACAAGCGCATTGTCGAACGGCTGGCGGATGATCTCTACTGCCTGGAACTGAACGGCGCGCCGGGTTACCGCCAGTGGGCGTATCGCAAGGCCGCCTGGGCCGTGGAAGACCTGGAACAGGATATCGGGCTGGTGTACCAGGCGCTAGGGTTGAAGGGTCTGCAAAGTATCTCAGATGTTGGCGCGCAAATGGGAAAGATTGTAGAAAAGCTGCTGCTCGAACAGAATTGCGCCTGACCGGGCAGCAGCGGGGAGGCAGCCATGAACCTGGTAAGTATCATTCATTGGGCGGGCGGCCTGTTTGCTTTTACCACGCTGGTCATCGTCCTGTACGGCATTTGGCGCGGGACGCAGCGCGGCGCGGGAGCCACCACCGGCAAAACCGGGGCATGGTCGCGCTCTGCCCTGGTGTACTTTGGGCTAACGGCGGTTTTCGTCTTTCTGGCGTGGCTGGGATGGCGGCAAATCCCCGTAAAGCTCTCCGCGCTGCTGCGCGCCGGGATGCTGATTGGCGGCAGCCTGCTCTACTTCCCCGGGCTGGCCTTCCTGCTGTGGGGCCGGCTGGCTTTGGGCCGTAACTATTTTGTGTCTACCTCGCAAGGGGCGCAGCTACTCGCCGGACAGCAGATGGTGACCGGCGGACCGTATGCCATAGTGCGCCACCCCATGTACGTGGGGCTGATCCTGGCGGCGTGGGGCGCGCTGCTCATCTACTTTACCTGGACGGCGCTGTACTTTGCCGCGGTATCCCCATTTGTACTCAAGCGCGTGGCAAAGGAAGAACAGCTCCTGGCCGCGGAATTTGGCGCGGAGTGGCAGGCCTATGCCCGCCGCGTGCCGGCCTTTTTCCCCCGCATCCGCTGAGAAGCGGAGAGAACCTATGGGTTTAGCGCGGTCTATTCCGCCGCCTGCAGCATAGTCACCCGGCGCTTGCCTATTTGGAAGCGGTCGACGCGGCGGTAACCGGGATGCGCCACCTTTTGGGCTTTGTCGGTGATGATGGCGAGGATGGTTTGCGGATGGATGGCGGCCAGCAGCGCGTCGAGCATGGCCGGCAGGGGCGCGGTCGAGTTTTCGCTGGCGGCAGACCAGTGGGATAGCTGCCCATAGGGCACATCGGCAAGCACCAGGTCGATGCGCGCGCCGCGCAGACCGGCGTGGATTTGCGCGGGTTGGAAAGCATCCGCTGGAAAGACCTGGGTTTCGATGGAAGCGGCCTGCGCGAGGCGAGCGCGAAATACGTCCACGCTGCCCAACGCCGCGCGGTGGGATTCTTTGCCGTACTGATTCAGCAAAGCGCGGATTTCGCTCTTGCGGCGCTCCAGCCCGGCGAGGGTCAACAGGGACAGGTTGCGGCGGGCCAGTTCGAGTGCCTGGGCATCGATATCAGAAGCGTAGATGGCGCCGATCTGCGTGGCATGCAGCAGACCCAGAGCGGTGAGATGGTACGCGCCGCCGCAGGTGGGGTCATACACAGCCAGGCGGGGTGCGGCGGGCAGCCGCGATCGGGCGCGTTGAAAGATCTCGCTCGCCAGCCGCACGGGAAAAGCGGCCATCCCCGGCGCGGAGTAGATCACCCGGCCGCTGGCAAAGTCAGCGTAGTCTGCCTCTTGCGTAGCGAATTGGTAGGCCATGCAGGCTGAATGATATCACCAGGGCCGGGGTTCGTCAAAAGCATCCGGCCGCGCGCCTGTCCGGCAGGCCGCTGCTATCCGCGTGGTGGAACCGCAAAGCTTTCAAAATCGAAAATTCCTTTCGACCGGGGGTCAGGCGATTTATAGTACAATACAATTTCTCCTGGATCGAATATTATTTTTCCTCTACTAGACACAGCAGCGCTTCGTAGATTGGGGAGAGCATCAGAATGGATATTTTGCCTGACGAACCGGCGGAAAACCCGGATCAACCAGCATGTGAAAAAGATCGGCGGGTACGCAAAATTCGCCAGTTGTTTGGGGTGCTTTCGGTTTGTTTCATTGTCCTGAC
>DATCUC010000040.1:0-25647 GCA_036567625.1 Anaerolineaceae bacterium | reverse complement strand
TGACCGGGGAAGAAGAGTAAATCAAAAATGGCTGTCCAATCCGTTCGGTTGGACAGCCATTTTTGTTTCATACCTGATTAGATCTGCGGAGAGGCTTCGCCTTCCGAGCCGGCTTTTGTGGCGCGCTGCTTCACCTGCTCTACGGCGCCGCCCAATTTGGCGCGCTGTTCTTCCACCAGAACCTGCCCGCGGCGGCTCAGTTCGTCGGCGCGTTCTTTTGCAACCTTGGTCAATTCATCCGCGCGGGTGCGTGCGTCCGCGGCGGCCTGTTCTGCGCGCGCGTAGGCATCTTCCAACGATTCTGAAGCGCGGTCGCGCAGTTCAATCGCGCGTTCGCGAATTACCGTGCGGGTTTCTTCGCCCGACTGCGGCGCTAACAGCAGGGCTGATACGGCGCCGGTCAAACCACCGATGATAAAGCCAATCAAGAAAGCTCCAAACTCATCATTGTCTGCCATTGTCAAGCTCCTTTCAAAAACGCTACCTGTCCGGATGAGTGTCCGGGTGAGATTACCGGCGGCGGCTCTTGCCCGGCCGGAGGACATCGAAGAAAGCTTTGACTGCCGCCAGGGTCGCGTTCAATTCGATCACTGGCCCAGTCAAATTTTCGCTTAAGAACTTGGTGGTTCCCTTTAGCGTGTTGACGGTTTCATTGGTAGAGTTCAAAATCGGTTTGATCTCATGCTGCAATAGATTGATCAATGTCGCGATCTGGACGATCAGAATGACCAGCGCCGCGCCGATGATCAGCGATTCCAGCGCCATCACAATGATAAAAATATCGCGCCAGTGGCTGGTCGTTTCCGTGTCCGAACGGATCAGCAGCACCAGCCCGGTAATCAGCAAACCAATGATTAATACGGCCGCGACGATTACGATCCACAGCTTTGATTTGCCTTCCTGCTGAGCAGCATCACTCTCAGGGGGAACCGTTACTACGGCTGGTGGAGCAGAAACGGCGGTCTTGCCTTCATCTTCCATAGTTACCTCAATTATATCACTCGTGGCAGCTTTCCAAACTCCCCAACTGCCTGACCCCGGCCTTGTAGAGGCTTTTGACCGGTAAATGAATAAACGCTGAACCGATTATAGCATCTTCAGCGAGATGGATATTGCGAATGGCTGGTAAAAATGCTGCGATGCCTCATCATTATTTTTCGACTGTTCGCCGCTCAGCGGCCCAGTAGCAGACGGTCAACCGCCTCGCTGAGCTGGCTCAAGTTACTCACCTGGAAAATCCGGTTGCACAGCGGTGCGTACTTGGGCATGTCGCTGTCGCCCGTTCCCCACAGCGGGATCGCCTCCGGGTTGAGCCAGATCGCGCTGCGGCTGCGTCGCGCAATCAGGCGGAAGGTTTCCAGGCGCGGGTCGTTGTAATTATTGCGCGCATCACCCACCATGATCAGCGTGGTATGGCTGTCCACCATATCCAGGTAGCGCTCGTCAAAGTCCACCAGCGACGCGCCCAGGTCTGTGTTGTAATAGCCCGAAGGCATTTGCTGCAAGATTGCGCGCACCGCGTCTTGCGGCTGCTGGCCTTCAAAATACGGGCTGATGTATTTGATATGGTCAATGAATGCAAAAGCCTGCGTTTTGCTGATCTGGTCTTGAATGGCAAAGAGCAGGGAGAGCATCAGTTCCGAGATCTGCCGCATGGAAGTGCTGATATCGCAGATGACGACGATCTTAGGCTTGAGCTTTTGGTCGCGGTGGTGCAGTTCCAGCGGCACCGACCCGTATTTCTGATTGTTGCGCAATGTGGATTTAACGTCCAACCGGCCCGTTTTCGCGCGCTTGAGGCGCAGCGCCAGCCGGGTGCGGAGCACGGCCGCAATGCGCGTCACCTCGCGCCGGAGCTGGTGCATCTCATCGTCGCTAAGTGAGGCAAATGGCCGGTTATATAGATCGTCCATGCGGTCGGCGTGCTGGTGCTCGCTCATGTTTTCCGCGATCTTCTGGCCGACGTGCCTGGACAACTGATCTTTGAGCGCTTGCTGGTTGGCTTCCATCATTTTCTGAAGCTGCTCCACGCGCTGCTTATCCATGCCCATCTGGCGCAGCATGGCCATCAGTTCTTCCAGCGCCTGCTGCACCTGCCGGAACTTCAACGCCTGTTCCATCTGGCGCGTCAGGTAGTTCTGGTAGCGCAGATCGGTGACTTCGTTGATATTCATCATCTGATCCAGTTGCGCCAGCTCGTTCTGGTTGAGCGGGCGGCCCTGCATCAGCTTTTCCAGCATTTTGCGGATGTCATCGGTGAACTGCTTGAGCGCCTCGGCGATCTTATCGGCTTCCTCAGGCGTCAGATCTTGCTCCGGGTTCGTCATCCGCGGCGGCTCGTCACCCTGAAAGAAGAGCGGGAACAGCTTTTCAAAAATCGGCTGATCTTTGTTTTCTTTCACCAGGGTGGCGCGCAAAGTGTAGCGGAACATATCGCGGTCGCTGATTCCAAGTGATTCCACGCCGTGGAAAGCGTCCGCTGTTTCCGCCAGGCTGATGCGAACGCCGTTCGCGCGCAGCGCCGCTACAAACTGGACGATGCGTTGGTCCATAGATTTCTCCTTCGCGGGCTAATTCTGCCAGGAACGCATGTCGTAATCTCCCGGCCTTTTGTTGGTGGGCGAGAAGAGCATCCGTTTAGCCTTTTGCAGGTCCGCTTCGTGTTTAAGCAGCACGCTCAGCGTGGTTTCCAGCGTCGATTGATCCAGGTTGTGCGCGTTGAGCGTTACCAGCGCTTTGGCCCAGTCGAGGGTTTCGCTGATGCTGGGTGATTTGCGCAGGTCAAAGCTGCGCAGCTTGTGTACCAGTTCTACCGCCTGGCGCGCCAGCTTGGGCGAAAGATCGGGAACCTTCAGGCGAACAACGTTCAATTCCTGGTCGATCGTAGGGTAGTCGATGAAAAGGTACAGGCAGCGGCGTTTGAGCGCTTCGCTTAACTCGCGGGTATTGTTGCTGGTCAAGATCACCAGCGGGCGGTGTACCGCGCTCAGCGTTCCTAGCTCCGGCACGCTCACCTGGAAGTCGCTCAGCACTTCGAGCAGGAAGGCTTCAAATTCCGCGTCGGCGCGGTCGATCTCGTCGATCAGCAGCACCGTCGGGGTTTCGCTCAGGATTGCCTTCAAAAGCGGCCGCTGCAGCAGGAAGCGCATCGAGAAGAAGACATCTTCCTCGTTCGCCAGCCGGTCGGCGGCATCTTTGAGCGTTTCGCTGCTGGAAAGCGTCTCTTGCAGCTTGTCGCGTAAGAGTTGCGTGTAGAGCAGTTGCTTGGCATATTCCCACTCATACAGGGCCTTGGTTTCATCCAGGCCTTCGTAACATTGCAAACGAATCAAATCGCGGCAGGTGGCAGCGGCCAGGGCTTTGGCTAATTCCGTTTTGCCAACGCCCGCAGGGCCTTCGGCCAGTAATGGTTTGCCGATCTGCTGCGCAAGGTACAAAATCGTCGATATCTCATCATTAGCGATGTATTGTTGTTCGCTAAGTCCTTCTTTTAGTTCCTCGGCGGACCGAAAAGTGCGGTCAACGGCCATGTTGTTCACTCCTCTGCATTTCCAAGCTGTACCTGTAAGCAGGTACCGATAAACGGACGGTCCGTTTTCACCGGTAGTGTCTTGTAAAAACGTCCAATCATGACTATTTAAATCAGTATAGTGATTTATTGAGGCGTTTTCTAGGGGAATTCCCCCCACGTATGAGGTGGAACATCACCCCCGCTGTGTGGGTGCTGGCGCTATCTATTTCTCGCCGAAGCAAAATTTGCTCTGCGTGCAAAATAATGTTAAAATTACCTGCTATGTATCGACTGGGCGGTTTGTGCTTGATTCTCCTGATCCTTCTGGTGCTGTTGTCGCCGGGAGGATTTGCCGTTCCGGTTTCGGCTGCCACGCCAGTGGGGGGGCTGCTGAATACGCCCACGCCGCTGCCGCCCAACCCGGCCGCATTGGACCGCTTCAATCTGGCGCTAAGCGCTGCGCAGGGCGCAGGCTTTGTGCTGGCGCTGTTTCTGATATTTGGAATCTATCTGGCGCTGCGTGGCTTGCTGCGCGAGCGCTAAATTCTGCCTGGATGAGATCGATCATGGGATTATTTCGTATTCGCAAACGCGCGCAAGAACTTCCCGCCGCCGAGGGCGCGCCGGTCTATTTACTGGTGGGGCTGGGCAATCCCGGGCGCGAATATCGCAACACTCGCCACAATGCCGGTTTCATGGTCATTGACCGGCTGAGCGAATTGCTGAAGATCAACATCAGCCGCGCGCAAGAGCGCGCGCTGGTGGGCGCGGGCATGGACGGTGGGTGTAAGATCATCCTCGCCAAGCCCATGACCTACATGAACCTCTCCGGCACGGCCATCGGCGCGCTGATGCGTTTCTATAAAGTGCCGATAAGTAATCTGCTGATCATTCACGACGATATCGACCTGCCGCTTGGCACGCTGCGTATCCGCCCCGGAGGCGGATCGGGCGGGCAGAAAGGGCTGGCATCTACGATCGAACGCCTGGGCACCGAAGATATCCCGCGCATGCGCGTGGGTGTTGGCCGGCCGCCGGGCCAGAAGATGGCCGCCGATTACGTGCTGCATCCTTTCAACCGCGATGAGCAGGAGCTGGCGACGCTGATGATTGACCGCGCCGCCGATGCCGCTGTGCTGTTCGTGCGCTCCGGACTGGAGGCGGCTATGAACCGCTATAACGGGGCGCTGCCCAAGGATTAGACTGTGCTGGAAGAAATTCGATCACTTCCCGCCTATGCGCGGCTGCTCGAAGAACTGCGCGACCGCGCGCGTCTTCCCGGATTGGGACTGCCGCGCGCCGCGCGTATTCCCGTCACCGCGGCGCTGCACGGCGACCTGGCCCGGCCGGTTCTTCTGCTCACCAACCGCGCCGACCACGCCCTGACCATGCTCGACGAACTGGGGTTCTGGGAACCGGGCAGTCCGCGCTTCCTATTCCCCGAGCCGACGCCGCTGTTTTATGAGCAGGCCAGTTGGGGCAGCGCTACCCGCCGCGACCGGATGCAGGTTCTGGCAACGCTGGCCGCATATCATATGCCCACCTGGCCAAAGCCGGAGCAGCCGCCGGTGATCATTGCTCCGCTGCGCGCGGTCATGGCGCGCACGCTGCCCCGCCGCGATTTTCTCAAAGCTGCCCGTCTGGTGAAGGTCAATCAAACCCTGCCCCCCGAAGCGCTGCTGCGTAGTTGGGTTGAGATCGGGTATGAACCAGCCGACATCGTTGTCGAACCCGGGCAGTTCTCGCGCCGCGGCGGCATTTTGGACATCTGGCCACCTTCTGAGCCCTACCCGGCGCGGTTGGATTTCTTTGGCGACGAGGTCGATACCATTCGCCGTTTTGACCCGGCCACCCAGCGCACGATCAAACCGCTGGAGATGCTGCTGGTTACCCCGGCCCGTGAAGTGCTCACCGGCAAGCTCGAAGGTTTGCAAACCCCCGGCGAAGATATGGAAGAATTTTATCTGCCGCTGGCCCACCCGGCAGTTTCCAGCCTGCTGGATTATCTGCCCAGCCAGTCGCTGGTGCTGGTGGATGACCTGGACCAGCTCGAATCGGCCGGGAACGAGATCGAGGAGCAGGCCGTCAAGCTGCGCCAGGACAGCGTCACCGAAGGCACGCTGCCTGCCGATTTCCCCATCCCCTACCTGTCGTATTCCGAACTGTACGACAGCCTCACCGGTCATTCCTGGCTGGAGTTAGGCCGTTCCACAGCCGAAGATCAGCCTGAGCTTGCTTCCGCGTTTCAGCCGGGCCCGCGCTTTGGCGGCCGCTTGAAATCCCTGGTCGACTATATTGCCGAACTGTGCGTGGAGCCGGTGCGCTTTGTGGTCGTTTCGCGCCAGGTCGCCCGGTTGAAAGAACTCTGGCAGGAACGGCTGCACGAATGCCGCGAGAAAAATACGCCGGAGTTTGTGGAAGGCACGCTGGGCGAAGGCTGGCTGCTTGCGCTGCCCAACGGCCGGAAACTCAACCTGCTCACCGACAGCGAGATCTTTGGTTGGCAGCGGCCGCTGCCACGCCAGCGCCACGCGCCCGCCGCGGAGAGCCCCGAAGCTGGCTACGCCGATTTCAAACCCGGCGACTGGGTGGTGCATATCGATTACGGTATTGGCCGCTACACCGGACTGGTGCAGCGCGTGCTGGAAGGCGCGACGCGCGAGTTCCTGGTCGTCGAATACGATCAGGGCGATCAACTCTACGTCCCCGTCTATCAGGCGGACCGGCTCAGCCGCTACATCGGCCCGGACGGCGAAGCACCCAATGCCACCCGGCTGGGTACGCAGGAATGGAATAATGACAAGCAGCGGGTAAAGACCGCCGTCGAAGACGTGGCGCGGGACCTGGTGGAACTGTACGCGCAGCGCCAGGTGGCCAAAGGCTACTCCTTCAAAATCGACACTCCCTGGCAGCAGGAACTGGAAGCCAGCTTCCCCTACGTCGAAACCGGCGACCAGGTCAAAGCCATTGAAGCCGTCAAAAAGGATATGCAGAGCGACCGCCCGATGGACCGCCTGCTGACCGGCGACGTGGGTTACGGCAAGACCGAGGTGGCGCTGCGCGCGGCCTTCAAAGCTGTGATGGATGGCAAGCAGGTGGCCCTTCTGGTTCCGACAACCGTGCTGGCGCAGCAGCATTTTGAGACCTTCCAACAGCGCCTGGCAGCTTTTCCGGTGACGGTGGAAATGCTCTCGCGCTTCCGCAATCCCAAAGAACAGGATAAGATTGTCGCCCAGTTGGAACAGGGTGGGGTAGATATCATCATTGGTACGCACCGCCTGCTGCAGCCCGACGTGCAGTTTAAGGACCTGGGCCTGGTGATCATCGATGAAGAGCAGCGGTTTGGCGTGACTCACAAAGAATATCTCAAGCGGCTGCGCACCGAGGTAGATGTACTCACCCTGACGGCCACGCCCATTCCACGCACGCTGTATATGGCGCTGACCGGCGTGCGCGATATTTCTACCATCAATACTCCGCCAGAAGAACGCCTGCCGATTGTCACCCACATTGGCCCGTATTCGCCCAACCTGGTGCGGCAGGCCATCCTGCGCGAGCTGGAACGTGGGGGGCAGGTGTTTTTCGTCCACAACCGTGTGCAAACCATCCAGGCCATGAAGCACCATCTCAATACGGTCGTACCCGAGGCGCGCATCGGCGTGGGGCACGGTCAAATGAACGAGAACGCGCTGGCCCAGGTGATGCACCAGTTCACGCGGGGTGAGATTGACGTGCTGTTGTGTACCTCGATTATCGAATCCGGGCTGGATATTCCCAATGCCAACACGCTGATCGTCGACCGGGCTGATACCTTTGGCCTGGCGCAGCTTTACCAGTTGCGCGGGCGGGTGGGGCGCGGAGCGCAGCGGGCCTATGCGTATTTTTTCCGCCACCGCAAGAAATCTCCAACCCCCGAAGGGCAGGAACGCATGGAAGTGATCGCCGAGAACACGCAGCTTGGCGCGGGCTACTCCATTGCCATGCGCGACCTGGAAATGCGCGGCGCGGGTGAACTCCTCGGCACACGCCAGCATGGGTATATCGCCTCGGTGGGCTTCCACCTGTACACGCGCATGCTGGCGCAGGCCGTGCGCCAGTTGCGCAGCGTTTTGGGCCTTCCGGCGGCCGCGTTGGGCAGCCTGGATGCCAAAGAGGGCGCCATGCCGGTCAATGTCGATCTGCCCATGTCGGTCGGGATCCCGGTTGAATATATTCCCGATCAGAATATGCGCTTGCAGTTGTACCGGCGGCTGGCGAACCTGCAAAACGAGGATGAGATCCATGCGCTGGCTGACGAACTGCGCGACCGTTTTGGTGAGCCGCCGGACGAGGTGCGCAACTTGCTCTTCCAGATGCAGGTAAAGGTGCGCGCCGAGTTGGCCGGTCTCAGCTCGGTTTCGGTCGAGAATCAGCAGATCGTGATGCGCTACCCGCCGCTGCCCGAAGGCGTGCAGGCGCGCGAACTGCCCAACATCGGCCACCATACCCGCTCCGGCAAGAACTCCTACTGGATGCCGCTATACCTCAACGGCGAAGAATGGCGCGACCGGCTGCTGGAAGTGCTATCTGCTATAATGACCATATGACCTCAATCCTCATCATCGAAGATGAAGGCGAACTGGCGCAGGTCCTCCGGTCGTATCTGGAAAGCGGCGGTTATACGGTTGCTACGGCCCAGCGCGGTGATTCCGGGTTGAGCCTGTTTCACCGGCTCCGGCCTGATCTGGTTATCCTGGATTTGAACCTCCCGGGCCTGGATGGGATGCAGGTGGCCCGCGAGATCCGCAGCCAGGCCAATACCCCGTTGATTATGGCCACGGCGCGGGTGGATGAAACCAATCGTTTGCTTGGGTTGGAACTCGGCGCGGATGATTATATTATCAAGCCCTATTCTCCGCGTGAGGTCGTCGCCCGCGTCCGCGCTGTGCTGCGCCGGGCCAATCCCAATGGCGTGCCCAACCGGCGGCTGCAGTCCGGTGACCTGATCGTGGACCAGGATGCGCATTTAGTAACCAGGGGTGATGCCGTGCTCGACCTGACCCCAACGGAATTTAACCTGCTGGCGGCGCTCATCTCGCAGCCGGGACGGGCCTTTACCCGCCTGCAGCTTTTGGACAGCGCCCAGGGCACGGCCTATGAAGGTTACGAGCGCAGCATCGACGCGCATATCAAAAACCTGCGCGCCAAGATTGAGCCGGACCCGCGCCGGCCGTATTATATTGAGACGGTTTTCGGGGTGGGTTACCGGTTTCGCAAGGAATAACGCCCGGGTACAACCACCGGGCGAGTTTTATTTCACAGGTGGGTGGTGATTATGAGCATGCGCACGCGGTTAATCTTGACATACCTGCTGGTGGGGCTGGCCGCTATTATTAGCCTGGTGGTCTTTGTGCGCGTGGGCACGCGCGCCCAGTTGCAGCAGTACATGGTGCGCGGCGGCATGGTGGGCGCGGAAGGGCTGGTCAACCGGCTGGAAGATTATTATGCTGAGGTCGGTTCCTGGGACAATGTCGATTCGATCTTCCGCGGCGGCATGATGGGGCCGGGAGAAGGCATGATGATGGTCACCCGCCAGCGCATCCAGATTGTCGACACCCAGGGCAAACTGTTTTACGACAACGATCAGCGTGGGTACAGCCTGCCGCCCTTCAGCGCGGCAAAGCTCAACGATGGCATCGCACTGGAAAACACGAACGGCGAGACGGTAGGCTACCTGTTTGTCGACGGCGGCGGCAGCCCGCGCAATCTCGATTCACAGCCCTTGCTGCGCCGTTTGAACCTCGCGGCGCTGCGCGCGGCTCTAGTGGCGCTGCTGCTTTCGTTGGTGGCTGCGCTGCTCTTTTCAGATCGTATCTTGCGCCCGGTGAGCGACCTGACGCGGGCCGCGGAGCGGCTTTCAACCGGCGACCTGACCCAGCGCGTTCCAGTGCGGGGCCACGACGAGTTAACCATCCTCGCCTCGACCTTCAACGGCATGACCGAATCCCTGCAGCACTCCGAGGAGCGGCGCCGGGCCATGACGGCTGATATCGCCCACGAACTGCGCACTCCGCTGGCCGTGCAGCGAGCGCAGATAGAAGCCATGCAAGACGGGATTTACACGCTGAGTACCGAGAACCTGCAAACCGTACTGGATCAAAACGAACTACTCTCACGCCTGGTGGACGACCTGCGCACGCTGGCCCTGGCCGACGCTGGCGAGCTTTCACTGGAGCGCACCTGGGTATCCGTGCCCGATCTGATTGATCGAGTAACCGGGCGCTTCCGCGCCGCCGCCAAAAGTCACAAAATCCAACTGGAAACCGAACTGGTGACCGCACCGGGCAGCCAGTGTCCGCCAGTTTGGGGCGACCCGGTGCGGCTCGAGCAAATTCTGAATAATCTGCTGTCAAATGCGCTGCGCTTTACGCCCGATGGCGGGATGATTGCGCTGCGCGCCTCGTGCAGCGCCGCGGAAGTGATGATCAGCGTGCGCGACACCGGTCCGGGGATACAGGCGGAACTGCTGCCGCACGTGTTCGAGCGCTTTTACCGCGCTGACCGCGCGCGCAACCGCGAGGAAGGCGGCAGCGGGTTGGGGCTGGCCATTGCCCGCCACCTGGCGCTTGCCCACGCCGGCACCCTGGACGCGGGCAACCACCCGGATGGCGGGGCCATTTTCACCCTGCGCCTGCCCGTTATCCAGCAGCCCTGATTTTCGCGTCGCGCGGGCAGAAAACCTGTCCGTTTGGCTATTCTCTAGCCGCCGATCCTATGCTAGAATTTATATTCGATACGGGAGGATTTAATGCGACGTTCGAGCCTGTTTCTGATCATCATTGGCGGCCTGGTGCTGCTTTCCATTACCTGTACGCTGGTGGGTGGCAGCAGCTCCACGCCTGCGCCGGACAGCGCGGGTGTTCAGTCCACGTTGGACGCGCTGCAAAATACGGTCACTGCCATGGAGCAGAATGGCGAAGCCACCGCCGACGCCTGGATGACCCAGGTGGCCGCCACCGGCCAGCCCGTTGATCTCTCCCCGCAGGTTCCAACCGAAGAACTGCTGCCCGGATCGGTCAGCGGCAAGCTCTCCTATCCGTCTGAGATGATCCCACCGCTGCGTTTGGTGTTGTGGAACACCGAGGACGGCGCCTACCTGACGAAAGAGATACCGCAGAATACCGCCGAATACGAGTGGGACGGCATCGCCCCCGGGCATTATCAAATGGTGGCATACTTACGCGACGGTGATCCGGGCGCGATTTCCGGTGGTTACAGCCAGGCCGTACCCTGCGGGCTGGCGGTCGACTGTACCGACCACAGCCTGATCGTTTTTGAAGTTCGCTCGGGCGAAACGACAACCAATATTGACCCCGGCGACTGGTACGCTCCGGCGGGAAGCTTCCCGTCTGATCCGACCCGATAGATAAAGGATGGTGCGATGGAATTTCGATTACAAGCTCCCTACCGCCCAACCGGAGACCAGCCGGAGGCGATTGATCAACTGGTGAAGGGCATCGAGCAGGGTATGCGCCATCAGGTGCTGCTCGGCGCGACCGCTACCGGCAAGACCTACACGATCGCCAACCTGATCACCCGGCTGCAAAAACCGGCGTTGGTCATGGCGCATAACAAGACCCTGGCCGCGCAGCTTTACGCCGAATTCAAAGAGTTCTTCCCCGAGAATGCGGTGGAGTATTTCGTATCGTATTACGATTACTACCAGCCGGAGGCATACGTGCCGCAGCGCGACCTGTACATCGAGAAAGAAACGGATATCAACGAGGAAATTGACCGGCTGCGGCTGGCAGCCACTACCGCGCTGATGTCGCGCCGGGATGTGATCATCGTTGCCTCAGTGTCCTGCATCTACGGCCTGGGCAGCCCTGAGTTGTACAGCAAGGGCATGATCGAACTGCGCAAGGGTGAGATCTTCCGCCGCAACGCCTTGCTGCGCCAGCTGATCGAGATCCAGTACCAGCGCAACGACCTGGAACTGCGCCCGGGCACCTTCCGCGTGCGCGGCGATACGCTGGAGATCCACCCGGCCTATGAAGAGCGCAAGGTGTTCCGGCTGGCCTTCTTTGGCGACGAAATCGAGCGCATATCCGCCATCAACCCGCTGACCGGTGAGCTGTACGGCGACCTGGAGCAGGTGTCCGTTTTCCCGGCCAAGCATTACATCACCGCGGAGGGCCGGCTGAAAGAGGCCATCGGGGATATTGAAGCGGAGTTGGAGCAGCGGCTGGACCAGTTCAAGCGTGAGGGTAAGCTGTTGGAGGCGCAGCGCCTCGAGCAGCGCACGCGCTACGACCTGGAAATGCTGCGCGAAGTGGGCTACTGTTCGGGGATTGAAAACTACTCGCGCCACCTCGACCAGCGCGCGCCCGGCTCACCGCCGTGGACGCTGATGGATTATCTGCCAAGCGATTACCTGCTGGTAATCGACGAGTCGCACATGACGGTGCCGCAGGTGCGCGGCATGTATAACGGCGACCGCTCACGCAAAACCGTGCTGGCTGAGTTCGGTTTCCGCCTGCCTTCCGCGCTGGATAACCGCCCGCTGACCTTCGACGAGTTCGAGGAGCACATGGGGCATACCATCTACACCAGCGCCACCCCCGGCCCATATGAGATGAATCACGCTGAACAGGTGGTGGAACAAATTATTCGCCCCACCGGGCTGGTCGACCCCGAGGTGGAAGTGCGGCCTACCGCCGGGCAGGTGGATGACCTGGTGGGTGAACTCAAGAAACGCGTGGAAAACGGTGAGCGCGTGCTGGTGACGACCCTGACCAAGCGCATGGCCGAAGACCTGTCGGATTACCTGATGGAAATGGGTCTCAAGGTGCATTACCTGCATTCTGAGGTGGAAACGCTGGAGCGCGTGGGCATCTTGCGCGATCTGCGCATGGGTGTCTTCGATGTGCTGGTGGGCATCAACTTGCTGCGCGAGGGCCTTGACCTGCCGGAAGTGTCGATGGTGGCAATCCTGGACGCGGATAAAGAAGGCTTCTTGCGTTCCGAGACGGCGCTGATTCAGACCATCGGCCGGGCGGCGCGCAACGTCAACGGACGGGTGCTGATGTACGCCGACCGCATGACGGATTCGATGAAGGCCGCGATTGAAGAAACCAACCGCCGCCGCGCCAAGCAGGTGAAATACAATAAAGATCACGGTATCGAGCCGGTAAGCATCGTCAAGGCTATCCACGACATCACCGAACGGTTGAGCGCCAGCGCCCAACCCGGCCATGCGATGGCCGAAGCCAGGGGCGCGTATTCCGCGGGGCAGGGCGCAGGCGTGATACCGGCGCCCGAATTGAAGCGCATCATTGGCGAACTGGAAAAACAGATGAAGCAGGCCGCCAAAGACCTCGAATTTGAGCAGGCCGCCGCGCTGCGCGATCAGATCTTCGAACTGCGCGCCATGATGGCGGATGATCCCAACTTAAGCCCCTGGCAGCGCGCTAAGCTGCTGGCCGGTGAATAGACCGCGCCAATCTTCACAGCATCTGCGATGCATCTTCATACGTTCTTCATAACTTCCTGGTAGCATACGAGCATCAAAGCTGTTTCATTTACCAATCAAGGAGTAAACGATGAAGAAAGTATGGATTATCTCGGCCGTTGTGATCGCCGTTCTCGCCGTTCTGGGCGTGGCAGCCTTTGCCACATACAGTATTGTGCGCGCGCAAACCGGGCCGACTGAGACCCCCGGCGGTATTGGCCGGCAGGGCCCGCGCGGAATGCGCGGCGGAATGCCCGGTGGAAGAATGATGCGCGGCGATGGCTGGATGCATGATCAAATGGTGGCCGCGTTCGCCGAAAAACTGGATATGACCGCCGAAGATTTACAGGCCAGACTGGATACCGGCGACCGCCTGTGGGATGTGGCCGAGGAAAAGGGCCTGACCCAGGAAGAATTCCTCACTCAGTGGGAAGCGGTGCGTGTTCAGATTATCGATCAGGCTGTGACGGATGGGAAGATCACCCAGGATCAGGCTGACCGCATGAAGACCCGCGTCAACCGGCGCATGGATTTTCTGGGCGGCTGCATGAATGGATATGGCGGCAGCACGCCGGGCACAGACGCCACGCCCGCGCCGTAAGCATTAAGTACTGGTATCAAGCGAAAGACAGGCCGGATTTCCGGCCTGTTCTGTTTTCGCGAAGCTGCGAGCTTACCATTCCGTTGCTTCGATCTCAAAATCCGCGAAATCGCCTTTTGCCGCGTTCCATTCCGCCTTGACATCCGTCACCAACGCGCCGCGCGGTCCTTTGCGCAGCCGCTCCAGCAGGGTCGACAGGTCGGCCGGCGCGCCTTCTGCCAGCACCTCAACGCTGCCGTTGCGCCGGTTGCGCACCCAACCGGTGAGCGCCAGCGCGTGCGCGTGTTCGTAAACGAAAACGCGGTAGCCCACGCCCTGTACCCGCCCCTCGACCACCGCGTGTAGCCGCTCGTGTTTTTCCATGTTTGGCTCCTTCTTACGCCTGCTTGACCGGCCTACCGGGGTTCCCGCGCCGCCGCATAGCCGCGGCGACCAGGATGGGAACCGCCACCAGCAGTGCCAGCAAGATCAGGTAAGGCAGCAGGTTGTTGATCACCAGCCCGGCCATGTTCATCCCCAGGCTCTCCTGCCGCCAGCGGTATTCCAGTTCATTCAGCGACAGCCCCCAGGCGCGCTGCGGTCCTTCGGCGCAGCCCACGCCGTCGGCGTAGATCTGTACCAGCTTGCCCAGGCCGGAGGTACCATAATTTTGATGCAGGTAGCGCACAAACGCGGCAGATTCCGCGTACGAAAGAAACGCCGCGGATGCCTCGCGTGGGAACGGCTCGCACAACTGGGCCAGGGGGATCAGGCTGTTGGTTTCGACCGCGTTCTCCAGCACGGATTCATAATCCGCGTTGGGATACAGTTCTGCCAGCGATGCCGAACCTTCTTGCAGCCAGGTAGGAATTTTCGCATAGCCGTCCCCGGCCAGGGAGGACTGCGCCAGGTGCGCGAGTTCGTGCGGGATCTGGCGTTCCAATTCCAGCATTTCTTCCGGACCGGGAGGGATCGAAACCACGATCGTGTTCAGCGCCGGGCTGGCATGCCCGACCGCCCAAGTTGTAGCGCTGTTTTGCAGCGCCTGCTGAAAATCCGTCGCGCTGGCATACACAAAAATGCGTACCGGGCCGTTGACCGTGCCGGGCAGGTAGGTCTGAGCGGACTGCAGTCCCTTTTCGGCGGTGTTCAGCACTTCTTGCCCAAAGCTCACATCGCGGTCGTACCAGTGCACTTCAAATATCCCGGATGTCAACTGCCGCCAGTCGAACCGGTTGTCATCGTATACGAAAGTTGTCTGCGAGCTGGTATATTCCTGCTGCTGCGCGTTGGTCACCTGAAACCAGTAGGTGACCGGGGTAAACACCGGAAGCGGATTCTCGCGCAGGTTGTAACGCAGAATTATCCCTCCGTCCTGATCCGGCATCACCGGCAGTACGCGCGCCGGGTGGCCCTGTGGCTGCAGAAACAGGTTGACCTCTGCCCAGTCTTCCGCCGGGCGCAGCCGCGCCTGAAAGGTGGCTTCTTGCCCAAAGGTGTAGAACACGGCGATATCGGTCACGTCCGCGACAGGGGCGGCGGCGGCGGGCGTAGTCACGAGCAAAACGCAGATCAGGATCAGTACAACTGTGGGCCAGCGGCGCATGGTGGGGCTTCCTTCATCGATATGCTGCGGTTTTTTTCAATACAAACTGGGTTGCCAGATGCAAAAGCCGGTGTACGCACCGGCTCTTGGATGAACCTGCCTGTCGACAGGATGCAAGCAGCGTGCCGGAAATCCGCGCGTTAGCGGTTCTCCCCGTCCGATTCATCCGGTTCTGATCCATCGCCGTCATCAACGATATAGCCTTCGGGATCGTCATTGAAATCGAACATATCCACAATATCAAAGCCCTCGGTGAAATCCAGGTTTTCCAGGGCGCTGTCAATAAACTCGGCCACGTCATCATCTTCGGTGTCTTCGGCAATGCGTTCCAGCGCATCGCGGATACCCTCGCCGCCGATTTGTGAAAGTGACCAGATCAGGGTTTCGAATGCATCGTCGTCTTCTTCTAAGTTCTGCAACATGGTCAGCAGCGGCTCGCGCGCGGCGGCCAGTTCCAGCAGACCGGCGGCGCGAATGGCCTCTTCGCGGATATTGTTGTCTTCGTGCGTCAACATGCGCAGTACTGGCTCTTCCCAGCGCGGGTCCGCCGAGCGGCCCATGGCAAACACGGCTGACTGCAGCCAGTCCACGTCCCCCTGTTGGAATGCCGATTGGATCAACTGCGCCACTTCCTCGCGACCCGAAAAGCCCAGCGCCTCCAGCGCGCGGCGGCGCACGATAGCCTGGTCTGGCCCGCTGGTCACGCGCAGCAGCGCTTCCACCACCTGCTGGTGCAGGGGTTGGGCGATTTCTTCCAGTTCGCCCAGGTAAACGAACATGCCCAACGCCGAGGCCGCCGCGGCTCGCACTGCGGGCTGCGGGTCATTTTCCAGCAGATCTGTAAACTTTTCCACCAGGTCCGGATTGGGATATTCCCACAGCAGTTGAATGGCGTGGATGCGCACCATCGGCTCGCTATCCGTCAGCGCAAAAGTGCTGAGATCCCGGAAAGAAACCAGCGTGTCCGTTTCTTCCAGCTCTTCCAGGTCTTCCATCAACGCCACCCGGCGCGCCGGGTTGATCTCTGGCCAGATTTCTTTCAGTTGTTTCAACTCACCGGCGCTGATATCCGAAAAGCGGTGCAGGTAGGATGGCGGGAACATCTTGCTCTCATCGAGCAGAGCCCGGACGACCATTTCAAACGGGATTTCACGGGTTTTTTTTGCGGGCATGGCGCTTGACCTCTTTTAGGGAAGCTGAATGGGGCGCAAGATGTCTTGCGTGGTGATGTAGATCATAAGCAGTAGTAGGGCCGCGAAACCGATCAGATGCACCAGGTTTTCGTACTTGGCCGGAACCCGGCGGCGGAAAAGAATCTCGGGCAGCACAAACAGGATGCGGCCGCCATCCAGCGCGGGGATGGGCAGCAGATTGGTAATGCCCAGGGCAACCGAAATGGTGGCCAGCAGCGCCAGCCGGTTGAGGATCTGCGCTGAAAAATCACCCGGAGCCTGCTGCGCGTTCTCAATATCGCTCTCGCGACTCTGGTCATACATGCTGAAGATGCCCACCGGGCCAACCATGCGCGCTTCTTCGGGCTGCACATCACCGCGGATGAGCTGCGCCGGGAGCGAAACCAGCGCGTCGACCTGCGCCCAGGTCACCTGCAGCGCCGTAGGAATGGTCTTGATCCAGGGCACCGACACCGTGGGGTTGCCGAGCGAAATTCCCAGCGCGCCCTGATCTGGCGGCGGATTGACGCGCGGCGTGGCCCGCAAATCCAGCGTTTGGCCGCTGCGCAGCACAGTGATGGTGATTTCTTTGCCCACCTGGGCCTTGATCATCTGCGAAACGTTCTCAATGCTGGTCACCGCTTCGCCGTTGACGGCGGTGATTTCATCGCCTACCTGCAGCCCGGATTGCTGCGCCGGCGAGCCTTCGACCACGCCCATAATGCGCACACGCGAAACATCCGGCGTGCCCAGGGTGGTGAACAACAGGCTGAACAGCAGGATTCCGGTAATAATATTGACCGTCGAGCCGCCCAGCAGCACAAACAGCCGCTTCCAGGGGCTGGCCGCGGCCAGGCCGCCGGGAACTTCCGGGTCATTTTCGCCTCTCGGGCGCACAAAGCCGCCGAGGGGAATCCAGTTGAGGGTGAATTCCGTGCCGCCCCAGGTGAAGAGCCGCGCGATCCGCGGCGGGAAACCCAGGCCAAACTCCTCCACCTCGATGCGCATCAACTTGGCAGCCAGCAGGTGGCCCAGTTCATGCAGCGTAATCAGGATACCCAGCGCAATCACAAACTCAAGAATCGAACCGATCATTTCTCCCTTAACCTCTCAAAAGCCGTCACACTACGGCCCTCTGTACAATTTTTTGTATTATATCCGTTTTCACCGGGGGTTGCAAAAGACGCTGCGTAGGGTATGCCCGGCTCGCAAATGCCGCTTGGCTGGCGCGGCAGTCAACATCTCAGGCGTGCGCCAACTGCGCCGGGCCGCCGGGCGCGGCGGTCAGCACCTGGGCCACACCGGGCAAATCTTCCAGCGCCTGCACCACCTGGGGCGCGTGATCGGTCAGGGTCAGCACATGCACATTCGGGCCGGCGTCCAGGGTATAGCATACCGGTATCTGATCTTCGCGCCACTCCCGCACCGTCTTCATCACCAGCAGGGATGCCGGCGACCAGTAGAACAAGGCCGGGTGCGAGGTCATCATCACGGCGTGCATCAGGTTGCTGTCCTCCTCCACAATGGCGGCGAAATCCGCGAAATTGCGCTCCAAAATTGCGCGGCGGCAGGCTTCCAGGCGGCGAGCGGAATCCGCCACGCGCGCGGCCTGCAGTGGACTGGTACCGGCCAGCGCGTGACCCTGGGTGGAACCGACGGGCTTATGCCCGGCTTCCACAATCGCGATACAGTCCACCAGGTCCCAGTAACCCGGCGCAGCAATCGAGAAAGCGTACGAATCAACATCGCCGCTGCCGGGCTGCCATTCCACAAAACCACCGGGAACCGAGCGCGCCGCCG
This sequence comes from Anaerolineaceae bacterium, assembly GCA_036567625.1. Lineage (GTDB taxonomy): Bacteria > Chloroflexota > Anaerolineae > Anaerolineales > Anaerolineaceae > CALDSL01. The sequence goes on along the minus strand of DATCUC010000040.1, from coordinate 7,488 downwards.
AACCGGAGCCTAACCGCGCCAGCCGCGAAAGCTCGGGCTCTGAAAGCTGCAAGCCCGCTGCCGCCGACGCCGCCAGGCTGAGCGCCGCAAAGGCCGCGGCGGAAGAAGCAATCCCCGCTCCGGTGGGGAAGTTGTTCTCGCTGACAATCCGCGCGCGGTTCTGGCTGCCCGCCATACGGCGCACCTGGTCGAGAAAGCGCGAAACGCGCTCCAGCGCCGGGCCGCTTTGCTCCACCTGGTTGAGCAGCAGGCTGTCCGCGCGCAGCGCCGGGTCAAAGGTGACCTGGGTGCGCGTATGCAGCCCGGCAAGATTCATCGAGATCGAGCCATTGGCCGGCAGGCGTAGAGCCTCATCTCGATTGCCCCAGTATTTGATAAATGCGATGTTGGGGGAAGCGATCCCCGTGGCGGTGGTATGGTGCATGATCCCTCGCTGATCTCCGGATCCGTTTCTAGCGTAAGTGTACCATGTAGATCAAAGGTACGCTTGAAAGTAGCGAGGATTTTCGGCGAGGCAACCGATTTCTACGCGATCAGGTTATGATGTAAATACTATGACGGCTATCCTGATATGCATCATACACATGCTGGAAAACAGCCTCACACTTTTGCTGGTACAGGCCCTTATCGTATGCGGTTGGCAGCTGGTCGAGCTTCTCCTCAATCGTCAGGCGGACGCCGGCTCGGCTCTGTTGATGCTTGCGCCAGTCCAGCACCAGCTTCTCCGCTCGCAGCGTATGGAGCAGATCACGCGCTACTTTTTTGACCTGTTCCCGTTCGCCTCTGGTGAGCTTCACCTCGGGACGGGTGAGCAAATCGAACACGGCCAGCTCTTCTTCATTGAGCTGTTCTGAAATCCCGCGCTGCTCTTCCTGGTTCAGGTCCTGGGCAAAGGAGATGAGTTGGGCAAAGAATGCGTCCAGATTTTCCACCCCGGCGTTGTACTCGTCGATCATCTTCTGGAACTGTTCGTAGTAATTCATCCGGCTGCGGTTGAGACGGACCATGCGCGCGAGCTTGGCATTGATTTTGCCGCGCAGCTTTTCGATTTCGGTGTGCTTGCGTCCCTTTTCAAACTGCTTTTTGAGCGCATCAAAATCCACCTGGCTGAGGTCTACCCAGTGCGCCGGGCGGCTGCCTTCGTTGATTTCCTTCGCGGGGAGCGGAGAATGAATGACATACCCTAAGTCTTTCGGAGCAATGGACACGTCCAGTAGTTTTTCCACCTGGTCCATAATGCCGGAAATGTCCGGCGGGAGCGTGAGGTTGAGTATCTTCTGTGCAATGATGACAATTGTTTTGCGCACTGGTCCAAATTCGTTTGCCGCCCTGTCAGGCAGGATGGCATGGAACAGTTTATCCACTTGATTGGCGCGCAGCAGATACTCTCGCTTTATATCATCCTTTGACACCAACGCGTCCACGGCATCATCCAGCAGCTTGACCAGCATAAATCCTTCGGCTGCCTGAATGGTTTCGGTTTCGACGTTATGTCCCGCCAGGAACTCCTGCGTAGATTTGATGGTTTCGCGCAAATCGGCCACCAGCGCTTCTTTGGCCTTGACCGGCATCTCACCTTCGCCAGCCTCTCCACCCGCGCCGGAGCCGTAAATCGCCAGTGCTTTTTGCAGGTCACGGAAGACACCGATGTAATCCACAATCAAGCCATTGACCTTCTCGCGGAAGACCCGGTTGGCGCGGGCAATGGTTTGCATCAGCGTGTGGTTGCGCATCGGTTTATCGAGGTAGATGGTGGAGCAGGAGGGAGCGTCAAAGCCAGTCATCCACATGGCGCACACGAACACCAGCCGGAAGGGGTCATCCGGGTCTTTGAATTTTGTCGCCAGATCCTGCTCAACCATGCGCTTGCGGTGCGGCTTGATATCCAGCCCCTTCTCCTGCATATCTTCGATTTCATTCTGCCCCTGCGAAACGACCACAGCCATATCCGTGGATAGCATGTAGTCGATCTTCGCTTTGAGCGTTTGCCAATCCTCTGTTGTACGCTCATCAGCGGGTATATCCTCCCATTCCGCCTGGAGCATGGCCAGTTGAATCCGCCAGTGCTTTGTTACCTTATCGTACATGCGCACGGCGGTGGCTTTGTCAATCGAAATCACCATCGCCTTGCCCTGGTAGCCGCGGCTGAGGAAGTGAAGCACGATATCTTCGGCCACTTTTTCCAGCCGCTCATCACGGGTGATCAGATGGTACTCGCGGCTGAACTCGCGTTCCAGGCGGTGCTCCTGGGATTCATCCAGCATGGCCGAGTCCAGCACGTCAGCCATGTCGTTGTTCAGGTCAGGGTTGATCAGTTGCAGCTCGGGGATACGGTTCTCGTAGAATAACGGGACGGTGGCCTGGTCGTCGACAGACTGCTTGAAGTTATAGATGCTGACGTAATCGCCAAACACCTGACGCGTGCGCTCTTCGCCAGCCATGAGCGGCGTGCCGGTGAAGCCGATGAACGCTGCGTTGGGCAAAGCGTTGCGCATGTTGAGCGCCAGCACATCGTACTGGCTGCGGTGCGCTTCGTCCGTCATGACGATGATATCGCTGCGCTCCGACAGGACCGGGTAGGTCTGCCCGCGCTCGATGTGGAATTTTTGTATAAGCGTGAATAGATAGCGGTGATCTTCGCGCAGTAGCTGTTTCAAGTGTTCGCCGCTTTCCGCGCGGACGTTCTTCTCAGCCTCGGTTACGGCGGCGCTGTCTGCGAAGTTCTTGTAGATCTGCTGGTCCAATTCCTGCCGGTCGGTGACGACCAGGAAGGTCCAATTGCCAGGTAGCTTGCGCAACACCTTTTGGGAGAAGAATACCATCGAGAGCGATTTCCCGCTGCCCTGCGTGTGCCAGAAGACCCCCAGGCGGCCCCGGTTCTTCTGCATGCCCCGTACCGCCTCGAAGGCGTTGTTGACGCCCAGGTACTGATGGTTCTTGGCCAGTACCTTGATCAGTCCACCAGCCTTTCCACCCTTCTGAGCTGCCGCGATTTTAAAGACAGTGAAATTCTCTATTAAATCCAGCAGGCGTTCCGGCGTGCAGGTGCCGCGCAGCACCGTTTCCAGCGAAATGATACCCTCGTCACCCTCGCTGTTGATTTTCTTCCACTCGTTGAAATACTCCCACGGCGAGGTGATGCTTCCTACCAGCGCCTGGCTGCCGTTGGAGAGAACAATCAGGCCGTTGTACCAGAACAGGTGCGGGATGGTGTTTTTGTAATCGCGCAGGTTGTCGTCGTAGGCGTGTTTCAGGTTGACGTGCGAGGCTTTTAGCTCGATGAACAACAGTGGGATACCGTTGACAAAGCCCACCAGGTCAGCCCGGCGCTTGTACATATCGCCTGTCACCCACAACTGTGAAACGAGCAGAAAATCGTTATTGCGCGGGCAGTTCCAGTCGATCACCTGTACGTTCTCAACGATCTCGTTCCCGTCCTCGTCGCGATAGGTGACCCGCACCCCTTCCTTGAGCATTTGATACACGTCGCGGTTGGCTTCTGCCGGCGACAAAGAGGAGCGGTCCCGGGAAAGCTCGTTAGCGGCGAGTTGCAACACTTCGAGGGATAGACCAGGATTAAACTGCTCCAAGGTTGGAAACCAGCGCGAATAGAGAATGACCTCACCGGCATTTTCCCGCCCGAGCGTACCATTGTGGCCGAAGGTTTCACAATAGGCATCGATAATTTGCCAGCCTATTGTTGCCAATAGTTGCTTTGCTGGCTGTTCTATCAATTCATCTTCTGTATAACCCGGCATTTCCATCCTCAACGGTAGGGCAAGATGAGAGCGAATTCTGTCAGTTATCCACGACCCACAGGAAGGCTTGTTCGATGAGTTCCATCACGTCATCCAGTTCATCACACGAAGATAATCCAACTTCTACGTCGCCATTTCCCCAATGCCCAAGGCCAGTTACATCCCTGCACAACCCCTTTGGGTCAACCGTTTCCATGTAGGGCATATTTAAGATCAAGCGAAGGCGATTTTTTTGCGGTTCAACATCCACAAAATTTGTCGTGGATTTGAATGCAATGTATCTTCTCTTGTGTTCTTCGCGAACGGATGGGTCAATATTTAAGACGCGTTGTCGAAAGGTCAAAAAAAGCTCTAACTGCTTACCCTGTAAATACTCGTAGTGTTCGAGGGCGAAGTCGTTTCCTTCTCCAATGTCTGTGGCCGGTCGATACTTTTTCAGGGTATTTTCGGGTAGGCCTGGATATGTCCAAATCTTGACCGCGAGATCAGCCAGCTTCATTGCCCGTTCTTTAATCGTATCTTCCGTCCACTGGTCCAGGGTTCCAATTCCGTCATTCAAATTGAGTGGGCTGTTCTTGAAACCCTTGTTGCCAGGATAATCTCGTTTTTCTTTGAAGGAGCGATCACTATATTCCGAGTTGTAGCCGGTGAGGGTGAGGTTTCCAATCGTATGGACATAGCGGGATTGGATTTGTTGCCAGTTCACGCCCAGGTCTACCCGCCACTGAGCGGATAAATCGTTGTTTTGGGGGAGAATGTGTTCAATCGTATACGAATCAACATTCACCAACTCTTTTCGACCAAAGTTCTCCAGCTTGCGGAGCAGGTAATTGCGGCTGCGGAAGTTGTACACATCCTTGTAGAGAAACTGCTGCTTGAATTCCTCGTCGTTCGGGAAGCGGCGATACGAGTCTTTGAGCCGCATGATCGCGAGAAAGCTTTCGAGGTATTGCTCTTTGTTGATTTCTCGCGGTAAGGATGCGAAGGTTTTGTTGAGGGAATTGGTTGGAATACCGCAAATCACCCTACGGAATACATAGCTTTCGATGGCTCGGAGTATCGTCAGCACTTCATCCCGGCGGATAGTCTGCTGTGCATAAGCCTCGAACAATTCCAGCAAGAATGGGTAGGCGACTTCCACTTTTAAAATATTGATATCTTTGATTGCCGTGCAGATTTCCTGGTCTGTCTCTTTCTCAAACGCGAGCTTGACGAAATGCTTGGAGTATTTGTAGATGTCCGCCACAATGTCCCGCATCGTGAGTTTAGGGTGATTGCGAACGAACGCCTTAAATTCCATATACACCCGGTCGATATTTGGAATCCGGCCTTCATTTTGAATGGTCAGGTAATCGCGCATGAAGCGATCAAAGTACGAGGAATATTCCGCGTGGCCGAAGCTCTGCTCCATCCGATACCAGTAATTATTATAGAGATACTCCTGCTCTTTCGGCTCCAGGCCCATCAGGATGAAATTTCGGATTAAGTCCGCCTGGGAGAGTTCCAGACCGGTTGAGTTCAGGCTTTCAAAAATGAGCTGAGGGTTATCCTGGGTGCGGTCCAGGGAAACATCCACGATAATCAGCTTGCCAACCCCTGTGAACAGCACGCCCAGATCGACTTTGCTATCCCGTATCTGATGATCAAAATACTGGTAGTTCTCCACCAGGCGCGTAGAGGCGTTCTCCGGCAGCTCTTCATCCGCGACAATCCGCTTTAGGGTGTCACAATCGCTTTGGGTGAGCAGCAGCTTGAAGCGATCACTACCCGATTCTTCTGGATTGAGCAAATACAGGTTGCGGATTTTCCGGCTGGTGATATCCAGGTTGTTATCGGAGTGATCAATGGCTTTGGCCATGACGGAGAGCAACAGCGTGAGCGTTGTCAACCGCTGCTGGCCGTCGATAACTAATAGCTGCGTAGTAGTCGTTGGACTGTAAATGCCCTTCGCGATGTAGACGATGGAGCCGATAAAATGACCGGGAATTTTGGAATCCTCCGCCACCCGGATAATATCGTTCCATAGCTGCTGGCATTGCGGGATGCTCCAGCTATAGGTGCGCTGGTAGATCGGAATAATGAACTGGTTGTTATTGCTCTGGAGGAACTTGAGGAAGTTAGCTTCTTTGGCCTGCATGGATGTACCCCTTGTCTGGAATGTTTTATGAGCCGGTTAGAGTTCTATCTCTCCACTGATAAGGCGTGGAAGCAGCAGATCGCGTTGCTGGCGTAGGTTTGCATTCTCTTTTGTCAACTTGAAACATAACTGAAACAAAGGAGCAACAAGATTTGTAAAATCTTGTAAGATGTTGGCTTTGGGCAAAAGGATTTTAAATTTTCTAAAATCCTTCAGTATTATTCGAGGTAATGCTGCACCGGAAACATATCCAGCCATTCGAGACTTTACGGATGGGTCTAGCAAGTGAAGAGCCAAATACTGCGATGATATTTTTTCGTTCGGTCGTAGAATTGCAATAGACGAAAGTATCACCATTTCTCGTTGTTCTTGAATAACAAAAATGTGCTTTAGATAGCTTCCATCTTTTGCAATAACAACATCCCCTAATAACGGCATGCAATCATTCTTTACTAGTTTTTGATAATCTGATTCGGAAATTATTCTGCAAGTTCTAATGTCAAAATCCCAATTGGTCATATCTTTCACAGAAGCCATTGGAAAACCATTATCGACACTTGCTGGACTTGCGTGTGAGCCGTCAGTAATACGTCTACAAACATCTTCTAGGTTTACTACTTCCCACCCTTTTGGTAATTCTCCGACATCGGATAGCACCATACACGTGCCTTCATGCCCCGGATAGCGGAAATGAACAAACCACTCGCGGTAGATGGCCTGGGCCATCTCTTCCAAAATCTGAATACGGCGGGTATTATTTTCGATCAAATCATCATATGCAAAGAGAATACGTGCAATATTCTTTTGCAATTGAAATTCTGGCAATGGAACTTCAAAATTTTCGATTGTCTCCTTTGTTAGCGCTTCTCTTGTTGCTCCGCCTTGAGCAAGATTAAGCAAATAGGTTTTATAACGCGGGCTGTTAATTACATAATAGACAAAAAATGGGTCGGCCAAACCCGGATTTATTCGAACGATTGAAACATGTTGATTCACCCTTGCGGGTAATACATTTTCTGGAACCATGCAACAACGAGCGACTGAGGCTCCAGTGATATTTAACAGAATATCGTTCTTTTCAACATTGACATTATCCAATTGTCTAGCTTGGTCATCATTAATATAGGCAAGATCATCGTAAGAAAAAATAAAGTCATAGACATTTAGACTTCGAATCAAAGAAATCCCATCCGACCTATAAGATTCCTTACCACCTCTTGGTGTAGCCCCGCTTCCTATCTTAGTTGTTATATCTTTTAACCTTACGGTAGGCCAATTATCCTTGCTCATCAGATAATCCCTTGTTTAGAAGAGCCAGTGCGTTTTCAGAAATTTGTTCTTCAAGTACATGCGCATTCGTATTTAGAAGCTCTAATTCTTCGGTTAACTCTTGGAAATGTTGAATAAAATCTAAACCCTCATTGTTACTGTCAGCAACACCGACATATCTTCCTGGATTTAAGCTCCACCCTTGCTCTTCTATCTTGGCCTGGTCGGTTACCTTGCATAACCCCGGCACGTCGCAGTATTTCTTTTGCGCGAACATCTCCGCGAGCAGGTCGAGCTGCTGGGCGGGCAGCGCGTAGTTCTCGC
>DATCUC010000039.1:0-13331 GCA_036567625.1 Anaerolineaceae bacterium | reverse complement strand
TAGGCGGCCTGGGGCTGCCGCTCATCGCCGGGTGCGGCGTGTATACGCAGCGCGACGGCGCGGCTTTGCTGGCCGCCGGGGCCTGGGCGATACAGGTTGACGCGGCCTTGTGGCAGGTGCGCTAAAACTCCAGCCAGATCGTCACCGGGCCGTCGTTGCGAATATCGACTACCATGTGCGCGCCGAACTCACCTGCGCCGGTGGGCACGCCTTGTTCAGCCAGCAGCGCGGTGAAGCGGTCAACCAGGGCGCGCGCCATCTCCGGGGCGGCAGCCCCGGTAAAGGACGGGCGGTTGCCCTTGCGCGTGTCAGCGAACAGGGTGAACTGCGAAACGACAATCGCAGCTCCGCCCACATCCAGCACCGATTTGTTGATCTTGCCCTGCTCGTCTTCAAAAATGCGCAGCAGGGCGATCTTACGCGCCAGAGCCGCGGCCTTTTCTTCGTTGTCTTCCGGGCCAACGCCGAGCAAAATCACCAGCCCCAGGCCGATTTCGGCTAAAACCTGGCCGTTTACCGTCACACTGCCGTGGGTAACCCGCTGAACGACTGCGCGCATACGTTACTTCTCCTCGAATAAAAGATCCGGTTCGCAAATGGCGCTTATTCTCAAGCCGGCCTGCGCCTACTTCCGCAAGATCTTCTCCATGGCTTTTCCCTTCGCCAGCTCGTCAATCAATTTATCCAGGTAGCGAATTTCGCGCATGGTTGGCTCGGTAATCTCTTCCACGCGCATCCCACAAACCACGCCCTTGATTAACGACCGCGAAGGGTTGGGGTGGGGCGCCTCAGCGAGGAAGGTCTCAAAGTCGGCCTGTTTGGCTAATTGCGTTTCGAGCGCTTCCTGGCTGTACCCCGTCAGCCAACGAATGATTTCGTCAACTTCGGCCTTAGAACGGCCTTTCTTCTCGGCTTTCGTGATATACAGGGGATAGATGCTCGCGAAACTTTTTGTGTAAATGGGATGTTTTTGCATGGACGTATTTTACCTTACATCCAAAAAGAAAACGCCGGCCCCCACGGGCCGGACGTTTCAGGTAAAAAAATTCGTTCTGGTTCGAAGTCCCCACTAGTAAACCAGAATGTGTTGAATTCTGTCCTTATCATACGATGTGAGTGACAGGTCAGCAATTCAGGACAAACCGTACTGTGGTGGGGGATTTCCCCCGTTATACAAGGTCAGATGGCCAGGTTCTACAACCCGTTCTCGTGGCCAGCGCTGGAGTTTAACCGGCCTTTTTGGGCAGACCGATGGCATCCCGCACTTCGACCATCGTCTCTTCGGCAATGGCCCCGGCGCGTTTTGCGCCGTCGTGCAAAACATCCCAAATATCGTCCGGCCGCTGGTTGAGCGCCGAGCGGCGCTCGCGGAAGGGAGCAAAATACGCATTCATATTCTGCGCCAAGAGCTGCTTGCACTGCACGCAGCCAATCCCGGCCGTGCGGCACTCGCGGTTGACCAGTTCCACCTCTTCCGGGGTCGAAAATACCTTGTGCAGCGCGTACACATTGCAAATATCCGGGTTGCCGGGGTCGGTACGGCGCTGGCGCTGCGGGTCGGTGACCATCGACATCACCCGCTGTTTGGTTTCTTCCGGCGTGGCAGAAATCTCGATATGGTTGTTCAGACTCTTGCTCATCTTGTTGGCGCCGTCGATGCCGATGACTTTGGGGATCTGGGTCACCTTCATCTGCGGCTCTTTGAGCACGCCGGTCTTATACGCGTAATTGAAGGAACGCACCGTCTCGCGCGCAAATTCGAGATGCGGAGCCTGATCGATGCCAACCGGAACCAGGTCGGCCTTGTACAGCACGATATCGGCGGTCATCAGCACCGGGTAGCCAACCAGCCCGTAGTTGACGTTCGACTCGTTCTGGCGCACCTTCTCCTTGAAGGTCGGCAGGTCGGTCAGCTTACCCAGCGAGGTGACCATCGACAGGTAGGTGTGCAGTTCGGTCACTTGCGGAACGTGCGATTGGACAAAGACGATGCTTTCTTCCGGGCGAATGCCGGCAGCCAGCCAATCCAGGGCCATCTCATAGGTGTTCTGGCGCAGTTCCAGCGTGGTTTCCATGGTCGTCAGCGCGTGAATATCCACGATGCAGTAGATGCAGTCGTAGTTTTCCTGCAAAGCGACATAGTTGCGAATCGCGCCCAGGTAATTGCCCAGGTGTTGGCGGCCGGTGGGGCGTGCGCCGGAAAATACGCGTCCTTGTTTCATTTTGTGGTTCCTTCGAGCAAAAAGTTTTTCACCAGCCTGAGCACCTCGCCGCTGTCGGCGTGGCGGTGCTGTTCCAGCTTGGAAAACAACAGCGCGCGGTTTACTTCTACCTCAAACCGCCCGCCGTCCGAGGGAATGAGCGTCAGGGCCTCGATCTCGGGTTCGTAGGCGTCCAGTAGTTCGGCTGCCAGACCGGCAGCGCGTTTGGTGTAATGTCAAACTGCGCAGTAGGTGATGCGAATATTCAACAGCATGGCACTCTCCTGGTGAACGGTGCAGATTATAACATTATTGGCAGCCCCGCGCTCCGAGATTCACGCGGCACAGGGCAGCCTAACGCAGCGCTTGTTCAGCGGCGCGCAGCACTACATCTTCATCGCTGAGCACATTTTCGCGGGTGACCGGCACGCGCAGGGTGGGCTGCACGCCCTGGCCTTCGATAAACAGGCTGCCGTCGGGCAGAGTGAAGCGCCCGGTGGGGGCCTGGAAGGAAAGCCCGCCCGGCAGTTCGAACTGGCCGCGCGCTACTTCCGCTTCAACGCCGCCGGTGGGGTACATGCCTACCACGATGATGCCGTCTAACTGGCTAAAGCCGTAGGCTTCCAACTCGCAGGCGCTGTAGCAGGTCTGATCGACCAGCAGCGCCAGCCGGTCAAAGCGGTATTGGGTTTCGTTCGGGTAGAACTGCTCGCGCTCGCCTTCCGGTTCAAATTTGCCGGTCTTTTCGCTAAAGTATTCCAACTGGCCCATTCCGATGGTTTCATCGGTGAGGAACCCGGCCAGCCCCAGCGGCGAGCCGCCCGAATTGCTGCGCATATCGATGATCACGCCGGGGATGTCGTCTTCATCAAAGACTTTGAGGGCGCGCTCAAACAGGCGAATGATCAGCGCCAAATCGTCGCTGTTTGAGTTGATCTTGATATAACCAAAGCCTGAATCCAGCACGGTAAACTCGACCGGCAGGGCATATGGATCGCCGCTGTCGGGCAGCGTTACCAACAGGCTTTCGATCTCAATCACCGACTGCAAATTGACCGTGTTGCTCTGCCCGGTCTGATTGACGAAGGTGACGCTCTTGCTTTCTCCTACCGGCGTGCGAAACAGGAAGCGCACCTGGTCGTAGCGCCGGGCGAAATCAGAGGAGTGCGGGCCAAACAGCGGCTGCACCTGGCTGATGGCGTCGCTCACCGGCTGGCCGTCGACCTGGGTGATCTCGTCACCCACCTGGATGCCCGCAGCCGCGGCCGGGCTGCCGCTGACGATGTGGGTCACGATTACCGTGCCGTCATCCAGCTCGCGCGCGGCCAGGCCGTATCCGCCGCCGGCGCGTTCCTGGACTAACTGGCTGACAAAGCCGCCGCCGCCAATCCCCACGTGGCCGTCGCGGAAGGCCGCGGCAAAGTCAGTAAGCGCGGCGTAGAATTGGTATGGGTCGCGGCTGTCTTCCGCCTGCTGTACCCCGGCGCGGATGCGCGGGATCAGCATTTCCCAATCCGGGGCTTTGCCCTGGATGCCGTTGAAGGCATACTCTTTTTGCAGCACCGCGGCCATTTTATCAAACGCCTCGGTATACGAGAGATCGGTGTAGTCCTTGACGGCCACATCCTGCGGCTCGTAGAGGGTCAGTTGCGGCTCGCGCTCGCGCGAAATGCCAAACGGGTCCTGGTCCAGGTTGACGATGGTGTATCCCGCGCTGATGGTCGCGGTGGGATCATCCGCGGTGAAGAGCAGGCCATCCGCGCCAAAGCCGGTAGGGAACCCCTGCTGATCATCTGGCGACCAGACCACCAGCGTTCCGCCAATCACCTCATCCTGGTTCTCGCTGTCGGTGATCACCGAGGCCAGGTAGCTGGGCCAGCCGCGCGAGGGATCGTCGCCTTCGGAGAACGGGCCGCCGGCCAGGTTGGGCCAATAGGTCACGGCGAAGACCTGCACGCCGGTATCCGTCTGCCCGTCGTTGTCCACGTCGTTATACTGCCCGGCAGGCTGCTGCGGAAGCTGCTGCCAGTAGCTGGCCCGGTTGTTGTCGCGGTCCAGCTTGATGTACCCCAGCGTCTGCGATTCGACCGGGATTTCCCAATCCTGATCGCGCACCACAAAGCCGTGCATGTCTACCAGCGCCACCATGTGCTCGTTGAAGTATTCTTCAACGACGAAATCGTTGCTGTAGGTGAACGTTCCGGTGATCTGCACCGGCTGCGAGCCGGGCTCGGCGGTGACGCGCGGCGCGGGTAACTGCGTGGCCTGCGCGGGGGCCGGGGTTGGTGTGCCGGACTGCCGGTTGAAGAGTGAACAGCCACTGCCGACGACGAAAAGGATCAGTACGGCAGAAAAGATGCGGAATGTGCGTCGAGTCATGGATGCCTCACAGGATCAAGAAAGGTATGTTGGTTTCATTGTACCTGATCAGCCCCGCAAACCCATCGCATGTAGCAGCACGGAATTATGGATGCCGGTAGGCCGGAAAGTATTCGTGCTATCCAGCTTTTAATTTTCCGATATGATCTCAGTACAGCCCTTCACGGGCGCATCCGAATCAGGGAAGAGCGTTATTCTCCCAGCGCTGTGTGAGCTTCGTTTCTTGTTTGTAGCGGTGCTCAACCACGGCGGAAATTTCTTTCTCCGCGACGTGGGATTGGTCTAATGCCAGAAAGGATAACAGGGTAATTGGCCGACCCATCTCATAGGCTGCGCGAATCTTATGATGACCATCCAGGAGGAAATGGACTAACTGCCATTGATAGCATTTTCCACTCGGATACCGCGCATCTACGACGGAGAGCGCCAGGGCAGTTGGCAGCTGATGCGCCATGAGCATCTGTTTATATTGTTCCACGGCATCCAGGTTGTACTGGTCAGCGGTAATCAACGGCAAGAATATTTCCGGAATAATCATATCTTGCGTTAATTGGATCTGCTGCCGGACGGCAGTCCCATCGGGCGGTGTCCGGCTTCTGGTATCGGGAAAGAATGCCGGATGAATGACGAACAAACCCGCCATATACCCGCCGTCTGGCAAAATTGCGGCAACCGAATCAACGACCCTTGGGTCCAGCGATTGCAGGCCATCGCGCAGGCTTTGAGAGAGTATTTGTGGGGCCAGGGGCATAGTGGCCGGTGAAACCTGTCCAAAAATCGCCTGGCAGGTGTCGCACACGTTGCCAATTAAATAGATAGGATTGCCATCCAGCCTTAACTGGCGCCACCAGGAGCGGGTTTCACCGTCATCAAGCGAGAAGGACAGGCGCCCTTTTCCATGGGATACATGTACCATTTTCCAGGGCATGCGTTTTCTCCCTGGTTATCGCCAGTGAGAAATATTCAACCCGATCACGCCGAAGATGATCAGCACAATCGATAGCGCGCGCAGCAGGGTGATCGGTTCGCGGAAGGCAAAAATGCCGATCATGGCGATCACCGCGGTGCCCAGGCCGGACCAGATGGCGTACGCCACGCTGATATCGATCTGGCGCAAGGCCAGATTCAGCGGCACAAAACCGGAGATGTAAAACACGAACATGAGAATGGTAGGAACAGTGCGGGTGAAGCCGTGCGAGAGCTTCATCGAAACCGTACCGGATATTTCAAATGTGATGGCTAAAAATAACAAGAACCAGGCCATTTTGTGGCTTACCTTTATGCTGCCCAAAAAATCCATTAATTGTTTAATGGGATTCGGGCTCAAGTTTCTCCGCTGCATTCGTCTGCCAATCCGATTTGAGATTCAAAAGCAACGATAGAACCAGATAGTACAGTGGAAAGACCAGCGACAGCGCCAACAGCATTGGGGGCGCATTGCGCAGGTCAACGACGATAAAGTATAACACTACACCGTACAGCAGGGATAACACCCGCGTGACCCGGCGCAGCGGGCGCGTGCTAAAGCTGACGTACTTGACCGGTACAAAAATCAACGCTGCGCAGACCAGAATGACGATACCGTTGAATTCTGGTGAGCGGTTGAAGATGTACAGGTACAGGATGAGCAGATTCCAGAAGTTGGGCCAGCCGGTAAAGTAACCGTCGCTGGTTTTGGCCTCAGACTGGCAAAATCCGTATACACCCGCCAGCACCATGACACCCAACACTACCATGCCGCCCACGCCGGTGATCAGGCCAAAGTGGTACGCAAAAAAAGCGGGCAGGAAGGTGTAATTGATGTAGTCGGTGATATCGTCCAGCTTGCGGCCGTCGAAATGCGGCGCCCAAATTTTCACCTGCCAGCGCCGGGCCAGCGCGCCATCCGTGGCGTCGATAAACAGCGCAATCCCCAGGTAGATGAAAACCAGGCGGGCATCATTGGCGACGATGGCCCCCAGGGCCAGCAGCGCAAACACCAACCCGCTGGCGGTATACAGGTGAATTGCCCAGGCGCGTAATGTTCGCAATCGAATAGAAGTTTCCATGGCCAAGTTCTGTTCCTCAATCAGTCTGGAAAGATGGGTGAGCGCAGACGCACTTACAGATTTCCTCACAACCAGCGGCGCGGCCGGCATAGGAACTCTGGGAATGCCGGCTGCGCAAGCAACAACCTAGGATGCGTATGGGCCAGAGCGTTCTCTGGTGGGCGGCAATGCCCTTTTTTATCCAGCAAGAGGATATCAGAAAAACTGGTAGAGAGCGGGAGACGGGATTCGAACCCGCGAATGTCAGCTTGGAAGGCTGATGCCTTACCGCTTGGCGACTCCCGCGTCTAAATCAGAAGTAAATAGATTGTACTCGCTGGTATGTGAAGGGTCAAGGTGGATTTTAACCTTCTACCCACCAGCCGCTTTCTTCCGGCGTTTCGCGCGGCTGCAGTACAGCGACCTGATCTTCTTCCAGCCACAGCACCGCCGGGCGCGGCGCGAGGTTGTAGTTTGATGACATGCTGAGCTGATAGGCGCCCGCGGCCGGCATGGCCAGCAGATCGCCGCGCGTCATCTCGGGCAGTTCGGCGTTGTTGATCAGCACATCACCGCTCTCGCAGAACTTGCCCACCACGCTGGTACGGCGCAGGTGATTGGCATTCCGGTTGGCCACCAGGGCCGTGTAGCGGGCGCGGTACAGCGCCACGCGCGGGTTATCCGCCATGCCGCCGTCGATGGCCACTACGTGCGTGCCGTCGCCGACGGTTTTGGTGGTGCCAACGCGGTACAGGGCTACGCCCGCTTGCGCCACCAGAAACCGCCCCGGCTCAATGATCAGGCGCGGCAGCGGCCAGCCGCGCTTGCCAAACGCGGTCTGCATCGACTGGCTGATGGCAACCACCCAGGTGTCCACATTTGCCTGTGGATCGTCGGGGGTGTAGCGCACGCCCCACCCGCCGCCCGGGCTGAATTCCAGTGGCACATACCCGGCCTGTTCCGAGAGGCTCACCAACAGGTCCACCGCTTCCAGGAAGGGCTGCGGTTCGAATACCTGCGAGCCCAGGTGCGCGTGCAGCCCGGTGAGTTGCAGCCACTGGCTGGCCTGCGCGCGGCGAATCCCTTCGGCGGCCTGCCCGTCCGACATTAACAGGCCGAATTTGCTGGTGGGGTGGGCCGTCTGGCGGTAAGGGTGGGTATCCACGTGCAGCCCAGGGGTAATGCGCAGCCAGATGCGCCCGCGCGCTTGCAGCCGCGCGGCCAGCGCATCCAGGTATTCCAGCTCTTCCAGGCTGTCGACCACAATGGACTGGACGCCCCAGCGCAAGGCCGCTTCCATCTCTTCGGGCGACTTATTATTGCCGTGCAAATGCACCTTGCCAGGGTCGAAACCGCCGCGCTGCGCCACAACCAGTTCCCCCAGGCTGACCACATCAACGCCCAGGTCCAGGGGAGCTAACCGCCGCGCCAGGCCCAGGGAGAAATACGCCTTGGCGGCGTAGGTGATCAGATAATCGGCGGGGTAATGCTTCTTCAGGCTGCGCTTGAGCGTATCCACCTGCAGCCGCAGCGTGGCTGCATCGTAGACATAGAGCGGCGTACCGTACTGGCTGGCCAGTTCAGTAAGATCCCACCCGGCGATAGTCAGGTGACCATCGGACGCGCGGGCAGTAGACACAGGGAAAAGACGCTCAATTTCGCTCATGGAAGGTGTGGGAACCCCGCTTTGCAAAAAATCTGCCGGCGAATGGGGCCCGCCGGTAATTAATTCTTTCCTTTATAACATATTTTGCACGGTTGGGATGCGCCGATTTTGCGAAGAATTTCAATCTTTTCCCGGGGCAATCCCCGCGCATACCTTGAGGCAGCGGCTCGCGGGCATCCACCCGGCGTGAATCAGGCCCTTATCATAACGCGCTGCCTCCCTTATAATTGGGCGGTTCTATTCTTCACAAAGGCAGGTAATGATTATGAATGCGCAGCCACCCAAACCCGGCATCTGGCAGCGGCTCCAGTCCGCGGTTGGCCCGATCGATTTTTCGGCTAAGACTCTGGTCGATTATGCCTACGTGGTGATTGGGGCGTTGGTCCAGGCTCTGGCGATGCGGCTATTCCTCATCCCGGCTCACCTGGTCAGCGGCGGGGTCAGCGGGGCCTCGCAGATCATCAACCACTACACTGGATGGCCGATTGGCTTGATGACCTTCCTGGGCAATGCGCCGCTGTTTATCGTCGGTTGGCGCTACCTGGGCGGATCACGTTTTGCGCTGCGCACCGCGGTGGGCGTGTTTGCTTTTTCGTTCCTGGTTGATTTTCTGGCGCTGTTTCTGCCGGTGACTGGTGTTACCGATGACCTGGTGCTGAACTGCCTGTACGGCGGCCTGGTGCTGGGGGTGGGCCTGGGCATTGTTTACCGCGGCAAAGGCACCAGCGGCGGCAGCGATATCCTGGCGCGGGTGATGAATGACCGCCTGGGTATTTCCATCTCGCAGGCCTACCTGATCACCGATACCGCCGTGGTGCTGGCGGGCGGTTTTGCCTTTGGCTGGAAAGAAGCTCTCTACGGTTTGCTGGTGATCTACATCTCCGGCGTGGCCGCGGAAATGGCCTCGGAAGGCTCGGGCGTGTTCCGCACGGCGATGATTATCACCTCGAAACCCAATGAGATTGCCGAACAGGTGATGACCGTGCTCGAGCGCGGCGTGACCATTCTCGAGGCCACCGGCGCGTACACCAAGTACGACCGGCCAGTGCTGTATATTGTCATCACCCGGCCCGAAGTGAACCAGTTGAAGGCTCTGGTGCGCGACCAGGACCCCAAAGCCTTTATGGTGATCGGCACGGCGCACGAGGCGCTGGGCGAAGGTTTCCGCCCGCTGTCGCGCGGCAAATCCAAAAACTGAGCCGGGCAAGCCGGTTAGCGGTCTTCGTCGTCCTCTTCGAAATAACCAAACAGACGCAGCGCGTCCACATTGTCGCGCCAGTTCTTGTTGACCTTTACGTTCAGCTCCAGGAACACCTTGCGGCCGCTCATTTCTTCAATCTCTTTGCGCGCCGCCGCGCCGATTTTCTTGAGCATTTCGCCGCCCTTGCCGATGATGATGCCCTTGTGCGAATCGCGTTCGACAAAAACTGTGGCGCGGATAAACGCCCCGGTTTCGCCGCGCTCTTTAAACTCGTCCACGCGCACGGCGATGCTGTGTGGCACTTCTTCGCGCAGGTGCACCAGCGCCGCCTGGCGGATCAGGTCGGCGGTGATGTCGCGCTCGTACAGGTCGGTGATCTGGTCTTCATCATAGAACACCGGGCCTTCGGGCAGCAGGTGGATGATGCGCTCCAGCAGTTCCTGGCGGTTATAACCGGATGCCGCCGAGAGATCAAACGGCTCCGCGCCGGGCAGCAGCGCCACGTATTCCGCGCGGCGCGCCTCCAGCGCTTCTTTGTCCAGCCGGTCGACCTTGTTCAGCCCCAGGATCACCGGCCCGCGATGGGAGATCGCCGCCAGGCGCTCCGCCACCAGGCGGTCTTCTTCGTTGGGCGGCTGACCGGCATCTACCATCCACACCACCACGTCGGCGTCGCCCAGCGTTTCGGCGGCCACCTGGTTCATATATTCGCCCAGCTTGTGGACGGGTTTGTGCAGCCCGGGAGTATCAATAAAAATGATCTGCGCATTCGCCAGGGTCAGGATCCCCAACTGGCGGCGGCGCGTGGTTTGCGGGCGCGGCGATACCGCGGCCACTTTCTGCTGCAAGAAGGCATTGATCAGCGTGGATTTGCCCACATTCGGGCGGCCTACCACAGTCACAAAACCGGATTTATGCGTTGGAACAGTCTCGTTTTGCATCACACCCCTGTGTCACAAAGGCGGGTCTCCCCACCGGTAAGATTATTGCAAGTGTATCACACCAACTATTTCGGAAAAAGGCCCAAAGCAGGGGAGCGCGCTTTTGGCATCTTTTCCAACGATTTCGGAAAAGCGGATACTCGGGGCGCACCTGCTCGCCGGGCGCTCCACTTTGACCACTCTCCACAAGAAAATAGCTTCCCGCGCGTCCCCGTTCTGCGGCGGCCATGCTTAGCAAAATGCAAGGCTAGCGTAGGGTAATCGTAGGTTTAGCGTCAAGCAGGCGATCATAATTTCTATTAATATAAGCTTCAAAGGGCGACTTCTCTTCTTCTCCTCCTTAAGTGAGTGCCGGGGTCGGCGTCCCCGGCACTCAAAACTTAACTTCCGGCTTGCGCTGGAAGTTTTGTTTTGTGTTACACTTACCCGCGAAAAATCTCATCCTGTACTTGCAGTGAGGAAGATATGGCAGAAAAGCGATCGACATATCCTGTTGAAATTGCCGGCGTGCACCGCGAGTTAACCCTTTTTCAGATCAAGCCGGGGCTGCGAATTGCCATTTTGAACATCCTGGGCGACAACGAACTGGTGATGGCTTGCGCCAAAGAGCTGGCCCAGAAGCTAAGCAACTGTGATTATGACGTCATCGTCACCGCGGAAACCAAAAGCATCCCGCTGGCCTTTGCGCTCTCGCTGGAAACCAACAAGCCGTACCTGGTGCTGCGCAAGAGCTACAAGCCCTACATGGGCCAGACATTGAGCGCAGAAACCCTGTCGATCACCACTGGCGAGCCGCAGACGCTCTACCTGGACGAAAAAGACCACGATCTGATCCGCGGGAAGAAAGTCGTCATTGTCGACGACGTGATCAGCACCGGCTCCACCTTGCAGGGTATGCGCCTGCTGATGCAGAAAGCCAGCGCCGAAGTGATTTGCGAAGCGGCGATCTTCACCGAAGGCGAGCGCGCCAGGTGGACCAACATCGTTTCGTTGGGCCACCTGCCGGTTTTTACTGATTAAGCCCGTTTAGATCCGCTCCGCGCGCGCGCCCTGGCTGGCGCGGCAGCGGTATACAGGAGCATCCTTGCCGGTTGCCGAGAGGTAGCCGGCTTTTAGCGTTTGAATAAAGCCGTCCGCGGATTCGTCGCGCACCAGGTTGACGGTGCAGCCGCCAAACCCGGCCCCGCTCAGCCGCGCGCCCAGGCAGCCGGGAATCTCAGCCGCCAGCGCCACCAGCGTATCCAATTCGGGGATGCTGACTTCATACAGATCGCGCAGCGAGGCGTGGCCGGCGTACATCAACCGGCCAAAGCCCGCGGCGTCGCCCTGTTCCAGCAGCAGCGCCGCCTGGTCAACCCGGGCAATCTCTTCTACCACGTGCCGGGCGCGCTTGCGCACCGGCTGCGGCAGTTCCGCGGCAAACCGGTTGAACTGCTCTACGCTGACATCGCGCAGCGAGCGAATGTGCGGCAGGAAGCCCTGCAAAATGCGCACCGCTTCTTCGCATTCGGCGTGGCGTGTGTTGTACGCTGAATTCGCCAGGCTGCGCCGCATGGTCGAATCGGCGACGATGATCGACGTACCCGCGGGCAGGGGCAGGGAGCGCCAATCCAGGCTGCGCGTGTCAAAGTACAACGCGTGACCTTCCACGCCGTTGGCGCTGGCGAACTGGTCCATCAGCCCGCAGTTGACGCCCACGTAGAGCACCTCGGCTTTTTGACCGAGCCGCGCCAGGTCCATGCCGTCCATCTGCCAGCCGCCCAGCAGCCGCCACAGCGCGCCAAAGGCTACTTCCAACCCGGCGGACGAACTAAGCCCGGAGCCCATGGGGATATCCGATGTAAACGCTGCGCGTACCGCAGTCACTGGCAGGCCGGCCTGCTGCGCGGCCCAGGCCACGCCCGCCGGGTAGAGCGCCCAGTGCGGCAGCGGCTGGCCGTGAATATCCTTGCGCGCTGCCAGGTTGTTGAGGGAAAACACCGCTTCTTGCCCCAGGTCGCTGGCGGTAAGCTGCACCTGGTCGCCGTCCAGCGCTTCGGCGTCCACCGTCACCTGGCGGTCGATCGCGGCCGGCAGCACCACGCCGTCGTTGTAATCCACATGCTCGCCCAACAAATTGACTCTTCCGGGGCCAATCGCGCGGTAGCTGTCCATGCGTTTATCCTTGAGAATGCCTGGTTATCAGGGCCATTTTTTGCGCCCGGCTGAGCGATTTGATTGCGCGTTCGCGTTTCATCGCGCTGACCATATCCGGCTGCGGTTCGATGTACACCAGCCGCACCGGGCGGTGGACGCGCGTATAGCGCGCGCCGCGCCCGGCGTTGTGCTGTTTCTCGCGGCGCGTGGGATCGGTAGTCCAACCAGTATAAAACGTGCCGTCAGCACATTCAACAATGTAGCAGAAAAAAGGCATCGTAGCGTTTTGCCCTTGGCTTTCGAATAGATTGTTTCCGGCCAGCGCTGGCTGTCCCCTGCCATCCATGCGGGCGCGGCGCGGGGATTAGCGCCGGCGCTCCCCGCTTTTTTTCGACCGGGTACCGACGAACAGCTTGCCAAACACCTCGCCAGCGGTGGGAGCAGCCTGGGTGGGCATTTCTTCCCAACGTTCGGTGTGGCGTTGTTTCAACCACAGCGCGCGAGTTTCCTGCGCCTGGCGCAAATAGGCGTCCAGCGCATCGGCATCTTCACTTTGCAGCAGATCGCGCAGTTCTTGCAGGCAGACTTGCAGCGAATCCAGCATACGCATCACGTTCTCGCGGTTGAGCAGCGCGCTCTGGCCGAGGACTTTGCTCTCGTCCAGGTGCGCCACCGGGCGGGTGGTGAGGGCGAAAGACTGTCCGGCCAGCCGCCGGCCTTCTGACCAGCCCGGTTGATCCGCCACGGCATGCACCAACGCGGCGGCTGCCAGCGCCGGCA